>DASXTS010000274.1:0-5692 GCA_036505275.1 Pseudonocardiaceae bacterium
CTCGATCTTGACATTCACGCTACGCAGGGGGGTCGTGGCCGGCCCCTTCAGGACACTGCCGTCGGCGGCGTTGAACTGGCTGCCGTGGCCCTTGACGCAGGTGATGACGTCGTTCTGCGGCGGATCGACGGTGAAGCCCTGGTGGGTGCAGGTCGGGTCGTACCCCTTGACGGTCCCGGCGGTCGGCTGCACGAGCAGCACCATCCCGTTCGGGCTGTTCACGATGACGCCGCCGCCGACCGGCACGGCGGACAGCTTGGCCAGGGCGCCGCCGGTGCCACCGGTGCCGCCGGAGCCACCGGTGGTGGTCGTCGTGGTGGCCGCACCGCCGGTTCCGCTGCCGGCGCCGGTGGTGGTGCCGGTGCCGCCCGAGCCGCCACCGCACGCGGTGGCCAGGGCGCCGGGCGCGAGCAGGCTCACCACCAGACCGCACAGCACCTGGCGGCGGGACGGGTCGGTCGGGCCGTGGGGCCGAGCGGTCACGAATGCCTCCTGCGCAGAGTCCGGCCTGCCGCCTGACGCATACGATCCGGCGGCTCGGATCGTTCAATCCGGCGCAGCAGGGACCGGATCCGCAGCCCGTGCAGCGGTGCGAGAGCGTACCCGGGATAGCTGGTCAGCCAGCTTGCGCTGCCCAGGCTGACGGCATCCGCGCCGGCCCAGAAGAACTCGCGGCAGTCGTCGTACGACCTGATCCCGCCGCTGCCGATGATCGGCAGGGTGATCCCGGCGTCACGCAGCTCGGCGATCACCCGCAGCGCGATCGGTTTGATGGCCCGGCCGGAGAGCCCGCCGTAGCGGTTGGCCAGCCAGGGCGTGCCGGTGCGCGGATCCAGCCGCAACGCCTTCACGGTGTTGATCGCGGTGAGCGCCGAGACGCCGTGCTCGGCGGCGAGCCTGGCGTGCGCGACGTAGTCGAAGTCCGGTGACAGCTTGAGGATCACCGGGTGGTGACTGCGCGGCACGGCGCTGGCCAGCACGTCCTCGATGATCGCTGTGAAGTCGAAGTTGACGTTGTGGCAGGACACGTTGAACTCGACGGCCGCGATGTCGCCGGTCGGGACGGCCTTGTTCACGGTCTCGACAAGGGTGACGAACTCGTCGGCCGAGAACCCGCCGAGCGAGATGATGGTGTTCTGGTCGCGGGTGCGCGGGTAGTAGTCGCGCAGGTAGGCGTCCAGGCCGACGTTTGCCCAGCCGAAAGCGTTCAACCAGCCGGCGTCGGTGCGCCGCAGCACGGTGGCGTAGCGGCGCAGCAGCCGCGGCAGCTCGGCGAGCCGCCAGTCGGTGCGGGTGGTGAAGTGACCCTCGCGCGGCTGCTCGGTCAGGGTGCGGGTGGTGACCGCGCCGAACCTGCTCAGCGGCACGAACGTGGAGATCGGGCTCATGCCGAACCGGACCACCGGGGTGTCGGCCACCCCGTAGCCGAGCAGGCTGGCCGAGGTGACGAGCCGGTTCCGCAGCCGGATGTCGCCGAGCCGCACCGCGGCCGCCGGGCCGGTCACTGCTGCTCCGGCTGTCGGTGCGGCTCGGGCTGTCGGTGCGGCTCGGGCTGTCGGCGCGGCTCGGGCTGCGGCTCGGGCTCTCGGCGCGGCGACTCGGGTGGGGGCTGCGGGTCGGCCGGGGGCTGCGGGTCGGCCGCGACCACCGGCGCGTAGCGGCGGTGCAGTTCCCGGAGCCGGGTGATGGCAGCCACCGCGTGGCGGCGGTCGGCCGCCTGGATCGCCATCACCGCGATGTATTCGTCGTCGGGCAGCTCCAGCCGGGCCCAGGGCGCCCCCTCCGGGAACGACACCCGTAGCACAAGGGCCCACGGCAGCTGGTGGCTTCCGATGATGTTGCGCACGTGCACGCCGTTGGCGTCGGCCCGCACCCTGGGCCGGGCGAACAGCAGCGCGGCACCGGCCAGCAGCACCCCGAGCAGCACCATGGCCACCTGGTCCGCGGTGCGGAAGTACACACCGGTGTCGCTGCGCCGCAGCAGCGCGCCGACCACGCTGAAGAACGCGATCAGCGCCACGGCCATGGCGACGGCGATCCAGCGGGCCCGCCGCGGGCGGACGTCGAGGCTGTGCTCGGTGCTCACCCGAGGTCTCGCAGTACCAGGGCGGTGTGCAGCGCGGCCAGGCACGCCTCGAAGCCCTTGTCCTCGGTGGACTCCGGCAGCCCGCAGCGTGCCAGCGCCTGCTCCTCGGTGTCGCAGGTGAGCACGCCGTTGCCGACCGGCGTGGACTCATCCAGGGCGACCCTGGTCAGGCCGGCGGTCACCGCGTCGCACACGTACTCGAAGTGTGGCGTGCCGCCACGGATCACCACGCCGAGGGCGACCACGGCGTGGTGCGTCCGGGCGAGCGCCTGGCAGACCACCGGTAGCTCGACCGCGCCGGGCACGCGGACCACCGTCGGCTCCGCCACCCCGGCCTTCGCCGCGGCGGCCAGCGCGCGCTCCAGCAGCGCGCCGGTGATCCGCTCGTGCCACCGGGTGGCGGCAATGGCCAGCCGCAGACCGGTGGCATCCGGCACCTCGACGGCGGGCCGGCCCTGGCCGCTCACGGCGCGCTCACTTCCTGACCCAGGTTCACCGGGCTGTCCAGGGAGGTGTCCAGCTCGTGCAGCTCGTGGCCGAGCCGGTCGCGCTTGGTGCGCAGGTAGTGCAGGTTCTCCGGGTTGGGCCGGATGGGCAGCGGCTCCTTCCCGACCACCCGCAGCCCGTAGCCCTCCAGGCCGACCCGCTTGGCCGGGTTGTTGGTCAGCAGCCGCATCGAGCGCACCCCGAGGTCGACCAGGATCTGCGCGCCGGTGCCGTAGTCGCGGGCGTCCGCCGGCAGCCCGAGCGCGAGGTTCGCCTCCACCGTGTCGTGGCCGGCGTCCTGCAGCTGGTAGGCCTGCAGCTTGTGCATCAGCCCGATGCCCCGCCCCTCGTGACCGCGGACGTACAGCACCACGCCACGGCCCTCGGCGGCGACCGCGGCCAGCGCCGCGTCCAGCTGGGGCCCGCAGTCGCAGCGCAGCGAGCCGAACACATCCCCGGTCAGGCACTCGGAGTGGACCCTGACCAGTACGTCCTCGCCATCGCCGATTTCCCCGCTGACGAGCGCAATGTGCTCGATGCCGTCGATAAGGCTGTCGTAGCCGACCGCGCGGAACTCGCCGTGCACGGTGGGGATCCGCGCCTCGGCCACCTTCGCGACCTGCTTCTCGAACCGCCGCCGGTAGGCGATGAGGTCCGCGATGGCGATCAACGGCAGGTCGTGCTCGGCCGCGAACACCTCCAGCTCGGGAAAACGGGCCATCTCCCCGTCGTCCTTCTGGCTGACGATCTCGCACAGCGCACCGGCCGGACTGAGCCCGGCCATCCTGGCCAGGTCGACGGCCGCCTCGGTGTGGCCGGGCCGGCGCAGGACGCCGCCCTCCTTGGCGCGCAGCGGGACGACGTGTCCGGGCCGCAGGAAGTCGCCGGCGGTCGCGGCGGGGTCGGCCAGCAGCTTGATCGTCCTGGCCCGGTCGGCCGCTGAGATCCCGGTGGTGACACCGTGCTTGGCGTCCACCGTGACGGTGTACGCGGTGCGCAGCCGGTCCTGCGCCGGGTACATCGGCGGCAGGTCCAGCCGGTCGCAGGTCTCGCCGGTGAGCGCCACGCAGATGTACCCGGACGTGTACCGCACCATGAACGCGACCAGCTCCGGCGTCGCCATCTGAGCCGCGAAGATCAGGTCGCCCTCGTTCTCCCGGTCCTCGTCGTCCACCACGATCACCGGGCGCCCCTCGGCGATGGCGGCGATCGCTCGCTCGATCGTGCTGATGTTCGTCATGTCGTGCTCGACTCCACGGCCGCATTCTCCTCCTCGGCGGCCGGCGGCTGCCGCGTGCCGAGGTGCGGTGCGGTGAGCCGCTCGACATATTTGGCCACGACGTCGACCTCCAGGTTGACCAGGTCGCCGACCTTGCGCACGCCGAGCGTGGTGAGCCGCAGCGTGGTAGGGATCAGGCTCACGGTGAAGTCGGTGTCGGTGAGGTTCGCCACGGTCAGCGACACGCCGTCCACCGTGATCGAGCCCTTGAGCACGACATAGCGGGCCAGCTCGGGGGGCAGCGAGATGCGCACCAGCTCCCAGTGCTCGGCGGGCTCGCGGCCGAGCACCCGGCCGGTGCCGTCGACGTGGCCCTGCACCAGGTGCCCGCCGAGCCGGTGGCCGAGCGCCGCGGCCCGTTCCAGGTTCACCCGGTCCCCCGGCGCGACGCCGGCCAGGCTGGACCTGCGCAGCGTCTCCAGCATCACATCGGCGGTGAAGCTGCCGTCCCGCACCTCGACCACCGTGAGGCACACGCCGTTCACCGCAATCGAGTCGCCGTGTCTGGCGTCCCCGGTGGCCAGCGGGCCGGCCACGGTG
Organism: Pseudonocardiaceae bacterium; assembly: GCA_036505275.1. Taxonomy (GTDB): domain Bacteria; phylum Actinomycetota; class Actinomycetes; order Mycobacteriales; family Pseudonocardiaceae; genus DASXTS01. The sequence goes on from DASXTS010000274.1 coordinate 4,392, forward strand.
ATCCGCGCCGCGTGGGTCAGCTCGGTGACCTCGGTCACCTCGCCCAGCTCCTCGACAATGCCGGTGAACACGTGGCGTTACTCCTCGGTGCTGGCGTCGATGCGTCGTGTCGGCGTGGCGCTGATCCGCAGATCGGGGCCGATGATGGTGACGTCCTCCAACTCCAGCCGGATGGCGTCGCCGATCGTGCCGACGCCGGTGCCGGCCAACGCGGCCGGACCGTCGCCGAGCAGCGCCGGGGCAAGGTAGCCGAGCACCCGGTGCACGCAGCCGGCGGCGAGGTACGCACCGGCAAGCGTCGGGCCGCCCTCCAGCAGCACGTCCACCACGCCGCGCGCGGCGAGCTCGCGCAGCACCTCGTGCGGGTCGTGGCTGGCCAGCCGCAGGGTGGGCGCCGCGCCGTCATTGAGCCGCGCATCTGGTCGTAGCTCGCGGTGGCCGACCACCACCCGAAGCGGTTGCCTGCCCACCGGGCAGCCGTGCTCGTCCCGCACGGTCAGCGCCGGGTCGTCGGCGAGCGCCGTGCCGGTGCCGACCACGACGGCGTCGACGGTCGCCCTGATCGCGTGCACGTCGGCCCTGGACGGCGCCGAGCTGATCCACCGGCTGGTGCCGTCGGCGGCGGCCACCCGCCCGTCGAGGGTGGCGGCGAACTTCCAGGTCACGAACGGCGTGCCGGTGCGCGTGAAGTGCAGCCACGCGCGCAGCTGGCCGCGCTCGACCTCCTCGCGGAGCAGACCGTGGTGCACGGCGACGCCGTTGGCGCGCAGCACACCCGCACCGCCGCGGGCGGCCGCGCTGGGGTCCTCGACGGCGTAGTGCACGGTGGCGATGCCGGCTGCCATGAGGGCGTCGGTGCACGGCGGGGTGCGGCCGTGGTGCGCACACGGCTCCAGGGTGACGACGGCCGTGCCACCCCTGGCGCGTGCCCCGGCCTGGTGCAGCGCCACCACCTCGGCGTGCCACCCCGGCGGTGGCTCGGTGGCGCCCACGCCGACCTGCATGCCGCCGGCGTCCAGCACCACGCAACCGACCGGCGGGTTGGGGCTGGTGCTGCCGCGCACCCGTTCGGCGGCCGCAATGGCCCGCCGCATCGCCGCTTTCTGCGACGATGTGACATCGTCCCCATCAGACTGGGGAAATTCCACATCCTCGGCGCGCACCTCGAGCGTGCTCACCGGGCCAGGCGCTGGGTCACTCGGACGGCGCGCTCGCGGAGCGCGGCGACGGCGCGGCTCGGATCGTCCGCTTCGTACACGGCGCTGCCGGCTACGAAGCAGTCCACGCCGGCCTCGGCGGCC
>DASXTS010000275.1:0-2097 GCA_036505275.1 Pseudonocardiaceae bacterium
AACGGGTGCCGTACCACGATCTCGCCGGCACCGGGGCCCGCGCCCGGTTCGGCCTTGCCGGCGACAAAGCACGGGCGCGGTTGCGGTGAAGTCATGGCCCTAAGGTAAGCCGAACGCGCTGCGCAGCGCTGGCTACCCTGACCGGCATGGATGATGCTCACCCGGACGATAGGCCGGTGCTGGTCGTCGACTACGGCGCGCAGTACGCGCAGCTCATCGCACGGCGGGTGCGCGAGGCCCAGGTGTACTCCGAGATCGTGCCGCACACCTCCTCCGTCGCCGAGCTGCTGGCCCGCGACCCGGCCGCGATCATCCTGTCCGGCGGCCCGGCCAGCGTGTACGCGCCCGGCGCGCCCTCGGTCGACCCGGCGCTGTTCGACGCCGGGGTACCGGTGTTCGGCATCTGCTATGGCTTCCAGGCGATGGCCCAGGCTCTCGGTGGCACGGTGGCCCACACCGGCGGCAGGGAGTACGGGCGCACCGAGCTCGGTGTGCTGCCCGGCGGTGTGCTGCACGGCGGTGTGCTGCACGGCGGGCTGCCGGCGCGGCACCCGGTGTGGATGAGCCACGGCGACGGGGTCTCACGGGCGCCCGCCGGGTTCACCGTCACCGCGTCCTCGCCGGGCGCACCGGTGGCGGCCTTCGAGGACACCTCGCGGCGGCTGGCCGGCGTGCAGTACCACCCGGAGGTGGCGCACTCGCCGCACGGTCAGGAGGTGCTGCGCCGCTTCCTGCGGGACATCGCCGGCATCCGTCCACGGTGGACGACGTGGTCCATTGTGGACGAGCAGCTGGCTCGGGTGGCGCGCCAGATCGGCGACGGCCGGGCGATCTGCGGGCTGTCCGGCGGAGTGGACTCCGCCGTCGCCGCCGCGCTCGTGCACCGCGCCATCGGCGACCGGCTCACCTGCGTGTTCGTCGACCATGGGCTGCTGCGGGCCGGGGAGCGGGCGCAGGTCGAGCGGGACTTCGTCGCCGCCACCGGCGTCCGGTTGGTCACAGTGGACGCCGCCGCACGGTTCCTCGACGCGCTTGCCAGCGTCACCGACCCGGAGGACAAGCGGAAGATCATCGGGCGGGAGTTCATCCGGGTCTTCGAGGCAGCCGCTCGCGACGTGGTCGCCGACGCCGGCGCGCACGGGGAGAAGATCCAGTTCCTGGTCCAGGGAACGCTCTATCCCGATGTTGTGGAGTCAGGCGGCGGAGCCGGCACGGCCAACATCAAGAGTCACCACAATGTGGGCGGCCTGCCCGCAGACCTCGGCTTCGAGCTCGTCGAGCCGCTGCGCACCCTGTTCAAGGACGAGGTGCGCCGGGTCGGCCTCGAGCTCGGCCTGCCGGAGACGATCGTGCACCGCCAGCCGTTCCCCGGGCCTGGCCTGGCCATCCGGATCATCGGCTCGGTGACCGCCTCGCGGCTGGCCGTGCTCCGCGCCGCGGACGCCATCGCGCGTGAGGAGCTCACCGCCGCTGGCCTGGACCGCGACATCTGGCAGTGCCCGGTCGTCCTGCTGGCCGACGTGCGCAGCGTCGGCGTCCAAGGCGACGGGCGCTCCTACGGACACCCCGTCGTGCTGCGCCCAGTCTCCAGCGAGGACGCCATGACCGCCGACTGGTCGCGGTTGCCGTACGAGGTGCTCGCCAGGCTGTCCAGCCGCATCACCAACGAGGTGGCCGAGGTCAACCGGGTGGTGCTGGACATCACCAGCAAGCCCCCCGGCACCATCGAATGGGAGTGAGGTCGTCGTTTTGGGCGATCGGGACAGAACTGATGATCGTGGCCGAAAGGGATTGATCCGTGACCTAAGTGTGCCAGCCTGGCAGCGGTGGATCGCTTATCTTGTGGTGTGAACTCCAGCGCCGACTGCTTTATCGGCGCCGCCCGCGGTCCTTGATCGTCGTGACTGTCGGCTGGCGTTGCGGGCGCTGCAATCGGGCTCGACAGTTCCGGCGATCATGCCGGACCGCGACCCGGGATCCCGTCATCGATCCGTCGCGATTGCCTCGGCTGGGCACGTTGAGCCCGCAAGCTTGCGTTCAAGGATTGGCTTGGGAGGGGAGTGGGGGTTCCGGTCTCGGTGTTCGGCCGGCGGTTTT
>DASXTS010000276.1:0-3531 GCA_036505275.1 Pseudonocardiaceae bacterium
CTCGCCGCGGGCGACGCGGATGATCGCGTCGCAAAGGGCCGTCACGTCGTTGACCCGGTCTTTGAGCAGGTAGCCGGCGCCGGTGGCGCTGTGGCGCAGCAGCCGTTCGGCGTAGGCGGCCTCGAGGTACTGCGACAGCACCAGCACCGCGACCTTCGGATGGCGGGCGCGGATCGTCAGCGCGGCGGTGAGCCCTTCGTCGGTGAAGGTCGGCGGCATGCGGATGTCGGTGACGACCACGTCGGGTGGGTGGGTGTCGACCGCGGCGAGCAGCGTGTCGGCGTCGCCGACGGCATGGGTGACCTCGATGTCGGCGTCGCCGAGCAAACGGGCCAGCCCCTCGCGGAGCAGCACCGAGTCCTCGGCCAGGATCACCCGCACGGCAGCCTCGCGACGATCGTGGTTCCCCCGCCGGTGGGACTGGTCACGGTCATGCGTCCGCCGAACGCGACGACGCGGTCGCGCATGCCGAGCAGGCCCGACCCGCCGGGGGTGGCGGGGCTGGCGCCGCCGACGCCGTCGTCGCGGACGCGGACGGTCATCTCGTCGCCGGCGACGGTGACCTCGACCTGCACGACCGACGCGGCGGCGTGCCGGGCGGCGTTGGTCACCGCTTCGGAGACGAAGAAGTACGCGGTGGACTCGACGGTGTCGCCGAAGCGTCGGGATGGTGCGCTGATCTCGACCGGCAGCGGCGCCCGCTCAGCCAATGCCTTCAGCGCGGACGCGAGCCCCTCCTGCGTCAGCAGCATGGGGTGGATCCCACGGGCCAGCTCGCGGAGTTCGCTGATCGCCTGCTGCAGGTCATCCGCGGCATGGTCGAGGAACGCGCGCAGCCGCGGGTCGGCACCGTCGCCGGCGCGGGCGCGGGCCTGTCCCAGGGTCATCGACAGCGCGAGCAGCCGCTGCTGCGCCCCGTCGTGCAGATCGCGCTCGATCCGCTGCCGCGCGTCCTGCCCGGTCTCGACCAGCCGGGCGGTGGTGGAGCGCAGTTGGACGAGCTGGCTGCGTACCTCGGCCTGCAGCCGCTCATTCTCCAGCGCCAGCCGCGCCATCGCCCCGGCCGCCTGCAGCAGCGCCGGCTCCTGCAGCACGATCTCGTCGACCAGCATCACCGCCAGCGGCCCGCCCGCGCCGCCGATCGGCGCCACCGTCCGCCCCGGTGAGGCGACCGGCTCGCGGGGGTGACCGTCGAGGTCGACGTACCCGTCGGTGATCGGCGACCAGTACAGCAGCTCCAGCCGTGGGTCGTGCAGCGCGGCGGCCAGCGCGTCGCGCACCCGGCCCGGCGCGACCGGCCCGCTCAGCTGTGGCAGCAACGCGCCGACGCGGGCATAGTCCAGGCGGGTGCGCAGCAGGCCGACCAGGAAGACCAGCGGCCACACCGCCAGCCCGGCCGGCATGAACTGGTACACGATCCGCGCCCCGGTCGGCGACAACGTCACGAAATCGTCGGCGACCTCCCTCGTCACCAGGTACGCGACCGCCGGCCCCGCCGCCCACAGCACCGGCGCGATCACGTACCGCACCGCGCGGGTCCGGCGCCACCAGTGCCGCACGATCACCGCCCCGACGGCCACGATGACCGCGGTGTCGAGGTAGCTGGTGACGTCGTTTCTCCATCGCTCGACTCCGGGGTCATGGACGACGAGCAGCAGGTTCGCCGGGCAGCCGGCGCAGCCCCCGGCGCGCGGGTCGAACAACAGCATCCGGACCAGGTTGTTGACCAGCGTCCACGCGTACAAGCCGACCATCACCCGGCGTTCGAACCCGCCCGGCAGCCGCCCGCTCGGATACGCCAGCGCCAAGTGCGCCAACACGTTCTGGTAGAACAACGCGAACGTCGCGGCGATCGTGAACGGCACCGCGCCAGGGATCCAGTACAGGTCGCCGACCAGCCACAAGAACCCGATCGCAGCCATCAGCAGCCCGGTCGCGTTGCCCGGACGGCGCAACAGCGCCACCACACCGGTGCCGATGTAGGCGGCGGCGACCCCGGTGTGGATCGCCTGATCCAACGGGTGCAGCGGCAGCCCACGCAGCGCCGGCGCCGCGATCGACAGCGCACAGGCCACCCCACCCGCCGCCGCGATCACACTCGCCAGCGCCGCGGTCCCCCGACGGCTGTCCGGCCCGGCCACCGCGCCGAGCGGGAACGAAGCCACCGCCGTCCCCATGCCCGACATGGTGACCCCTCCCCGGCCTCGACGGAACCAGGGCTACCCCCGGCCCCGATCCCGGGCCGGCCCCGATGCGCCCGACCGCCTCGACGTCCTAGCGTCCCGCCACGTCCTGTCCGCCCACCGACAAACGAGGTGACGAAAATGATCAAGAAGAGTGGCGCTGCGGTAGCCCTCGCGCTGGCCATCAGCACGATCTGGATCCCCGCCCTGCCCGCAGGAGCCGCACCAAACCCCAGCCCGGTGGCTCCCGCGCACACGGGCACGGCATGCGCCAACGTGCTCGCAAACAACCCGCAAGCCGGTCCTGGCTCGCACAGCGCCCCGCCAGCCCAGGAGAACTTCTTCCAGGTCGGTGCCGTGTTCTGCGGCATCCCCTAACCCACTGCCAGAACATGTCCACGCTCACCCGGTTCCACCGTCCGGCGGGTACTCGCGAACGTGCGCCGGGACGGTGGCCAGCGGATTTCGCGGCCCTCGGCGCTGGTTTTGTTCCGGTGGCGCCGCACGCTGCACCAAACGGCCGGGCCGGTCGAGCACGTCAAGGTCAGCTGCCCGGACCGGCACCGGTTCCTCATCCCGGCAATCATGCTGGACCAGGCCGACACCTCGATCTGCGAACCGCGTGACGACATGACTTCCCGAGGACAGCCATGAGCAACGCGCACCCCACCCCTGCGGCGATCATGCAGCTGACCCGCGCATATTCCAGTTCCAAGGCATTGGTCAGCGCGGTCGAGCTGGGGCTGTTCACCACCCTCGCCGACGGCCCGCTCACCGGTGAGGTACTGCGCCAAGCTGGGGTTGCAGCCGCGGGGCAGCACCGACTGGCTGGACGCGCTGGTCTCGCTCGGCATGCTCGAGCGCGACGGCGACCTGTACGCCAACACGCCGGCCACCGACCTGTACCTGGATCGCGCCAAGCCGACCTATGTCGGCGGGATGGTGGTCGGAATGGCCGCCGACACCAGCCACTGGGACTCGCTCACCGCCGCGCTGCAAACCGGTCATCCGCAGATCGAGGGCGACCAGGACTTCCTCGACCAGTACGGCGACCCGGCCTCGTTCACCGAGTTCATGCATCAAATGACAGGCCTGAGCATCGGCGCCGCACTGGCGATCGCGGAGAAGTTCCCCTGGAGCCGCTACCGCACGGTCATCGACGTCGGAGCGGCCGAAGGGTGCGTGCCGGTCCAACTTGCGCTGCGCCACCCGCAGCTGACCGGCGGCGGCTTCGACCTTCCCATCGTGCGGCCGGCCTTCGAGGCCTATGTCGACAAGCACGGGCTGACCGACCGGCTGCGCTTCTACCCGGGCGACTTCTTCACCGACCCTCTGCCCTCGGCCGACG
>DASXTS010000277.1:0-2944 GCA_036505275.1 Pseudonocardiaceae bacterium
TTCTTGTACTTCGCGCCGGAGCCGCACCAGCACGCGTCGTTGCGCCCCGGCGGCCACTCGGTCGATTGTCCGTGATCGGCCACGTAGTCGAGGTAGTCAAGGCGGGTCTTGGGCAGTCCGGGGTCCATCCCGGCGCGCTGCGCGAAGTCGACCAACCCGTCGACCTAGGCGGCCACCACGACTGCCGGGGCCACCTCGGACTCCCTGAAGTGCACCAGCGTGCGCTCCACCTTGGCCCTATGGTCGTCCCAGGTCGCGTCTTCCTCGCGCAGCGCGGGCCAGCGCTCCAGCATGCACTCGAACTCGCCCCGCGGCCAAAATGTCGCCACGCGCTCGTCGGACTCCACCGCGGTCAGGTTGTTCTGAAGGCTGTTGGCGAGGTCGTCGCCCGCGTCGGGAGGCAGACCGAGTTCGTGCCGGACTTGCTCACGCGCCGTCATGAGGGCGAAGCTCAGCTCAGCACAGCCAGCGCTGGCCTCGCTCGTCCCGAAAACCAGCAATGCCTTGAAGCGCTCCAGCACGGATTCCAGCGCGGCCGTCAGCCACTGCTCGGCGAGGGCGGCGCGTCCGTTGTCCGCCGTCACGCTCGCGAAGGCGGTTACGGCATCGACCGACTCAGCCTCAATCCACCGAGGATTGTGTTCTGAAATTCCTTCAAACATGAAGGCAGATGCCCTCTGAACTGCGATAATGGGACTTGCGACGGTTCCATCAACGCGTGAGCAAAGGACATCTGCCAAGTGCGATCCTCTCATACCGCCTCGGCGGTGTCGGCACGATTCGACGATCCGAACCTGATCGCCGCCGCGGGCCTGATACCAGTGCTACGACTGGCCCAACAATGCCGCCTGCCCGACCTGGCCGATGAGGCGATCCGCATCCCCGCCGCGGACAACAGCGGCGGCGCCAACCCGGCCGCGAAGGTGATGTCACTGGTCGCGGCCATGGCCGCGGGCGCGGGCAGCATCGACGACATCCACCGAGTGCGGCACGGCGGCATGGACCTCGCGTTCACCGGGACCCGTGCACCCTCCACCGTGGGCACGTTCCTGCGGTCGTTCACCCACGGACACGTCCGCCAACTCCACCGCGTGCACCGGGCGTTCCTGACCGAACTGGCCGCCCGCACCCCACTGCTCCCCGACGCGGACGCGATCGCGTTCATCGATATCGACCCCACCCACAAACGGGTCTACGGACACGCCAAACAGGGCGCGGAGCATGGACGGTTGAAGGGGCAACGCACCCTGCATCCGTTGCTCGCGGTGGTCTCCACCCCGACGGCCCGGCCGGTGATCGCCGCGGTGCGGATGCGCCGCGGCAAAGCCGCCGACGTGCGCGGCGCCGAGTCCTTCGTCGCCGAAGCCCTCGCCGTCGCCACCCAGATCGGCTGCACCGGGATACGGATCGTGCGCGCGGACGCGAAGTTCTACACCGCCGACGTGGTCGCGGCCTGCCGCCGGGCCGGCGCGTACTTCTCGTTGACCACCGGCACGAACCCCTCCATCACCGCCGCGATCACCACGATCGCCGACCACGCGTGGATCCCGATCCGCTACCCGAACGCGATCGAGGACCCCGACACCGGCGAGTTGATCTCCGACGCCGAGGTCGCCGAAATCCCGTGCTACACCGCGTTCACCGGACGCCGTAAAGCCCAGCAGGTCACCGCCAGGCTGATCGTGCGCCGCGTGAAACGCCTACACACCACGGCATCCGCGGGGCAGACCGAACTGTTCCCCACCTACCGCTACCACACGGTGTTCACCGACAGCCCTTTCGAACTCGTGCCCGCCGAAGCCGACCACCGCCGGCACGCGGTGATCGAACAGGTCATCGCCGACGGCAAAGCCGGCCCCCTGGCACACCTGCCCTCGGGGCACTTCCAGGCCAACGCGGCCTGGCTGACCTGCTGGGCGATCACCCACAACCTGCTGCGGGCCGCCGGGTCGTTGGCGTCGGTCTTTCACACCACGGCCACCACGGCCACCCTCCGCGCCCACCTGATCGCCGTGCCGGCCCGCCTGGCCCGCTCCGCCCGCTGCTATCTCACCGTTCACCTGCCGCGACACTGGCCCTGGCGGGACGCCTGGCAACAACTCTTCGACGCCGTGCACGTCGCACCACCGCCATCGGTCTGACCCGTCCTGTCCACCCCGCCCACCAGGGCCCGACATCCCGACCACAGTGGAAATGCTGGACAGACCAGCAGACCAGGCATGCCCTCATCCCGGCCATCACCCACAAACGGCGACATGATCATTCCGGAATCACATCGGTGGATCAGGGCTCAGGGAGCGGGTTCAGTCGGTGTGCGGTACCCGCTTGGCGGGGATGACTCCCAGCCGACCGGCCTGGAAGTCATCGAACGCCTGTTGGAGTTCCGCGCGGGTGTTCATGACGAACGGGCCGTAGTGGGCCATGGGCTCACGGATGGGCCGTCCGCCGAGGAGGACGACCTCCAGATCCGGCGTGGGTGAGTCCTGCTTCTCGTCCGCGCGGACGGTGAGCGAGGAGCCGGTGCCGAAGACGGCGGTCTGGCCGAGGTGGATCGGCCTGCGCTCGGCACCGACCGTCCCGCGGCCCGCGAGGACGTAGGCGAGGCCGTTGAAGTCCTCGCGCCAGGGCAGGGTGACCTCGGCGCCGGGGGCCAGCGTCGCGTGGATCATCGTGATGGGCGTGTGCGTGCTGCCGGGACCTTGGTGGCCGTCCAGTTCGCCTGCGATGACCCGCAGGAGCGCGCCGCCGTCAGGGGACGTCAGCAGTTCGACGTTGCCGCCCCGGATGTCCTGGTAGCGCGGGGGCAGCATCTTGTCCTTCGCGGGCAGGTTCACCCACAGCTGCAGCCCGTGGAAGAGACCGCCCGACATGACGAGGTGCTCCGGCGGCGCCTCGATGTGGAGCAGGCCGGACCCGGCCGTCATCCACTGCGTGTCGCCGTTGG
>DASXTS010000278.1:0-31540 GCA_036505275.1 Pseudonocardiaceae bacterium
AGGAGGCGACCCGGCTCTCCAAGGAGGCGACCGCGGAGGCCGACCGGCGGCTCACGGTGGCCACCAAGCAGGCGACCACCGTGCTGGAAGACGCGCGCGGCGAGGGGAGCGAAAACAGGGCCAGCGTGGCCGAGCTGGTGCAGCGTCACGAGCAGGTCCGCCGCCAGCTCATCGACATCGGGGCCGCGATCGGCAGCCTGATCGGCGACGACGGCGCGGCGGGGCCGGCGCGGATGGCAGCCAGTGCGGACGACACAGCGGACGACACCGTGGACGACACAGCGGACGACACAGTGGACGACACCAACTCAACGCCAACGGCGACCCGCCCCGGCTCGCAGCCGGCGGGGCACTGACGGCGGACGCCGCACGGCCGTGTGATCATCACGCCGAGCGGGGAACCTGAACAGTAGTGGGGCCCTCCGAGCCCGTCGATGACCTGCGAGGACGGCTCCTCGCCGGTCGCTACCGCATGACCGAGCTCATCGGCCACGGCGGCGCCGGCAGCGTGTGGGCCGCCGTCGACGAGGTGCTGCAGCGCCGGGTCGCGGTCAAGAACGTGGGCGCGCCACCGTGGCTGTCCATGGAGGGCTGGCAGGCGCTGCGCGAGCGCGCCCTGCGGGAGGCGCGGGCCGCGGCCGCCATCGGGCACCCCAACGTGATCACGGTCTACGACGTCGTCGAGGAAGACAACCGTCCGTGGATCGTCATGGAGCTGCTCGAGGCGCGCACCCTGGCCCAGATCATCGAGGACGAGGGCCCGTGGCCGCCGCGCCAGGCCGCCGAGATCGGCCTGCAGGTGCTGGCCGCGCTGCAGGCCGCACACGGGCACGGCATCCTGCACCGCGACGTGAAGCCGTCAAATGTGCTGGTCACCGGCGACGGGCGCGCGGTACTGACGGATTTCGGCATCGCCACCGTCGAGGGCGACGCGGCGCTCACCGCGTCCGGCCTGCTGGTCGGCGCGCCGGCCTACATCGCCCCTGAGCGGATCAGGGGCGGCACGGCCGTTCCGGCCTCCGACTTGTGGTCGCTGGGCGCCACGCTCTACACCGCGGTCGAAGGCCAACCGCCATACCGCCGCGAGGACCCGATCAGCACGCTCGCCGCAGCCGTGTACGAGGACCCGGACCCGACGAGCGCGGCAGGGGAACTTGCCCCGCTGCTGGCCGCCCTGCTGCTCCGGGACCCGGTGCAGCGCCCGCTCCCGGACCAGGTGGAGCGCTACCTGCATCGGGTCGCCATCGCGGGGCCCTGGCGACCAGGTGCCGAACTCGCGAGCGGACCCCTCGACGAGCCGGCCACCGCCGCCCTCCGGTTCGCCCCCGCGGCCCTCCAGCCGCCGCCCGGAGCGGAACGGCCCGCGCCTGAGGCACCACAGTCGCCCGGTTCCGACCAGCCCGATCGGCGGCGCGTGCCCGGCGTGGCGCTGCTCACCGCCGCCGCGACCGCGCTGCTCGCCATCATGGTCATCGGCTACCTCGCCCGGCACACCCTGGAGCCGGGCGCGCCGAGCCATCAACCGGCGGTCGAGGAGCCGGCGGCCAATCAGCCGGTGGCGGGAGTGGAAGCCAGCTCATCGATACCGGCGGCCGGGCGCGCCACGGTGCCCCGTTCGGTACCTGCGACGGCCACCTCGCCGGTTCCCAGCACGGAGGTGAGTCTGGTCGGCTCGCAGGAGCCGCCAGCCACCCCGTCCTCGGTGAACGCAACGCCGACCAGCGCCCCGGAGCCGCCCACGACGACGGTCGAACCGCCGCCGACCTCCACGCAGGAGCCGGGACCGTCGCCGAGTCACGCCGGCCAAACCCCTTCGGGGCTGCCCTGATCGAGAAGCACCCGGGTCATCCAGTAGCGTGGCGTCACGGGAACGGTGGGAACGGCACAGAGAGGTGGCGGTCCATCCCCGATCGACCGGGAGCGAGGGAGTCCAGATCGGTGGGGCGACACAGCTCGGACGTCCCGCCGAGAGATGGTGACGTGCCACGCCGGATCCGGCGGCGGGAGGCCAGCCTCCCGCCCGACATAGCGGGCCCGTCGGACGATCGGGCGTATGAGCCCGGGCCACCCGCGTATCGGGTCGGCCCGCCGCACCGGGTGCGGACCGACATCCCCTTCGGCCCGCCGTACCGGTTGCGATCCGACGACCCGTCCGTCCCTACCACGAGTCCTCGACCCAGCCCGCGACTGCCGGACGTAGACGACGATCTCGCGGACGCGGACACCGTGGTGATCGTGCCCGGCCACCGGCGGGCGCGGAACCTCGGCAGCGCGCTGCTGATCACGCTCGGCGCCGCGGTGCTGCCCGGCTCCGGGCACCTCGTGCTGCGCCGCCGGACCGGCTGGGCGATCCTCGCGAGCTTTCTGCTGCTGTGCGCCGGCGCCGCGGTCTTCGTCACCAAGGTCCCCCGCGCACGGCTCATCGAGTACCTGCTCAGGCCGGACCTGCTCGGCGTGGTGATCCTCGGCTGCTTCCTCTCGGCCGTGTTGTGGCTGGCCGTGGTGCTGCGCACCTACGACCTTGCCAAGCCCCGCAGGTTGAGCACCGGTAAGCAGATCGCCGGCTCATGCGTGGTCTTCGTGCTGTGCCTGGCGGTGAGCGCGCCATTCGCCCTCGCCGGCTACGCAGCCAACGCGCAGCGCAACCTGCTCGACGCGCTGTTCCCGACCGACAGCGCCGACGGCAGCAAGGCGCCGGCCGGCGACGTGAACGCCATCAAGAAGCCGAGGCTGAACATCCTGCTGCTCGGCAGCGACGCCGGTGAGGGCCGGATAGGCACCCGAACCGACACGATGGTGGTCGCCAGCATCGACACGAGGACCGCACGCACCATCCTGTTCTCGCTTGCACGCAACACCGCCTACGCCCAGTTCCCGCCGTCGTCGAGGGCGGCGCAGCAGTTCCCCAACGGCTTCCACAAGGCCGGCGAGCCGTCCGGCAACTACCTGCTCAACGCCGTGTACTCCTACGGCAACGAGTACCCGGCCATCGCGCCGTCCACGCCGAGCCGCGACCCCGGCCTGAACCTGCTCATGTCGTCCATCTCCTACCTGCTCGGCGTCGAGCTGGACTACTACATCAAGATCGACATGGCCGGCTTCGCCTCGCTGGTGGACGCCCTCGGCGGCCTGGACGTCAACGTGGGGCCGACGCAGGTGCCGATGGGCGGCATCGGACCGTTCGGCGAGACGGTCAAGCCGTTCGGCTGGATACCGGCCGGCCAGCAGCACCTCAACGGCCAGCAGGCGCTGTGGTTCGCGAGGTCGCGGACCAACTCGACCGACTACGTGCGCATGGGCCGGCAGCGGTGCCTGCTGCAGTACCTGGTCGACCAGAAGACACCGGTGGACGTGTTGAAGAACTTCCAGTCGGTGGCCGCGGCCACCAAGGACAGCCTGTCGACCAACATCCCGCAGGGCGTGCTGCCGGCGCTGGTGACGCTGGCCGGCAAGGCCAAGTCGCACCCGCTGGAGAGCGTCTCGTTCGACCCCAACCTGCCCGACCCGGAGCAGCCGGACGGCCGGTTCAATACCGGCGACCCGAACTTCCCGCTGATGCGGCAGGTGGTCCGCGACATCATCAAGGCGTCGTCCGGGACGACCAGCACCCCGCCGACGACCGCGCGTTCGACCGCACCGCCGACCGCACCGCCGACCGCACCCCGGACCGCGCCTTCGGCCGGCAAGGCGGCGACGCCGGGCCGCGGGACGACCCCGTCAACCGGCAACCCGAGCACCGAACCCCCGCAGCCCGTCTCGCTGGAAGAGACGTGCAACGGCGCCGCAACCGAGTAGGACCGTTGCGACCGTAATCACCGCCTGGCCAGGCGCGCCGCGAGCCGCCGGACCTGCCAGCGGTGCGGCCGGAGCCATGCCGCGAGTCGGCCATGATGGCGCAGTGGGCTACGACGCAGGGGGTTATGACGCAGGGGGTTATGACGTCGCGACGGTACGGGCGCGCTTTCCGGCACTGGCGGAAGGGGCGGCGCACTTCGACGGGCCGGGCGGTTCCCAGGTGCCCGACGTGGTGGCCGACGCCGTGGCCGCGACGCTGCGTTCGGCCGTGGCCAACCGCGGGTCGGTGACCAGGGCGGAGCGGCGCGCCGACGAGATTGTGATGGCGGCCAGGCTGGCGATGGCGGACCTGCTCGGTGCCGACCCGGCCGGGGTGGTGTTCGGGCGCAGCATGACCCAGCTGACGTACGAGTTCGCGCGGGCGATGGCGAAGGGTTGGGGCGCCGGCGACGAGATCGTGGTCACCAGGTTGGACCACGACGCGAACATCCGGCCCTGGGTGCACGCCGCGCAGGCCGCCGGCGCGGCTGTGCGGTGGGCCGACTTCGATCCGAACACCGGCGAGCTCGGGGTGGACGCGGTGGCCGGCCTGCTCGGCGGGCGGACCAGAGTGGTCGCGGTGACCGGGGCGTCCAACCTGCTGGGCAGCCGGCCGGACGTTCGGGCCATCGCGGACAAGGCACACGCGGCCGGCGCCCTGGTGTACGTGGACGGGGTGCACCTGGCGGCGCACTGCTTCGTCGACATGGCGGCCCTCGGCGCGGACTTCTTCGCCTGCTCGCCGTACAAGTTCCTGGGGCCACACCTCGGTGTGGTCGCGGCCAGCCCAGAGCTGCTGGCGACCATCCACCCGGACAAGCTGCTGCCGATGCCGGACACCGTGCCCGAGCGGTTCGAGCAGGGCACCCTGCCGTACGAGCTGCTCGCCGGAACCACAGCCGCGGTGGACTTCCTCGCCGCTTTGGTGCCGAGCCAGGGCTCGCGGCGGCAGCGGCTGCAGGCGTCGATGACGGCGCTGCATGAGCACGAGGCGGCGCTGCGGGAGCGGCTGGAGGGCGCCCTGTCGCAGGTGCCCGGTGTCGTGCTGTACGGCTCACCGGTTCGGCTGCGGACCCCGACGGTGTTGTTCTCGGTGGACAGCGCGCCGCCGCTGGCCGTGTACGAGCAGCTCGGGGCCCGCGGGGTCAATGCCCCGGCCGGCACCTTCTATGCGGTGGAGTGCGCTCGGCGGCTCGGGCTCGGCGACGCGGGCGCCGTAAGGGCCGGCATCGCGCCGTACACCGACGACGGCGACGTGGACCGGCTGGTTGCCGCCGTCGCCGAGGTGCGGCCGGCCGCCGGCTGAGGCCGCGCTCAGCCGCCGATGAGCACGGTCGCCGCCGTGCCGACGAGCTGGCCGGGGGCGCCGAAGCACACCGTGCAGCTGGAACCGCTCTTGGCGGCCGGCTTGCCGTCGAACATGACGGTGGCGCTGCCGACCGTCACGGTGCCCTGCTGGTTCGACGGGGACATGAACGGGTCGGACGCGTGCAGACCGACATGCGGCGGCAGGTTCAGCCCGGACGAGCCGGCGACCGCGGCGAACCTGCCACCGATCAGCACGGTGGTCGCCAGGCCCTTGGTGAGCGGCGCCGAGAACGGCATGGGCGGCGCCGGCTGCGGCGCGCCGCTGGCCGGGTTGGGCATCTGATGGCCGTTGCACACGGCGGTGATCTTGTCGCCGAGCACGGCGGCCGGGGTACCCATGACGGCCATTGTGCGACCCGCGTCGGCGCCGCCGGCACGCACGGCCGGGCGACGGACGGGCATCTGTCGCCGCCCGATCGGGCAGCGCGGCGGCCGGACTCAGCTCAGCAGCACAACTCGGGGAGTGATGTTGGCGAGGGCGAGGTGGGCGTGGGTGGCCTTGCGTTGTAGGGCCGTCCAGTTCAGTCCGACGGCGTGAGCACCGACGGATCGGTCCGCACGACGACGACATGCGGCCGGTTGAGGGCGCCCGCGCCGGCGAAGGCACCGGCGAGGGCGTCGTCGAGTTGGCCGGGGTGGTCGACGGTGTCGGCATCGGCGCCGAGGGCGCGAGCGAAGGCGGCCAGATCGACGGGGCCGATGTCGACCGCTACCCGGCGGCCGGTGCTGCGGTCCTGGTGCGCAGCGATGGTGCCGTGCAGGCCGTTCTGAAAAACGATGACGACGACGGGGGCACGGTGGCGGGCGGCGGTTTCGAGCTCCTGGCCGGTCATGAGGAAGCCGCCGTCGCCGGCAACGGCCACGACGCGGCGGGACGGGGCGGCCAGTTGCGCGCCGATGGCAGCCGGTACGGCGTAGCCCATGGCGCCCGATGTCGGGCCGAGCTGGCTGTGCGGGTGGTCGTATGGCCAGTAGCGGTGCAGGAACAGGGAGAAGTTGCCCGCGTCATTGACCATGACGGCGTCGGCCGGGAGCCGGCGGCGCATGGCGGCGAGCACGGCGGTGGGGTGCACGGTGCCGGGGGCGCCGGCCACCGGCTCCAGCGGCGGGGTGCTGTGGCGGCGCCAGTGGCCGTGCTCGGCGGACCAGTCGCGGGTCACGGCTGCGGCGCCGGCGGCCAGCACCGCGGCGGCGAAGGCGCCGACGGTGCACGGCACGACCAGCGCGCCGGCCACCGCAGGCGCCACGTCCACCTGGATGATCCGCGCCGACGGCGGCGGTAGGCGGTAACCCTGAGTGGTGATCTCGGAGAGCCGGCTGCCGAGCACCAGTACCAGGTCCGCGGCGCGCAGCGGCTCGAGCAGCTCGGGCGGGACGGCCAGGCCGAGGTGGCCGAGGTAGAGCGGGTGCCGGTTGGGGAAGGCGTCCTGCCGGCGAAACGCCACGTAGACACCCAGCCCGAAGTGCTCGGCGACGCGGCGCACCGGCTCGGGGTCGAGCTGCCCGCCGCGGCCCGTGATCATCACCGGGCGCCGTGCCGAACGCAGCATGTCGGCAATGGCCCGCGCCGTACCCGCATCCGGTCCGACCGGCTCACCGCCGGTGGCGGGCCGAGCGGCCGGCGCCCCGTGGCACGGCCCGCCGAGCACATCGGCCGGAAACGCGAGCATGGCCGGACCGGGCCGGCCGGTGACGGCCGCGCGGTGGGCGCGGGCGATGACCTCGCCGGCCCGGTCGCTGCGGTGCACGATCTCGGCGTGGACGGTGAGCTCCGCGTAGAACCGGGCCAGGTCCACCTCCTGGAAGGCGTCGCGGCCGAGCCGGCCGGTCTCGACGTGGCCAAGCAGCACGATCATCGGCGTGGAATCGTGCCGCGCGGCGTGCACCCCGATGGCGAGGTTCGCGGCACCCACCGCCCGGGTCGCCATGGCCACGGCGGGGCGGCCGGTGAGCTTGCCGACGGCCTCGGCCATGAACGCCGCGCCGGACTCGTGCCGGCAGGACACCAGGGTGAGCTCGGGCCGCCGGGCCACCTCGTCCAGCAGCTCGAGGAAGCTCTCCCCCGGCACGGTGAAGAAGTGCCGCACGCCAGCCGCAGCCAGGTGGTCGACGACGGCGGCCGCGGCTGTCACGAGCGGTCGGCTGCCATCTCGCCGGGTCCCGCGAACTGGCGAAGGAACACGTCGTCCCAGGTCACCTCGCCCGAGTCGAGGTCGTCGACCAAGCCGCGGATCCAGGCCAGCTCGGCCTCGGCGACGGCGCGCAGGTACTCGTCCTCCAGCAGGAACAGCCGCGGCAGGTCCGGCACGGCGGCCACCTCGGCCGCCTGCCGGGCCAGCATCTCCTCGAGCCGGGCGGCCCGCCGTTCGAGCTGCTCCCGGACGTCCGTCGGGGACAGCAGCGGCAGGAAGGCCAGCGCCGCCGGGAACTCGGGGAACTCGCGGGCCGGCGTGGACAGCATGATGCGCAGCCACCGCTGCAGGGCGGCGGCGCCGGCCGGGGTGATCTGGTACACGGTGCGCTCCGGGCGGCGCTCGTCCCGCGAGGTCTCCCGCACCTCGACCAGGCCAGCGCGGCGCAGCCGGTCGATCGTCTGGTAGATGCTGTTCCGCTGCGCGACGTTGATCACCTGTTCCTTGCCGCGCTCCTTGATCAGTTGCTGCATCCGGTAGGCGTGCATGGGCGCCTCGGCCAGCATGCCCAGCACGGCCAATGCCAGCGGCGAGCGCCGATCCGACCGGCTCGTCATGGCCGACAGCCTAGTGAGCAACGCCCTTGCCGGCCGCCTATAGTCATACTATGGTTAGTCATGACATGACTATCTTCGGAGGGAACCATGACGACGGCACTTGTCATCGGCGGTGGCATAGCGGGTTCGGTGACCGCCATCGCGTTGCGCAGGGTCGGCATCGAGCCGATGGTGTACGAGGCGTACGACCACGACGCGGACGGTGTCGGGGCGTTCCTCACGCTGGCGGTGAACGGGCTGCGGGCGCTGGGCGCGCTCGACCTGACGGAGTTGGTGCGTACCACCGGCTTCGACACACCCCGGATGCGACTGCTCAGCGGCACCGGCCGGGTACTCGCCGAGTTTCCCAACGGGCCGACGCTGCCGGACGGCACGATGAGCCAGACCCTCAAGCGGGCCGACCTGTACGCGGCGCTGCGGGACGAGGCGGTTCGCCGCGGCATCCCGGTGCACTACGGCAGGCGGCTGGTGGCCGCCGAGATCACCCCGGACCGTGGCGTGCTCGCGCGCTTCGACGACGGCAGCGTGGCCGGCGGCGACCTGCTGATCGGCGCCGACGGGCTGCAGTCGCGCACCAGGCGGATCGTCGACCCGGGCGCCCCGGCGGCGCGGTACATCGGCCTGCTGAACACCGGTGGGTACGCGCGGGGGGTTACCGTGCCCGGCGAGCCCGGCGTCATGCAGATGATCTTCGGCCGACGCTGCTTCTTCGGCTACGTGCCGCACCCCAACGGTGAGGTGTGGTGGTTCGCCAACCCGCCGCGCGCCGCTGAGCCGAGCCGCGAGGAGTTGGCCGCCATCCCGCCGGCGCGGTGGCGCGGCCACCTGCTTGATCTGTTCCGTCGGGACAGCTCGCCGGCTGTCGAGCTGATCGAGGCCACCGCGGAGATCGCCGACGGGTGGGGCACCTACGACCTGCCGTCCGTGCCGACCTGGCGCAACGACCGGATGGTCATCGTCGGGGACGCGGCGCACGCCACCTCGCCGGCGTCCGGGCAGGGCGCGTCGATGGCCATCGAGGACGCCGTGGTGCTGGCCAAGTGCCTTCGTGACGTGCCGGATATCGCCGAGGCGTTCGCGGCGTACGAGCGGCTGCGTCGCGACCGGGTCGAGCGGGTGGTCGCGCAGGGCAAACGCAACGGCACCGCGAAGGCCGCCGGCCCGGTCGGGCGGGTGGTGCGCGACCTCGTGCTGCCGGTCGTCGCAAAGCGGCTGGCGGCCAAGAACCCGATGGGCTGGATCTTCGACCACGATGTGGACTGGTCGACGCCGGTCAGCTCGGCCGCCGGCCCGGTGCGTCCGGTGCACTCCCGCGGCTGACGCCGGCTACTCGCCGGCTACTCGCCGGTGGGGGGCCTGTTCCGCAGCAGGGCGAGGATGGCGTCCAGCTTGCCGTCGACGTCGGTCAGCCGGCCGTCCAGCTCGTCGAGCCGGTTGCCATGCCGCAGCTGGGCCGCCGAGATGCCGGTGAGTTTGCCGTCCAGGTCGGCGAGCCGCCCGTCCAGCTCGTCGAGCCGGTTGCCGTGCCGCAGCTGGATGGCGGCGATTCTGTTCAGCTTGCCGTCCGCATCGATCAGCCGGTTGCCATGCTGCTGAAGGGTGTTGGAGATCTCGGTGAGCATTTCGTAGATGGCCGAGATGTCGTTTTCGTGCTGGCGGACCTTCCGCTCGATCTCGGCCGGGATCGACATGCACGGAGTTTAAGGACGACCGTCGGTGGCCACCGTGCGTGGCAAACCTCTCGCGACGAGCGGTCGATTTGGCACGCCCGACGGCCGAACGGCCTGCACCGGCGCCGATTGGGTAGCGTCACGCGAATGGAAGACGAGGACATCTCCGCCCGGATCAGCCGGCTGGCCGAGGAGGAGCGGCGGCTGCACGCCGAGCACGTCGGAACGGGCCTGTCCGAGGCGGACGCGCGGCGGCTTGTGTCGATCGAGACGCAGCTGGACCAGTGCTGGGACCTGCTGCGCCAGCGGCGGGCGCTGCGCGAGATGGGCGAGGACCCCGACCAGGCCGGTGTGCGGGACGAGAGGACCGTCGAAGGTTACCTGCAGTGACCGGTGGCGCCCAGCCGCGCCACCTCCTTGGCTGTCACGTACATCGCCCGGTCCACCTCGGTGGCCGTGCGGACGTCCAGGCTGGCCGGCGGCATCTCCAAGCCGACGGCCGGCCCGGCGGCCAGCTGGAACGCCCTGCCGCGCTCGCAGACCACGACGACGAGCAGCGAACCTACGCGTCGCCGCTCACAGCCCGTCGAGCAGGTCGATCTCGGTGATCCCTGGACCCTGACCGCTGCGAATGAACCACTCGGTGCCGAAGACGTAGCTGAAGAGGTCGTCGGGCATGCTCAGGAAGAATGACTGCTCGCCGATCTGGCTGGCATGTGCGCGCATGGCGGCCCGTTTGTGTTTCAGGTACGGCCGGACGTCGACCGCCGCCGTGATCACGTCCTCCGGCTTGCCAAATGCTTCCTCCGAGGTGTCGATGTCCGGCAGCTCGATGCCGGCCGCCGCGGCCTGCTCGGCGTATTCGGCCATGCCGCGCGTGACGTGGTCGCGGTTCATGGTGTTCTGATAGACCCGCGGCGTGCCGGCCAGCTCGGCCGCCCGCAGGCCGACCCGGTGCACCTGGATATGGTCCGGGTGGCCATAGCCGCCGTTGTCGTCGTAGCAGAGCAGGACCTCGGCGCGTTCCGCACGAAGGATGGCGGCCAGCTTCTCGGCGGCCTCCTCGACCGGCGCGGTCCAGAATGAGCCGGGCGCGCCGTTGGTGGGCGCGCCCATCATCCCGGAGTCGCGGTAGCCGAGGAACTCGGTGCGGTGCACGCCGAGGGTCTCCGCGGCGGCCAACGTCTCGGTCACCCGCCGCTCCCACAGCTCCTCGCCGTCGCCGAGCAGCCCGTCCGGCACCTCGCCGTGCTCGCCCCGGGTCGCCACGACCAGCACGACCCGGTGGCCCTCCTCGAACGCCTTGCGCATCACCCCGCCGGTGCCGATGGACTCGTCGTCCGGGTGGGCATGAAAAGCCACCATCGTTGCCACACATTGGACGGTACGCGAGCCCACCGACAGCCCGGCGGGGATCACCGGCGAGCATCAGCGCCAGAGACCAGTGCCGCACCTATCGTGGACGTTCTCGCGAGCGATCCCAACCGGGCTAGCCAGCAATCCGGTCGCCCCGGATGGAGCACCCCGACGGCGAGGATGTGACATCGCCCCACTTCTACTGGGGAAATTCCACATCCTCGACGCCGGAGGCGCCGTTCTACTGCGCCAGGACCACGCGTTCGTTGGGGACACAGTGGGTCATCGATAGGCCGGTGACGTCGCGGCTGCCGTTCCGCTCACGACAGTGCGGCCGCCAAGCTCCGCTCGTCCAACTTGGTGAGAAGGTGTGCCCGTGCACCATCAGCGCGACGCCGTCGACGAGCCGGCGGGCTGGTCGGCCCACTGCTCCGCCCACCGCTGCAGGCCGATCACCACGTCACGCAGGTCTTCGCCCTTCGGCGTGAGGTGGTAGGAGATCCGGACCGGCGTGGTGGGCAGCACGCGCCGCTCGATGATGCCACGGTTCTCCAGCTCCTTGAGGCGCTCCGACAGCATGCGGTCGGTCAGCTCCGGGATGGCGTCGCGGATCTCGCTGAACCGCGTGGCGCCGGTGAGCATGGCGCGCAGGATCACCCCACTCCAGCGCCGGCCGACCAGCTCGATGGCCTCCTGGTAGGTGGCACAGTAGATGCCCGTCAGCTCCTCGGGGACATCGCCGGCCACGCCGCCAGGATACGGCACCGCAGCGACTTATAAATTATTAGCAACTTCTGGGAATATATGGGCTTCCTTCGTCGCTCAGCGGGGTGACGACGCTCGAACTACCCCTCGATCGGAGCACAGACATGGATCTCGACCTCGGCCTGCTGATCATCCGCGTGGTCGTCGGCCTGCTGTTCGTCGGCCACGGCACCCAGAAGCTGTTCGCCTGGTTCGGCGGTCATGGGCTGCCCGGCACCGCCGGGTTCTTCGGCCAGCTCGGCTACCCCGCGCCCAGGCTCGCCGCGCTCGCCGCTGGACTCACCGAGGCCGGCGCCGGCCTGCTGTTCGCGCTCGGCCTGCTCACCCCGCTGGCCGCGGCCGGACTCATCGGCGTGATGCTGACCGCGGCCATCACGGTGCACCGGCGTAACGGCGTGTGGATCAGCAACGGCGGCTACGAGTACAACCTCGTGCTCGCCGCCACGGCCGCGGGCCTCGCGCTGACCGGTCCGGGCGGCTGGTCGCTCGACGCCCTGTTCGGCTGGGACGATCTGGCCACCGGCTGGCGCCTCGCCGCCATCGCGCTCGGCCTGATCGCGGGCCTGCTGGTCGCCGGCCCCGCGGTGAACGCCAGCCGCGCCACCGCGACCAAGGCGACCACCGAGGCTGCCGCGGCGCCCGCCTCCCAGTAGATCAACTGGCAGGGTGTTCCGCGCCGCCGGGTCCGGATAACCTCCGGAAACGTCGGCGGCGGCGCGGAACATTCGCGCGTTTCGGGTAGGCGGGGTTAATTGCGGTTGACAATGAATCGGCCAATGAATCGGACATCGGGTCGGAAGGCAGCGCCGTACCTGTGCGCCTGCGTGTGATGCCGGCAGGCCAGCACACGCAAGCTGCGACGCGGCACCGGACAAAAGAACGACTCCAGTATGCGGCGTCCCCGGCTCAGCCCGTCCCCGACCATCCCGGAAGCCGCCGGCCCAACACCGGGACCGGAAACCCACTCCCGTCCAAACCCTTCTTTGCACGCGACCACTGGCCTCATCGGGGCACAACTTCGTCCGCCTTGCCGTCCACTGCCGGCCGGAGGCCCCCGACAGCCACCTACGGCTGGTGGTCCACACGGCGAGGCCCTGCCCGCCCGCGGCCGGCTAGCGCTTGCGGCCGACGGCGGCGTAGAGGTTGGAGTGGTGCGGGTTGTCGCCGACGTCCTCCGGGAATTCCGGGCGCCACTGAGCTGTGTAGACCAGACCGGGCTCGACCAGGTCGAAGCCGTCGAAGAACCGCAGTACCTGGTCGTATGGCCGGGGGTAGGCCGGCTCCTGGGTGGTCTTGAACACCTCGACGGCCCTGGCCATCTCCTCGGGCATGCCGTCCGGGGTGAAGTGCGACATGGCGAGGTCGCTGCCGGACGCGAGCCGGTCGCGGTAGCGGCGGACCACCCCCGAGGGGTCGTCGGAGTCGGGGATGAACTGCATTACGCCAACCATGAGCAGGCCGAGCGGCTGGTCCAGGTCCAGCAGCCGGTGCGCCTCTGGGCTGTCCAGGATCATCTCGGGGTTGCGCAGGTCGGCCCGGATGACCGAGGCTCCGTCGTTGCCGGCGAGCAGCAGATGACTGTGCGCGACGGCGATGGCCTCGATGTCGACGTACAGCACGCGGCAGGACGGGTCGGCCTGCTGGGCCACCTCGTGCACGTTGCCGACTGTGGGGATGCCGGAGCCGAGGTCGAGGAACTGGCGGATGCCGGAATCGACCATGAACAGCACCGCCCGGCGCAGGAAGCCGCGGTTGAGCCGGGCCATCTGCCTGGCCGGAACGGCCTGCAGCAGCCGTTCGGCGGCCTGTCGGTCGGGCGCGAAGTTGTGGCCGCCACCGAGCACATAGTCATAGATGCGCGCCGAGCTCGGCACGTCGACGTTGACCCCCTCCGGGATCCAAGCCAACTTTTCCTGCACCTTTGCATCACCTTTCGTGATCGGTCGGTAGCGGGAAGCTTACGAGCAACGGCAAGACCCCGGCGGCGGGTACCGCCGGCGCTAGACAGCAGCCCTGCCCTATGTCGGCGCCCACCGAGCGCCACCACGCGACCTGTTCCTCGGTGTCCAGGCCGCCGACGGCGACGGTGGCCCCGCAGGAGTGCGCCAGCGCGAGCAGGTCCGGAATCGCCTTGGCCACCAGGGAGCCGCGGTACGGCCGAGGGGTGACGTGCCAGCGGAGCTCCTCGGCCACCCGCAACGCGCGCACCGGCAAGTCCTCGAGGTGCGCCAGGTCGGCAATGCCGCCGTACTCGACGAGCACGAGCGTCACGCCGAGGTCCGCCAGCGCGCGCAGGCCGTCCCGCGCCTCGACGGCGGCAGGATCCGGTCCGGCCTCCAACCCGGCATCGGATGCACCGCCAAGCACCCGCACCGGGACGCCGAGCCGCAGGTCGGCGACGCCGGCGCCCAGGGCGCCCCGCACCACCGACACCAGGTCCGGGTCGAGCGCCTGCTGCGCGGCCAGGTCGACGTGCAGCGACGGTGCGGCGACATGCGGCGCCGCGTGCCACCCGGCGAGCTGCTCGCCTGCGGTGCGCAGGAGCCACTCCCCCATCGGCAACACCAGGCCGGTCTCCGCGGCCAGCTCCAGGCAGGTGCGGTGTTTCAACGGGCCGTGCTTCGGGTGGTCCCAGCGCAGCCGGGCCTCGACGGCGAGCACCGCGCGGTCGGCCAGCCGCACCAGCGGCTGGTACTCCAGGCCGATCTCGCCGCTCTCCCAGGCGCCGGCCATCGCGGCAGCCAGCCGGCTGCGGGCCCGCTGGTCGGCGTCGCGGTGCTGGTCGTAGCAGCCCCACTGCCTGGTGCCGCCGCTCTTGACCCGCCGCAGGGTGGCCTCGGCGGCGCGCAGCAGCTCGGCCGGGTCGATGGCGCCGCCGCGGTGCTCCACGACGCCGATGCAGGCCGAGACGGCCACCCCGGCGCCGCCGATGAACACCGGCTCGGCCAGCTCGGAGTTGATCCGCGCGGCCACGGCGGCCACGTCCGGCGAGGTCGGCGTCCGCTCGAGGAGGATGGCGAACTCGTCGTCGCCGAAGCGCGCCACCGTAGCCTTCTCGTCGGCCAGCATCGCCAGCAGGCGGGCCGCCACCGAGCGCAGCAGCTGGTCGCCGACCCGGCGGCCGAGCCCCTCGTTGACGACCGTGAAGCCATCCAGGTCGATCTTGAACAGGGCGATCGCCGCGGTCGGGTTCGCCCGCCCGACCACGCTCTCCAGCCTGGACAGGAAGTACACCTGGTTGGGCAGTCCGGTGAGGGCATCGTGCAGCGACTGGTGATTGAGTCGCTCGCCGAGCAGGTGCAGCGCAGTGACGTCGTCGACCATCGTGACCTGCCTGGTCGGCCGACCCTCCGAGTCACGCAGCACGGAGATCGCAAGGTGGGCCCAGGCGACGTCCCCGTCGGCGCACATCAGCCGCAGCCGCGGTTCCAACCGTCGCCGGGACAGCTCGGCGTCGACCAGCCGCTGATGGGCGCCGGCGAGCTGGGCGGCGTCGTCGGGATGGAACAGCTCCTGCAGCGACAGCCCGACCAGCTCGATCGCCGGCCGGCCGACGATCTCGCCGAGCGCCTCGTTCACCTCGAGAAGCTTGCCGTCCAGGTCGCTGATGGCGATGCCGACCGCGGAGGAGGCGAACAGCTCGCGGAACCGCACCTCGCTCATCCGCAGCTCGCGCTCGGCGTCCCGGCTGGCCTTGAGCAGCGCTTGCTTCACCGTCTCCTGCTGGTCGAGCGTCGTGGCCCGCAGCGCGGCCGCGTACCCGGCGGCCAGCCCGCCGAGCAGCGCCACCACGCGCTCGGTCATCCTCTGCACACCGCGCCGCTGCGCGATACCACGCAGCTCGTCGTCGGCGAGCAGGGCCCGCCCGAGCACCTCGATGGTGCGGCTGAGGCTCTCCTCACCGGTGAAGTGCTCGGCGACCAGCCCGCGGCCGATCCCGACGGCGGGAGCGGTCGAGAACGCCTCGGCGGCGGCCGCGTCGAACAGGTCGTCGAGCATGCCGCGGAGCAGGTTCGCCACGGCGTCGCGGGATGCCGCCACGTAGGCACTGGTACCAAGTGCGGCCACCCACTCCAGGGCGAACCCGGCCCGCGAGAGGCCAGTCGGCGCCTGCTCGGTGGTCATTCGCTCAGACGCCAGGACAAGGCCGCTGCCACAATCCGCGCCATCGTGGTCGGCTCGGGAACGGGCAGTGTACTGGCCCGGTCGGTATTCGGAAATTCTCGACCGAGATCATCATTCTGGCTGGGTGGATCATTGGCCATGAGCCTGCCCCTTGATCGATTTGGTGTCAGACCAATTACAACGGGCTGCCGGTTGTTCTGCCCGACCGGGTGATTACCGGAGTCAAGAGGTGACGGACTGTTCGGGTGGACTGTCGGAATTGCGCCGTCCGTCGCGGTTGTGGTACCACTGGCCGCCTTCCGGGCGACCGCATGTGGAGTTCCCTCCTACACATGGTGATGATGGCCGCTCGGCCTGGCACCCCGGGTACGCCTGGCACCCCGGGTACGCCCGACACCGCCGGCAGGCGCCCCGGCACCCCGGCCGCCCCACCGACACCGGCGCCCCCGTTCGACGAATCTGCGAGGTCAACCCATTGTTTACTTCCTTGAAGCCCATGCCTCAGACCCGCGGCCGGCGCAGTGGCAGGCGCTTTGTCAATGCTATCGCCAGGCTGGTCGATGGAAATAGTGTGGATGCCGAAATTGTTCCGAGCCCTCAATATCTCGACGCACCCGGTCGATTGGCGCAACCGCTCGCCGCGCCGGCTGCGACACCGGAGCAGGGCGTATTCATCAGCTACCGGCAGCGCGGCGACTTCCGTTTCATGGCGGCCTCCGTTCATTACGCCTTCAAGCAGCACTTCGGCGCGGATCGGGTTTTTTTCGACATCAACTCGATGCGCCCAGGTGCCCGGTATCCGGATGAGCTGCGCAACGCGCTGGCCCGGTCGAGCGTGCTGCTCGCGGTAATCCACCGGAACTGGGTCGCCGACCTGCAGGTACGGTACGGTGGGCGGACGCCGGACTGGGTGCTGTTCGAGATCGCCACCGCATTGCGCACCGGAATGGTCGTGGTGCCGGTGTTGTTGGACGATGCCCAGTTGCCGGCCCCGGAGGAGCTGCCGGATGAAATCAGCGACCTGGCCAACCGGCACGCGTGCGTGCTGCAGTGGTGGTCGCTGGACGACGATCTGGACCGGTTGGTCAGATCGGTCGAGCTATACATCCCGCGAGGCTCCTGACCGAGCCGAGACCTGCCGCCCCTGGCGCAGCAGATGCAGGTAGGTGTGGTCGCCGGCGCGCTGGGTGCGCTGCCGGGTCGACGGTCTCCGGGTCCAGCCGGCGACCGGGTGCCCGAGCTCGCGCAGCCAGCGCAGGCCGGCGGCCTCCAGCAGGATGCTGTGCGCGCCGTGCTCGACGACAAAGCCGACGAGGCTGTTCAGCACCGCCGAGGACCTGGCGACGGTGGCCACCATGGACTCGATGTCCCGGACCGCTTCCTCGTCGCGCAGGTCGGCCGGCTGGAACGCGCACCGCACCAGGGCGTCTACCGCGGCGCGGGCCTCGGCCGGTGATAGCGCGGCGGTCAGCCGCCGCTCCCAGGACCGGTCCCGCTGCAGCAGTTCGCGGGCCTCGGCCCGGCGGGCCTCCGACGGCGCGCCCCGGCGGGCGATGAGTGCGCGGGCGATGCGCTTGACCGTGTCCAGGTCGGCGTCGGCGAGCCGGGTCAGGTCGAGGTCGGCCAGCGCCAGGACCTTGGCTGCCGGTGCGGTGGCTGCCGGTGCCGTGGCTGCCCGTGCCGTGGCTGCCCGTGCCGTGGCTGCCGGTGTGGTGGCCGGTGCCGTGGCCGCCGATGCCATGCCCGGCGGCGCCTGCGGGTCGGCCATCTCCACCACCCGCTGCACCCGATCGGAGACGCTGTGGCTGGCGCGCACCTGGCGGTGGTCCAGCCAGTCGCGCACGGCCGGCGTGCCACCGTACAGGTAGGCGCGCACCAGGACCCGCGCGGCGTAGCGGTAGGCGTCGTCGCGGCCGGCATCGTCGGCGGGCAGCCGGACGACCCGGCGGGTGGCCGGGAACGCGGCGACCGCGTCCGGCGCGTCGAGCGGCACGAATGCCACCCGCAGCTGCAGCGGCCCGCCGGTGGCGTGCGCCGTCTCGAAGGTGGAGAACGAGAACGGGGGCTCGCCCGGCACGTCTAACAGGTCGACGAGGACGGCGCGCAGACCCCACAGGAGCGCGATCCGCCTGGCCACGCTGCTCGCGCCGGACGCCACCGACAGCGGCCGTCGAGGGTCGCGCAGCACGGCAGCCACCAGCGCGACCAGGTTGGACGCCTGGTCGGCGGCCGCCCGGTCGAGGTCGTGCGGGCGGGCGTGCTGGGAGCGCGAGCAGGCCACGTCCAGCCGGCGAAGCTCGGTACCGGCCCAGGCCGGGCCGTTCCAGCCGACCCAGCCGTGCAGCTGCAGCGCCAGCTCCGGCGGTAGGTCGCCGTGCCACCCCACCAAGGCGTGGCACCGGACGCCGCTGCCACCCTCGCCGCCGATCCGTCGCAGCAGCGCCGCCGCGCCGCCATCTACGCCGTACCACATGCTCGCCACCGGCCGGTCGTCCCGGTCAAGGCCGGTATGCCCGCGCAGCTTCCCCGCCCAGCCGACCGCCTCGGCGGGGGCCACCGAGCTCCCTACCAGGTGCACCTCGCCCGGCCTGCGACAGGTGAACACGATCCGGTCCAGGGTGCCGGGCCGGTCGGCCGCAATGTTCACCGTCGGCCACCCTTCGCGGTTCGGCCGGCCGGGGCGGCTGGCGTGATGGCGTCGGCGCGCAGTGGCACCAGCCGCAGGACTCCGGCGAGCTGGCCGCGGCTCGTCCAGACCACATCGTCCTCCTCGATGAGTTGCCCGGCATGCGGGTCGGCAGAATGGCCGGCACGCTGCTCTGGCAGGTTGGTGGCTTCGGCCACCGTCGCCCCCGTTACGCTTGTCGCCCCCGTCACGCTTGTCGCCCCTGCCGCCCGTGTCGGCCGTGTCGGCCGGGGCGCGAACCGGATCAGTCGGGTGCCGGCGACTGCCGGGTCGAGCAGCGCCAGGTCGGCCGCCGAGCAGAGCTGCACCATGAGCCCATCGGCATGCGAGCGGCCCAGCAGCCGAGCGACCGCGGCGCTGTCCCTCGGCAGCGGCCCGGTGAGCACTGTCCGGTCGCGCGGCCCGTTGGCGAACGCCGGACGCTGCGCCGGGCCGCGCAGATCCAGGTGCCTGCGATAGCCGCGCAGCAGCGTGGCGAGCCGCTCCGGCACGCCGTCCGGCACGCCGTCCACATCGCCGTCCACCAGTCGCTGCCAGCATGGCCGCAGCGCCGCGCCGACGGCGTCCAGCAGGTCCTTGGTCATCACCTCGACCAGCAATGCCGACCGGCCGTCGGGCGCCGGCAGCTGCTTGCGGCTACCGGCGTTCGGCGCCGGCACCGACTTGCCATTGCGGCCGCTCAGCGCCAGCACGGGCTTGCCATTGATCGCCGGCACGGGCCTGCCGTCGGTCCGCGGCCCATCTGACGGCCCATCTGACGGCCCATCTGACAGCCCATCTGGCGGCCCATCCGGCGGCCCATCCGACGGCCCATCCGACGGCCCATCTGACGGCCCATCTGACGGCCCATCTGACAGCCCATCTGACAGCCCATCTGACAGCGCGGGCGGCGCGCCGGCGGATGGGCTGGCGTGGCTGGCGACGGTCCTTGCGGCGGCACCGACGGCGGCGGCCATGGCCGCGGTGGCGTCCGCGGCGAATCGGCGGGTGTCGGCGGCCGGGCGGTCGATGCCGGCGATGTCCTGCAGCTGCCGGTAGACCAGCTCGGTCGCGGCGCGCGCCCGGTAGACATTGAGGCCGGCCAGCCAGTTTCGCAGCGCGCGGTACCACCAGATGCGCAGCACGAGTCCCAGCCCGAGCGCGGCGAGCACGACGAGCCCGGCGACGCGCGCCGGCGGCGCCGCCGACATCACCGGGACGGCGTCAGCCGCGGTGCCGACCAGCTCGCCGGTGGTCACCCCGGCGACCATCCCGATGGCTGCCACGCCGGCGTGGATCCGGATGCCCACCGTGTCGGCCGGCGTCGGGCGGCGGCCGCCCGGGCCGGTCGGGCAGCGGGCGACGGCGAGGCCGGCGGCGAGCACCCAGGCCACCGCGAGCAGCGCGCCGGCCAGCCAGTTCGCCAGGCCGGCGAGCGCGCAGCAGGTGGCAACGGCGAACAGCACCCATGGCCGCAGCACCCGGAGCGGGAACGGCTCCGGTCTGGCCAGCCCGGCGATCACCGACTCGGGACAGTGCTCGGCGAGCCTGGCCAGTTGGGCGGCGCTGCCGGCGGGCGCGAGCCGGGCCGCCGTATCCCGCAGCGTGGCTGCGAGCTCGTCGAGCGGCCGGCCCCGGTCGAGCGCGTCCTCCACCGCGTCGCGCAGCCGGGACGTCAGCACGGCACGGTCCGCCTGCGGCTCGTGCTGGACCAGATCGGGCCCGGCGTCCCCGGCGGCCACGTGCACCAGGTCGGTGGCGACGAGCCGGAGCTGGCCGACCGCGCGGCCGGCCGCGGTGGCCCCCGCCCAGGCGTCCGGTCTGGCCATGATCGGCGGCCCGATCACACCCGCCAGCCGCCGCGCGCCTTCGACCGCCCGCTCGCAGGCCAGCGCGGTAGCCTGGTAGATCGTGTCGATCCGGCGGACCGTCGGACCCGGCACCCAGCCCTCCAGGCCCTCGAGCAGCTCGGCGGCCAGGTCGCCGGTGGCGTCCGGTGGTCCGTCCTCCAGCTGCCCGGCCGACGGCCCGCCACCGATGGCGAGGCTCGCCGCGGCGGCCGCAGCGGCGGCCAGCTCCCGCCGCTCCACCGCGTCGGCGGCCACCAGCAGCAGGCCAGGGCTGGCCACGTGGCCAGGCAGCTCGGCGGCCAACTGCACGACGCGGTCGAACACCTCGGGCACCCTCAGCACGTCGAGCAGGGTGCCCAGGGCCGGCGCGTCCGGCGCCGGCACGGCCTGCGGCGGCAGCACGGCGGTGCGGCCGATTTCCCAGCCGACGCCCTCCGGGTCGCCGACCCACAGTGTCGCTACGCCGTCGCGGTCGAGCACATCGCCGGAGCGCAGCACGGTGGTGCCGCCGCGGCCGACCGGCGCGCCGGCGGCCACGAGCACGATGCCGTGGGTCGGCTCGCTGCTGCTCAACTCCGCAAGCTGGGGTTCATGCCCGGCGAGCGTGGCGACGTCGCCGATCAGGAGGATCCGGCCGCGGTCCGGCCGTAGCTCGGGCCCGTCCGTCCGATCGGCCGCATCACGCAGGTCGACTATCCGGACAGGCTTGGGCGTCACCGGCGCCGCGCTCCGGCGTTGTCACCTGATAAGGCGTCCGAAACCACCACTCTGGCCCACCCCTCCGCCACGCTGCGTTCTCGCAAGTTGCAGGCTTAGACTTGCCGGAGGGCACTATAACGTACATCGGAGGTCGGTCCGCTACTCCGTGTTGGCAGTTGTCGCCATGAGATTGCACCAGGTCCGAACGGGTGAGAGGGTCGCGGCAACAGCTGCCGGTGAAGCGGCTGCGCTCGTCGGCGGAGGCGAGGTGTGGGACATGCCCGATGGCGCCGGCCCCCTCATGGGGCGGCGGCGGTTGGCTGCCGAACTGCGCCGGTTGCGTACCGTGGCCGGCAAGACGATCTATGAGGTCGCCGAGGTCATGGAGTGTTCGACCGGCAAGATCAGTCGAATCGAGACCGGGTCGGTGGGCGCGCGGCTGCAGGACGTGCGGGAGCTGCTCGACCTGTACGGCGTGACCGGTGCCAGACGAGCCGAGCTGCTTGACCTCGTGCGCCAGGCGCGGCAGAAGCCGTGGTGGCACGAGTACGCCGCCGTGGTGCCGCCGAACTCCGCCATCCTGTACGGGCTGGAGGCGGCCGCCACCACCGTCGATGAGCACCAGTGCGGACTGGTGCCGGGTCTGCTGCAGACCGAGGCCTACGCCGAGGCGCTGATCGGCTCGCCGACCATGGTCACCGCTGACCAGGTCAAGCGCCGGGTCGAGCTGCGGATGCGCCGCCAGGAGCTGCTCACCAGGGAGGACGGGCCGGCCTACCACACGATCATCGGCGAGGCGGCGCTGCGGGAGCCCATCGGCGGGCCGGCGGTGATGGCCGAGCAACTGCGCTACCTCATCCAGGCCGCGGAGCGGCCACGCACCACTATCCAGGTCCGGCCGTTCGGCGCCGGCAAGCCAACGGCCGTCGGAACTTCTTTCATGATCTTCGGCTTTGCCGACCCGGCGTACGGGAAGGTCGCCTACCTTGAGCAGCTCACTCGCAACTCGTATCTCGACGAAGCCGACGAGGTGGCTTTCTATGCGTCGACATTCGCGGACATCGGCGAATATGCGCTGAGCCCGCCAGATTCACGAGAATTACTCGAAAAACTGGTCGAATCGTTTAGTTGAACTCGCCGTCGAGGACACCGTGCAGGAACGCTTGCCACTCCTCATGGGAGAACCTGAGTACCGGGCCGTTCGGGTTCTTGGAGTCTCTGACCAGGACGTTCATCTCGTCCATCGCGACCTCGACACATGTGGCGGCAGCACCCGTACAGTAACTGCTCCGATACCAATCGTGACGGTCCCGAATGGTTGTCATGATCGTCCTTCGCCCGGCGGATCCCAACCCTTCCGCCATCTGACTCGGGTCTAGCCGATTTGAACAAGGCCGGACCACCGTCCGCCCAAAATTGGGCCGCTAGCTGTCAGTTGCAGCCTCCGGACATGCCCGCCGGAGCGTGTCGAAATGGTAGTGACGAGATACTGACGCCGACGACATTCGTCGTACTCGGGCGTCGGCGATTGGTGGAGATGGTGGTTGCGCCGCAGATCTCGTTCGGCGCGGAGTTGCGCAGCCGTCGGCAGACGGCCGGCATGTCGCTGCCCGACATGGCGCGCCGCGTGCACTACAGCACGGGGTACCTGAGCAAGATCGAGAACGGCCGCAAGAAGCCCACCGTCGAGCTGGCCCGCCAGTGCGACGCCGTACTTCGGACCTGCGGCGAGCTGACCGCCATGGCCAGGGTCGACCCCCAGCCGGCCGCCCGCCGACCCGGCCGGGCGCGGGAGGACCACGCCGACCAGGACGGCGACGTGTGGACGGTCAGCCTGGCCGGCGACGGCAGCGGCCGGTTTGTGCCGCACGGCCGGCAGGACGCTCCGGGTGCGCTGGCCGGCACCGAGTTCCCCACCAGGGGCGCCGAGGCGGCCGCCATGTCCGAGCATGCCGTCGGCTTCTTCCGCGTCCAGTTCGATCAGCTCCGCCGGCTTGGGCACACCACGAGCCCGTTCGTGGTGCTGCCATTGCTGGTCGTGCAGACCCAGCTGCTGCGCGCGATTGCGAACAGCGCCTCCGACGAGGAGCTGCGCCGCGGCGTGCTGTGCCTGGCCGCGCGCTTCGCCGAGTACGCCGGCTGGATGGCCCAGGAAAGCGGCGACGACCGCGCGGCGAGCTGGTGGACGGCCACTGCCGTGCGCCTGGCCGCCGCCGGTGGCGACCCGTACCTGGCCCAGTACGCCCTGGTGCGCCGGGCCGATCTGGCCCTGTACCGGCAGGACGCGGCGGACACCATCGAGCTCACCCGTCAGGCGCAGGCCGATGGCTCCACGCCGGCTCGGGTCCGCGGACTGGCCGCTCAGCGGGAGGCCCAGGGGCACGCGATCGCCGGCGACTATGACTCCTGCCTGCGCGCGCTGGACCGGGCCAGCGCCCTGCTGCAGGCCGCAGAGGGCGAGGACCAGGCGGGCCCGGTGCTCGGGTCGACTAACATAACCAACCCGGTGGCCATTGCGATGGGCTGGTGCCTGCAGGAGATCGGCCGGTCCGCGGACGCGGCGAAGATCCTGGACGACCAACTGGCCACCATGCCGGCGACCGCCAAGCGGGCCCGCGCGCTGTGGGGAGCCAGGTGTGCCGTCGCATACGCTTCGGCGGGGGAGGTCGTTCATTCCTGCAATTTGGCCGAAAGCGTCGTCGACGATGCCGAGCTCGTCGACTCGGCGACCGTGCGGTCCGAGTTGCGTGTGCTGGCCCGAACGCTGGCCCGATGGCGGACCCACCCAGCCGTGCGGGATCTGATGCCGCGGTTGTCCGGGGCACTGCACACCCCGGCCGGTTGAGCACGCACGAGAGGTAGCCACCCATGTCCAGTCATGGCGCCGCCCACACGGTCGCGTCCCCCTGGCCGCTGCGACACAGCAGCACCGTCTTCTCGACGCGCTGGCTCGAGGTCCGGCACGATGCCGTGATCAGACCGGACGGCGAGGAGGACTTCTACGACCACGTCGTGCTGCCGGCCTCGGTGACGGTGCTGGCGTTGACCCCGGACGGCACCGTTCCGGTGACCAGGCAATGGATCTACACCCACGGTGAGCGGCAGTGGCGGCTGCCGGCAGGGGGCATGGACCGCAACGATGGCAGCGCTGCGGACGCCGCTCGCCGGGAGCTGATGGAGGAGACCGGGCTGATCGCCGGCCAGTGGCGGCTGCTCGGCACGGTCAGCGGGGCGGACAGCGCGACCAACCACCGCGACCATGTGTTCGCGGCGACCGACCTCGTGCACGGCGACGCCAGGCTCGGGCCCGGCGAGGCCGACCTCGAGGTGCACTGGCTTCCGTTCGGCGCGCTGCTCGACCTTGTGATGAATGGCCAGATCAGGCACGCCGGCAGCGCATTCGCCGTGCTCGCTACGGCCGTTGGCAACAGGGCGGCGGTGGCCTTTAGCAGATAAAGGGTTTCCCTGGACCCTTTCCGGCGGTCAATGGGAAACCCCTGTCACCAAGCATTCCGGCCGCTTCATTCTGGGCTCCGGCCGGCCAGCCAGAGCCCATGCAGATTCGCCTGAATGAAGCGGAGAAATTCGATGACTGCAATTGTGAGCAGCCGCTGGATCGCGCGGGCCGGCCTGCTGGCCACGCTGGGCCTGCTGCTGGCGGCCGGCGTCGCGGCGCCCACCTCGGCGCTGGCCGGCACCACCGCGCTGGCCGCGCCGAGCACAGTGCAGGCCGCAGCCGGAACGCTGGGAAACGGCTGGGGCGGCTGACCGGACCCTCGTCATTTCGACCGGTGGGTGGGAATATCAGTCCCTGCCCACCGGTCGCGTCGTTACGGAACCTGCGGTTACAACCCTCGATGCACGACGTCGCCGTCGCCGACGGTGGACGGGGGAACAGGAACCGCGATGCCTGGAGAGGACGCAGAGCGGCCGAGGGCGCTGGCCGGGCTGGTCAGCGAGCGGGCGGAGGAGCTGTACACCCGGCTACTGGTGAGCGGCGGCATCCCGATCGGCACCGGTCAGGGCGAGGTGGACATCGCCGACCCGGCCGCCGGCGAGTTGCTTGACACCGGGGTGGCGTTCCGCACCGGAGAGGACGACAGACTACTGCGGCCGGTGACCCCGGCCAGCGCGCTGCGCGTGCTGCTGGAGCGCCGGCAGCGTGAGCTCGGCGAGGCGCAGCGGCGGATCCTGGACGGCTGGGAGCGGCTGACTGCCCAGCTGCCGGCGACGATCGGCGGCCGCCCGTCCTCGGTCGGCGAGGGCAGCGGAGTGCGGCTGCTCACCGATCTCGCCGAGATCGCCACCACGGCCGCCGAGCTGTGGCGTGCCCCGACGCAGCGCCTGCGCGGCACCGAGACCGGTGACTTCCCCACCAGGCCGACGGAGAATCGGCTGTTCACCCCGCCCACCAGTGCATTGCGCCGCGGCGCGCTGTACCAGATGATCTACCAGGCCAACTACCGCAACACGCCGTGGGGCGGCCGGATCATCGACAGCTCCGTAGCGGCCGGCGAGCAGGCCAAACTGCGGCTGCACGTGCCGGTGAAGATGTTCCACGTCGACAACACGATCGCGCTGGTCGGCATCGACCGCGCCGCCCGCACCGCGCTGCTGATCCACGCCCCCGAGGTGCTGACCCTCGTCGCCGAGTGGTTCGACGCGATGTGGAACGACCCCGCGTCCGTCGCGGTCGGCCGGGAGCAGGCCGACGGCCTGACCGACGTCCAGCGCAAGGTGCTCGAGCTGATGGTCGTCGGCCTGTCCGACGAGACGATTGCCCGGCAGCAGAACCTGAGCGTGCGGACCGTGCGCCGGCACGTCAATGCCATCTACCGGGAGCTGAACGTGACCAGCCGTTTCGCCGCCGGGGTGGCCGCGGCCAAGCGCGGCTGGCTGTGAGCGATCAGCATGGCTTTCGCCGGTATGGCGCTCGGCCGTGCGGCTGCTTCGGTGTGGGGCTGCGCGGCGCCGGCGGGATCGGGCGGGTGACCGGCTCGCCGGCGTTGATGGTGAGGGGGTCGCCGTGGTGAGCGGTGTGCACCGGGGCGCCCGAGACGAGCCTGTACGTGGCGCTGTCCTGGTGGATCTCCACGGCGAAGCGGCTGCCGTGGTAGCACATGCGGAACGCAATGCGGCCCAGCGCGGCCGGCAGGCGGGGGGCGAACGTGAGAGTCCGATGATGGTCGCGCATGCCGCCGAAGCCGGCGACGACGACGATCCACGCGCCGGCGAGTGCGGCGATGTGCAGGCCGTTGCGGACGTCGTGATGCAGGTCGTGCAGGTCGGTGAGGGCAGCCTCGGCGAAGTAGTCGTAGGCCAGGTCGAGGTGGCCGACCTCGGCGGCGAGCACGGCCTGCTGGCACGCCGAGAGCGAGGAATCCCGCACGGTGCGGGGCTCGTAGTAGGCGACGTTGCGGGCCTTCTGCTCGGCGGTGAAGGCGTCGCCACGCAGGTGCATGGCCATCACGAGGTCGGCCTGTTTGACGACCTGCTTTCGGTAGATGTCGAAGTACGGGTAGTGCAGCAGCAGCGGGTAGTGGTCGGCTGGGGTGGCTTCGAAGTCCCACTGGGCGTGCTCGGTGAACCGCTCTGACTGCGGGTGTACCCCGAGCACCTCGTCGTACGGCAGGACCATGGCCTCCGCTGCCGCCCGCCAGGCCCCGGGCTCCCCGTCGCCGACGCCGAGCCGGCGGGCGACGTCGGGCTGGCGCTCGCACAGCCGGGCCGCCTCACTCAGGTTCTGCTGGGCCATGAGGTTGGTGTAGATGTTGTTGTCCACGATGGCGGTGTACTCGTCCGGCCCGGTGACCCCGTCGATCCGGAACCCGCCGTGCACGTCGTGGTGGCCGAGCGAGCACCACAGCCTGGCCGTCTCCACCAGCAGTTCGACGGCGTACTCGCGCTCGAAGGACTCGTCGTTGGTGGCGCTCAGGTAGCGCACGACCGCGTCGGCGACGTCGGCTCCGACGTGGAAGGCGGCGGTGCCGGCCGGCCAGTAGGCCGAGCACTCGGCGCCGTTGATCGACCGCCAGGGAAAGGCGGCACCGCTCAGGTTGAGCGCGACGGCACGGGCCCGTGCCTTGTCCAGCGTGGAGTGCCGCCAGCGCAGCGCGTGCCTTGCGGCGTCCGGGATGGTGTAGGTGAGCACCGGCAGCACGAATGTCTCGGTGTCCCAGAAGGCGTGCCCGTCGTAGCCGGGCCCGGTGAGGCCCTTGGCCGGGATGGCGCGGCTCTCCCCCCGTGCGCCGGCCTGCAGCACGTGGAACAGCGCGAACCGGACCGCAAGCTGCAGCTCCGGATCGCCGTCGATCAGGACGTCGGCCGAGTCCCAGAAGTCGTCGAGGAACTCCAGCTGTTCGGCGAGCAGGCCCTCCCAGCCGGTCTGCCGCGCCCCGGAGAGGGCCGCTTCCACCTGCGCGCGCAGCGCCGGCGCCGACCGGCGGGCCGACCAGCCGTAGCCGAGGAACTTGGTCAGCAGCAGGCACTCGCCTTGCGGCACGTCGAGCGCGGCGGTGAGCCTGGCAAGGTCGGCCTCGGCGTGGATCTCGGCCCGGACCGCATGCTCGGCGGCCAGCTCGTGGTCCATCGCGGCCGCGATCCGGAGCCCGGACCGCTTGGTGCGGTGCACCAGCACCGCCCGGTAGCCCTCCGCGGCGGCGTACTCCGACCGCAGTGGCGAGCGCAGTACGGCGGCCACCCGCGGGTCGTCGCTCTGCCTCTCGATCGGCTCGTTGGCCAGCAGGTCGGACTGGACGACGAGCTGGAGCTCGCCGTCCAGCGGCTCGACCCGGTAGCGGATCGCGGCGACGGCCCGCTGGGTGAACGACACCAGCCGCTCGGTGGTCACCAGCACCCGCCGCCCGGTCGGCGACTCCCAGTCGGTGCGCCGCCGTAGTACACCCGACCGCAGGTCGAGCACCTGCTCGTAGGCGTGCGTGTGGCCGTAGCGCATGTCGAGCGGCTCGTCCTGCACCAGCAGTCGGATGATCTTGCCGTCGGTCACGTTGACCACGGTCTGGCCGGCCTCGGGATAGCCGTAGCCGGCCTCGGCGTACGGCAGCGGCCGCTCCTCATAGAACCCGTTGAGGTACGTACCGGGCAGCCCGACCGGCTCACCCTCCTCGACCGTGCCGCGCATGCCCAGGTGTCCGTTGGACAGCGCGAACGCGGACTCCGCGCGCTGCAAGGCGTCCAGGTCGAGGCCGCACCACCGCAGCTCCCACGGGGCGATCCGGTAGCCGACCTGCTGGGTCTGCGCAGGGTCCTCGTCGATCGCGGTCATCGCGGTGGCTCCGACAGCAACTCGGCGAGGTCGCGGACCACGACGTCCGCGCCGTGCGCGCGCAATGCATCCGCCTGGTCGGCGCGGTCGACGCCGATGACATGGCCGAAGCCGCCGGCCCGCCCGGCCTGCACCCCGGCCAGCGCGTCCTCCACGACCGCGGTGCGCTCCGGCGGCAGGCCGAGGGCCTGGGCCCCGGCCAGGAACGAGTCGGGCGCCGGCTTGCCGCGCAGTCCCTTCTCGGCGATGACCCGCCCGTCGATCCGCGCCTGCACCATCGGGCTGAGCCCGGCGGCGTCCAGCACGGCCGCGCCATTCGCCGAGGAGGTCACCACGCCAACCTTCAGCCCGGCGTCGTGGACGGTCTGCACGAACCGCACCGAGCCCGGGTACGGGTCCACGCCGCGCTCGGCGATGATCTTCTGTACGAGGTCGTTCTTGCGGTTGCCAACGCCGTGGACGGTGTCGGCCGACGGCGGGTCGTCCGGCCGGCCCTCCGGCAGCACGATCCCGCGCGACGCCAGGAAGCTGCGCACCCCGTCCGCCCGCGGCTTGCCGTCCACGTACTCGGCGTAGTCCCTATCGGTGAAGGGGGCGAACCCCGGGCCGAGCCGGCGCTTCAGGAACTCATCGAACGTGCGCCGCCAGGCGGCCCGGTGCAGGACGGCGGTGTCGGTGAGCACCCCGTCGAGATCGAACAGGACACCCGCGATCCGGTCCGGTAAACCGATCACCGGTCCGACGCTACCGTCGCCGCGGCACCCCGGCCACGTGACGGCCCGGTCGGGCGGCGGTGCTCTAGGACGGTGCTCTGGGACGGTGCTCTTAGGACGGTGCTCTAGCTGGCGCTGCGCACCAGCCGCGCGGCGTGCTCGGCCTCGTCGGTGCCGACCTGGCCGGGCTGCTCGGTGCGCAGCCGCCAGCGGGTGATCGCCCCGCCCGGGCCGTCGAGGCGGCCCGCGGCGAGGGCCCGCGCGATCCGGCGGCGAACCTCCGCCTCGTCGGCCGGCTCGGCGGCGAAGAGCACCCGCAGCCGCACCTGCTCGCCGGCCGGCTCGGCCGCGGTGTGGTGGGGCGCGAGCGGGCAGGGCGGCTCGTGCTCCCAATGCCCGCAGAGTGCGACCGTGATGGCCGCACCCGGCGCACCGATGTCGCCGCCGGCTTCGATGGCGACGACGGCATCGTGTGCGAACGCCCGGCGCATCGGGCCAGTATGGCCCTGCCCGCTCGATCGGTTCGCGTTCGTTAGGTTCGGCGTCTGTGACGGTGACCGAGACGGATCTGACCCTGCCCGACGGCCGGACATTGCATATCTACGACACCGGCGGTAACGGCCACGGCCGACTCGCGATCTTCTGGCACCACGGCACGCCGAATATTGGTGCGCCGCCTCGGCCGCTGTTCCCCACCGCCGCCCGGCTCGGCATGCGCTGGGTGTCCTACGACCGTCCCGGGTACGGCGGATCAACGCCCAACCCGGGCCGGGACGTGGCTTCGGCGGCCACCGACGTCGCCACCATCGCCGACGCGCTGGGCATCGATCGGTTTGCGGTGATGGGCCACTCCGGTGGCGGTCCACACGCACTGGCGTGCGCTGCATTGCTGCCGGAGCGCGTGCTGGGAGTGGTCTGCGCGGCGGGGCTGGCCCCGTTCGGCGCCGAAGGGCTCGACTGGTTCGCCGGCATGGCGCGCTCCGGCGTGGCGTCCCTGCGCGCCGCAGCGGCGGGACGCGCCGCGAAGGAGAGGTACGAGGCGTCGGACGCGGAGTACGACCCGGAGTTCACGCCGGCCGATCAGGCCGCACTGGCCGGCGCGTGGTCGTGGCTGATGGACGTGGTGCGGCCAGCGGTCGCGGCGGGCCCGGGTGGCCTGATCGACGACGACTTGGCGTATGTCGGCCCCTGGGGATTCGAACCGGCGCACATCGGTTCGCCGGTGCTGTTGCTGCACGGCGGCCTGGACCGGGTGGTGCCCAGCTCGCATGGCACCTGGTTGGCCGTCCGCTGCCGCTCGGCAGAGCTGCGGCTCAGCCCGGACGACGGGCACATTTCGGTGCTCGATTCCAGCCCGAGGGCCTTGGACTGGCTCGCCGGCCAGGCATGACCGGGTCGCCGCCTTTTCACAGTCAGGAGCTCAGCCATGCGCCGGCGTCGAGCAGGCTGGCGCGATGCTCGCGGGCGTGATGGCCGCAGAAGAGCAGCTCGCCGCTGGGCAGCACGGCGACGATCTGGGCGGCCGCGGAGCAGCGGTCGCAACGGTCGAGGCGGGTGAGCGGGGAGGGCACCGCGGTGGTCGTGGTCATGACGATCACGCCGCTGCCAGCACCGCGCGGCCGGATGACGTCAGGTGGGCGGGTCCCGGTCGGGCCACCGCGTTGATGAGGCCGGCCTTGATCAGGCGCGGGCCGACGAGCTGGTCGGCGCAGCCGATGCCGTCGATGCTCAGTGGCGCGCCGGGGCCGGCGGAGATCTGGCAGCGGCCGGCGGCGACGGCGCGGAGAACGGCGCGGTCCCGGTGGCTGAGCGAGCTGAGGGTGGTGGTCTGCGTGGTGGTCAGCGTGGTGGTAGTCACTGCCTTCTCCTTCCGTTCTGGTCCGTCACCAATGCGTCGAACCGGAGAGGCGCAAATGGACAGCTCGGCCGGCGGGTCGCAACCTGTACCGGTTCAGACTCGTCGGGAGGCCTCGCATGACGCCAACATGACGGTGCTCAGCACCTCCGGGAAGACCTTGCCGATCTTGGCGAGGAAGTAGTCGCCGTAGGTGCCGCGGAACTCGTGCACGCTGGCCCGGTCCCAGCGCTGCGCACGGTCGTCTGCCGGCAGGCCGTGCCGCGGCAGCGGCACCACCTCGGCGTCAAGGTTCGGCTCGAAGAAGAACGGCCAGGACCGCCGCTCGCGCCGGGTCGATGCCAGCACCCGGTGCGGCGTGGAGCGGTAGTGCCCACCGGTCAGCCGGTCCAGCATGTCGCCGATGTTGCACACGAACGAGCCGGCGATCGGCGTGGCGTCGATCCAGCCGGATCCGGACCGCGGCCGGACCTGCAGCCCGCCGTTTTCGTCCTGCTTGAGGATGGTGAGCAGGCCATAGTCGGTGTGCTCGCCGGCGCCCCACCGGTCGGCCGGCCCAGGCGGATAGTTGAAGATCCGGAAGATGATGAACGGGTCGCCGGTGTA
>DASXTS010000279.1:0-11041 GCA_036505275.1 Pseudonocardiaceae bacterium
CTGCCTCCGTTGGCCGTTCAGGGTGATCGGGTACGCGCCGACCGACGGCAGCGTGACCGAGAAGGACAGCGTCACGTGCTGGGGCACCGCGGCCGCCTCGCACGCGCTGGAGCAGGTGACCGCCAGCGTCGCTGGGTCGACGTGGTGGGCCAGCACCAGGTCGTCGGCCGGGGTGGCGGAGCCGGAGCACTTGATCCGGTGCAGCTCGCTGCCGGCCAGGTAGTAGGCGACCACGTCGGTGCCCACGGTGGCCGAGACGCCGCCGCTCCAGCGGTCGGAGAGCAGCCGCAGCTTCGCGGTCGGGGTGGCCGCCGTGCCGCACACCGCGCCGCCGGCGTCGTGGGCGGCGTCCAGCTGGATCGACTGCCGGTACGGCGGGCCGGAGTTCGGTGGCGGCGTGGTGGCGTAGTCGCGCACCCCGACGGTGGCCACGTCGTGCGCGAAGTACGCGGCGCTGATCTGCGCGTCATGTGACAGTTCCATGCGGTCCGAGGTGGCCTGGTGGTTGCGCAGCGCAGCGATCACGGTGTTGCCGAGCGGGACGGTGATCACCCCGAGGATGGCGATCGTGAGGATCAGCTCGACGAGGGTAAACCCGGCGTCGCAGCTGGTCAGGCGTCGTGAGTGGGAAGTGGTGTTGGGGCACCATTTGCCACTCACAGGCGTTGGCGTCAGCATGGCGAGTCCGAAAGGCGGCAGGGCTTGCGCAGCACGAGAGCCAGGCGCTCGGTGGCGCGGCCGTCGTCGCTGGCGACCTGGATGGTGAGCTGCTGGAGGCCGGAGTCGGTGGTGCAGCTGGTCTGCCACGCGCCACCGCTCCAGTACCGGAGCGAGCCGGCGACCACCGACTTGGTGTAGCCGGCCGGGGCGGCGAAGGCGCCCGGCGAGGCGTAGCTGGCAGCGGTGGCGCAGCCGACGTAGCCGCCGCCCGCCACCGCGTTCTCGATGGCCTCGCCATAGTCGCGGACGGCCGTGCCGGCGGTGGCCTGCCTGCGGTGGATGTCCGAAACCAGGATCGCGGTGACCAGGCTGCCGACGATCGCGACCAGCGCGGTACCCATGATCGCCACCGCGATCAGCACCTCGAGCAGGCTCTCGCCGCGGTCGCCGGCCACCGCGGCCGCCCTCAGCCGGGTGATCATCAGACGCTCACCTGGTTGAAGATGCCGTACATGGCGGACACCAGGGCCACCGCGACGAAGCCGACCACCAGACCCATGGCGATGATCACCGCGGGCTCGAACAGCGAGATGACCTTCTTGAGCTTGTAGTCCAGCTCGCCCTCGTAGTAGCGGGCGGCCACCTCGAGCTGAGCGTCCAGCGTGCCGGTCTCCTCGCCGACCCGGATCATCTGCGCCGCGGTGGTCGGGAACAGAGCCGTGGCGGCCAGCGGCCCGGCGAGGCCCTCGCCCTCGAGCAGCGCCTCGGCCACGCGGGACAGTGCCCGCACGAACACCAGGCTGCGCAGCGACTCGGTGGCCACCCGCAGCGCCTCCGGCAGCGCCACCCCGGCCCCGACCATCGAGGACAGGATCCGGCAGAACCGCTCGACCAGCGCGAACCGTACCGTTGGCCCGACCGTGGGCACGCGGAGCACCAGCCGGTCACGGGCGTACCGCCCGGCCTCGGTGCGCAGCGCGGCGACCACGAGCACGGTCAGCGCGGCCAGCCCGGCGAGCAGCGCCCACCACCAGGCGGTCAGGAAGTCGGTGACGGCCAGCAGCATCCTGGTCGGCAGCGGCAGCTCGGCGTGCAGGCTGGCGAAGAACTCCTTGAACCGCGGCAGCACGAAGCTGGCCAGCACCACCACGGTGACCACGGACATGCCGGCGATCA
Source organism: Pseudonocardiaceae bacterium (assembly GCA_036505275.1). Taxonomy (GTDB): domain Bacteria; phylum Actinomycetota; class Actinomycetes; order Mycobacteriales; family Pseudonocardiaceae; genus DASXTS01. Next base: position 1,837 of record DASXTS010000279.1, read on the forward strand.
TCGACGGGTAGATCATCGCGGCCTTGATCTTGCGGCGGGCCTCGAGATCGCGCTCGAGGTACTTGGCCAGCTGGTCCATGACGGTGTCGAGCTGCCCGCTCAGCTCGGCCGAGCGCAGGATGCCGCGGTAGTACTCCGGGAAGATCTTCGGGTGCCGGTCGAAGCAGTCGGAGAGCCGCTCCCCGCCGCGCAGCCCGTCCTCGACCTCGCGCATCATCCGCCGCACCGAGGAGTTGTCCGCCTCCTCGCCGAGCGTGTGCACCGCGTCGATCAGCGGCAGGCCGGCCCGGATGAAGGCGCCGAGCTGGCGGGAAAGGTGCATGACCTCCTCCCGCTTGACCCGCGGCGCGGTGACCTCGGCCCTGAGCAGGCTCTTGCGCTCGGTCACCCGGATGTCGCGCAGCTCCTGCTCGTAGAGGGCCAGCTCGGCGGCCGGCCGGCTGGCGGCCTTCTGCACGCCGCTGGCGACCCGCCCGTCGGGCGTCACCGCGACATAGGCGAACCTGGACATCGTCAGCTCCCTACCAGGTAGATGGAACGCATGATCTCGGCCAGCGTGGTGACGCCGGCGTGTACCAGTCGGACCGCTTCCTCCTGCAGGGTGCGCATGCCCTCGTAGCGGGCGGTCTTGCGCATCTCGCCGTGCGGGGCGCGGTCGAGGATCAGCTCGCAGATGGCGTCCGTCACCGGCATCATCTCGTAGACGCCCATCCGGTCCAGGAAACCGGTGTGGGCGCAGAAGTTGCAGCCGGCGCCGCGGACGTATTCGGCCGGCGGTGTGCCGCCGATCGCGTCGAGGAACGCCAGTTCCTCGGCCGACGGTTGATAGGGCTCCCGGCAGTGCGGGCACACCCGGCGGACCAGGCGTTGGGCGAGCACCGCGGTGACCGAGGAGGCGATCAGGAAGTGCTCGATGCCCATGTCCAGCAGCCGGTGCAGCGCCGACGGCGCGTCCGTGGCGTGCAGCGAGGACAGCACGAAGTGCCCGGTGAGCGCGGCCTGCACGGCGATCCGCGCGGTCTCCACGTCGCGCACCTCGCCGACCAGGATCACGTCCGGGTCCTGGCGCAGGATCGAGCGCAGGCCGCCGGCGAAGGTGATCCCGGCCGGCTCGTTGATCTGGATCTGGTTGATCGACGGGAAGGTGTACTCGACCGGGTCCTCGATCGTCATGATGTTGCGCTCCGGCGTGTTGATCTCGCCGAGCGAGCCGTAGAGCGTGGTGGTCTTGCCGCTGCCGGTGGGGCCGGCGCAGATCACCATGCCGTACGGGGACCGCAGCAGCGTCGAGTACCTGGCCGCCATGTCCGGCGGCATGCCGAGCTCCTCGAGCCGGTACAGCGGGCGGCTCTTGTCCAGCAGCCGGAGCACGACCTTCTCGCCGCCGACGACGGCCGTGGTGGAGACCCGGATGTCCACCGGGCGGCCCTCCACGTCCATGCTGATCTGGCCGTCCTGCGGGCGGCGGCGCTCCACGATGTTCATCCCGCCGAGGATCTTGATCCGGCTCACCACGGCCGGGCCGATGGACGCCGGCAGGTCGGCGACGTCGTGCAGCGCGCCATCGATGCGGTAGCGCACCCGCAGCCGCTCGCCCTGCGGCTCGATGTGCACGTCGGAGGCCCGGTCCCGGAGCGCCTGGGTGATCACCAGATGGACCACCTGCACCACCGGCGCCTCGTCGTTGGCGGCCACCGCGTCGGCGCGGGCCGCCTCGCGGCGCAGCGTGTCGCGCGCCTCGAACGCCCTGACCCTGGACTCGATGCCGGTCAGCGCCCGGTAGCTGGCGCCGATCGCCAGCAGGATGTCCTCGGCCGGCGCCAGCGCAACCACGACCGGCCGGCCGATGGCCTCCCGCAGCCGGGCCACGGTGGCCGTCGACGGGTCGGCCATCGCCACCACGACGCCGGTGCCGTCCACCGAGCCGCTCGCAGCCTGGTCCACGGACAGCGGGATGGCCGTCAGCTCGCGGGCGGTGGCCTCGGAGAGCAGCGCGGTGGCCGCCGGCTCCGGGGTCACCATGCGCAGGTCCACCGTCCGCAGCTCCACTCGGCCGGTCGTGAGGCCGCCGTGCTCGGATGCCGGGGCGGGCCGCGGTACCGGCTGCTGCTGGTGCCTGGTGCCCAGGGCGGCGGGTTCGGTCCTCGATCGCAGCCTCATGCCGTCACGCTCATTCGCGGCCGCGGCGTCGCCTCGACGTCCTTCGGGTAGAGGCTGCGGGCCACTGCGTCCTGGTAGGTCACCTTGCCGGCCTGCACCAGCGCCGACAGCGACTGCTCGAACGTGACCATGCCCAGCTTCTGGCCGGTGACCAGCGAGTTGCGCAGCTGGTGGGTCTTGCCTTCCTTGATCAGGTTGCGGACCGCGCTGTCGGCCACCAGCACCTCGTACGCGGCGACCAGCCCGCCACCGACCCGCGGCAGCAACCGCTGGTACACGATCCCGGTGAGCGCGGCGGCCAGTTGCACCCGCACCTGGGCCTGCTGCTCGCCGGGGAACACGTCGATGATCCGGGCGAGAGACTGGGCGGTGTCGTTGGTGTGCAGCGTGGCGAAGACCAGGTGGCCGGTCTCGGCGATGGTCAGGGCGAACCGGATCGACTCCAGGTCCCGCATCTCGCCGACCAGCAGCACGTCGGGGTCCTCGCGAAGGGCGCTGCGCAGCGCGTCCGAGAACGACGCGGTGTCGGTGCCAACCTCGCGCTGGTTCACCACCGAGCGCTTGTGCTCGTGCACGTACTCGATCGGGTCCTCGATGGTGATGATGTGGCAGGCCCGGTAGGTGTTGATCCGGTCGATCACCGCGGCCAGCGTGGTGGACTTGCCCGACCCGGTCGGCCCGGTGACCAGCACCAGCCCCTGGTGCTGCTGGGCGAAGTGGTGGAGCACCGGCGGCAGCCCCAGCTCGTCCATGCCCGGGATCTCGCTCGGGATCATCCGCAGCGCCAGCGCGGTGACCCCGCGCTGGGTGAACGCATTACCGCGGACCCGCGCCAGATCGCGCCACGCGAAGGAGAAGTCGTACTCGTGCTGGGCCCGCCAGTGCGCCGTCTGCTCCGCCGTGAGCAGCCGCTCGAGCATTTCGTCGATCTGCTTGCAGCTCAACACGTCCTGGCCCGGCACCGGGTGCAGTGAGCCGTGCACCCGCACCTGCGGCGGGATGCCGACCGTGAGCAGCAGGTCCGTGCCGCCGGCGCGCCACAGCTCACCGAGCAGCGCGTCCAGTCGATCATCCATGGCAGTTCCTCCAAGAGTTGTCTCGCGACGTGGTAAGGCGGGGAGGGCCACCCCTCGTGACCCTCCCCACGGCTGGAATCAGCAGCCCGCCGGCGCGCCGGCGACCGTGCTCACGACACCGGTGTTGTTGGTGGTGACGTAGGCCGAGGTGGCCTGCTTGACAAAGCCGGCGGTCTGCAACGCCGCGATGTCGGCGGCGTAGGTCGCGGTCTTGGCGTAGTGAGCCTCCTGGGCGACCTCGATGGTCTTCTTGTCCGACTTGCAGGCCGCCACATTGCCGCGGTCGTTGACGCCGCTGACCGCGAACACGACCACTCCGGCGAGGATGCCGAGGATCACGATGACGATCAGGAGCTCGATGAGCGTGAAGCCGTGCTGGTTATTGCGGGCCTCGCGGAGACGCTGCAGCATTTTCTGGTTTCCTTGTCTTCGTGGGTATTCGGATGTTGGATTACACGTTTGCGGCCGCGGATCGCGACCACAGCTGGCGTTCACCATGGGCGGCTCGATTCCGGGGTGTCCTTGCTGAACCGGGCCGCGGTGATGTGGCTTTCCACGAATCGCCGGACGGCCCGGCTGTAGCGGTGCTCCGGGTGAGCCACCGTCAGCGGTACCCCGCGGTTGATGGAGGTAGAGACGTCCCAACTGGACGGCAGCGCGCCGGCGATCGGGGTCTTGATGGTCCGCTCGACCTCGTCGGTGGTCAGGCCGACCCGCGCGTCGCAGCGGTTGAGCACCACCGACCGGGACGCCCGGCGGTAGGACAGCATGTCCAGCATGTCGAGGGTCAGCCGCAGGTTGTGCAGGGCCAGCCGCTCCGGCGCGGTCAGCAGGACGTGGTAGTGCGAGTGGTCGAGCGCGGTCAGCACGTGCCCGGAGAACTGCGCGGGCGTGTCCACGACGGTGAAGTGGTACAGCGACGGCAGAATCGCGAGCAGGTCGCCGACCAGCGCCGCGGGCACCCTCGCCGCCTCACCGGGCACAACCGGCGGGAGCACGCCGTCGAGGCCGGTCGAGATCCGGGTCACCAGCGAGCCGATCGCCGCGACGTCCAGCAGGCCGCTGCCGTCGGCGGTGACGGCGTCGGCCAGGCTGCCTGCCGGTTGGAGCGACAGCATGTTCGCCACGTCGCCGTGCGCCAGGTTCAGGTCGACCAGGCAAACCCGGCGCGCGCCGCCGGCGTTGAGCACCACGGCCAGGTTGGTGGCAAGGGTGGTCTTGCCGTACCCGCCCTTGGCGGCGAATACGGTGAGGACGCGACCGTTCATCGGACACCTCCTCGCCTCGAGTGGGAAAGCTGCACGACGACAAGATTCATTCACCGCCGGCCGCGCCGGAATCGGGTGATCGGACAGGTCCGGCAGCCCGACGGTCGACAGGGTTGGCCGGCCGGATGACACCTTGTCGTCCGTTCACCCGACAAAGAGCCGGGACCAATGACCCCTTTTGGGGAATGGGGTAACGACACGCCGCTCGCGAATCGACAGGTCGAATCGAACAGTTCCCAACCGATTCGGGGCTACCTCATGACGTCACAATCGACCGCGCAGCGAACGGTCGGCAGGGCACTCGCCACAATGGTGATCGGTGCGACGATCGTGCTCGGCGCACCGCTCGCACAGGCCACATCCTTTGGCAACCCGGCCGCGGTGTACACCGCCGGCGGCATCAGTGTGAACGGCGTGTACTACGCCAGGAGCGGCTCGACCCTCACCCTCACCGTCAACACCGACAGCGCCGCGCGGTGCGTCAACGTTGAGGGCGTGCCGAACCAGAGCTCCGACACGGCCAAGACCGTGTGGACGTTCGCCGTGCCGCTGGCGGCCACAAGCACCGCCGACGGGGTGGTGACCAAGTCCGTCACGATCGGCGAGCAGTACAACAACGAGATCAGCAAGACCTGCACCGGCAACACCAAAGTGACGACCAGCGTGTCCTACGTCCTGGACAACACCGGGCCTTCCGTGACGGCAGCGCTGAGCCCGCAGCCCAATGCGGCCGGCTGGAACAACGCCGCCGTGGCGGTCGCCTGGACCGCGAACGACGGCACCGGCATCGGCGGAGCCGTGGTCACCGGGAACACCACCGTCTCGTCCGACTCCGACGGGCAGAACGTGTCGGGGTACGCCGTCGACGCGCTGGGCAACCGCGGCCCGACGAGCACGGTCGTGGTCCGCCGGGACACCGTCACACCGACCATCACCGGCACCCGCACCCCGGCCGCCAACCAGGCCGGCTGGAACAACACCGACGTCACCGTGGCCTTCACCTGCGCCGACGCGCTGTCGCAGGTCAAGAGCTGCCCGCCGGCGACCGTGCTGGGTGGAAGCGGCGCCGGCCAGTCGGTCGGCGGCACCGCCGTCGACAACGCCGACAACACCGCCACCGCCACCGTGTCCGGCATCAGCATCGACAAGAACGCGCCGAGCGTCACCGCGTCCGCCACGGTGCCGGGCGGCGGCCAGGGCGGCACGCCGTACCAGCCCGGCACCTGGACGAACCAGAACGTGACCGTGGCCTTCGCGTGCGCCGACCAGCTCTCCGGCGTGGCCAGCTGCTCCCAGCCGGTGACCCTTGACGGCGAGGGTGCCGACCAGGCCGCCACCGGCTCGGGCACCGACAACGCAGGCAACACGGCGAGCACCGGACTTGGCGACGTCGACATCGACAAGACCGCGCCGAACACCACCGCCACCGCCCCGGTGACCGCGTGGAACAACACCGACGTGGCGGTCAGCCTGGCGGCCGCCGACGCGCTCTCCGGCGTGCGCGGCACCTTCTTCATGGTCGACGGCGGACCGGTCCAGGCCGGCACGGCCGCGGCGTTCAGCGCCGAGGGCACCCACACCCTCGGCTTCTGGAGCGTGGACAACGCGGGCAACATCGAGGACACCAAGACGGTGACCATCCGGATCGACCGCACCCCGCCGACGATCAGCCACACCGCCTCGCCGGCGCCGAACCCCAACGGGTGGGCCAACGCCGATGTGACCGTGACATTCAGCTGCGGGGACGGCGACGGCAGCGGCACAGCCTCCGGGGTGGCCAGCTGCGGCCCGGACCGGACCGTGCCCACCGAGGGCAGGGACCAGCTGGTCACCGGCACCGCGGTGGACAACGCCGGCAACACCGCCACCGACCCGGCCACCGTGAGCATCGACAAGACCGCGCCGACAATCACCCCGTCGGTCAGCAGCGCCGCCACCCCGACCGCGGACGGCTGGTACAACGCCGACATCACGGTGTCGTTCGAGTGCGCGGATGACCTCTCCGGTGTCGACTCGTGCACCGCCCCCCGGACGCTCGGCGAGGGCTCTGACCAGGCGGCTGCCGGCACCGCGGTGGACGCCGCCGGGAACACCGCAACCGCCGGCGTGAGCGGCATCAACGTGGACAAGACCCCGCCGGCGCTGACCGGCACGCCAAGCACGTCCGGCTGGAGCAGCGGCGACGTCACCGTGGCCTGGACCTGCACCGATGGCGGCTCCGGGGTGGCCGGTGTGCCGGCCCCGAGCGTGGTCACCGGCGAGGGCGCCGAGCTGTCCGCGTCCGCCGTCTGCACGGATCGCGCCGGCAACAGCGTCACCGCCACGGTGGGCGGCATCCGCATCGACCGGGCTGCGCCGGCAACGTCGGCGTCGGTGCCGCAGCCGCTCCCGAGCGGCTGGTACGCCGACTCCGTCGAGGTCACGCTGACCGCGCACGACACCCTGTCCGGCGTCGCCGCTACCCACTACGCCGTGGACGGCGGCGCGCCGCAGGTCTACACCGGCCCGTTCGCATTCCACACCGCCGGCAAGCACACCGTCGGCTACTGGAGCGTGGACGCCGTCGGCAACACCGAGGACGCCACCGGGCACAGCCTCACGCTGTGGGTCGACGACGCCGCGCCGACGATCACGGGCAACCGCTCGCCGGCCGCGAACGCCTTCGGCTGGAACAACACCGCGGTCACGGTGTCCTTCGACTGCGCCGACGACCTGTCCGGCGTGGCCGGCTGCACGGAGCCGGTCGACCTGGCCACCGAGGGCTCCGGGCAGAGCGCTCGCGGCACCGTCACCGACGGCGTCGACAAGACGGCCAGCACCACCGTCGACCAGGTCAACATCGACCTCACCGCGCCGACGGTCACCGGGGCGGCCAGCACCGACGCGAACGCGGCCGGCTGGTACACCGGCGACGTCACGATCCGCTGGACCGGCGCCGACGGCCTCGCCGGCATCGACCCGGCCAGCCAGCCGGCGAACGCGGTGGTCGGCGGTGAGGGCCGCAACCTCGGCGCCGGGCCGGTGACCGTCCGGGACCGGGCCGGCAACGAGAGCGCGCCGGCCACCGTGACCGGCCTGAACATCGACCGCAACGCGCCGGTGATCACCGGCGACCCGATCACCGCGCCGAACGCGGCCGGCTGGTACCGCGACGAGGTCGTGGTCGACTTCCGCTGCACCGACCCGGCGCTGGCGGACGGCGGCGAGGGTTCCGGCGTGGCGTCCTGCCCGACCAGCAAGGTGCTCAAGGCCGACGGCGCCAACCAGTCGGTGACCAGCGACCCGGCCACCGACGTCGCCGGCAACACCGCCCAGGGCCGGACCGTGAGTGGTATCAACGTCGACGGCACCGCGCCGGCGACGCTGAGCAACAACCAGTGCAGCAGGACCAACGGCTGGTGCACCGGCTCGACCGCCAACGTCGTGCTGACCGCCACCGACCAGGCTGGCCTCTCCGGTGTCAAGGAGATCCACTACCGGATCGACGGCGGCGCCGAGCAGGTCGCCGCGGGTGCCACCAGGACCGTCAGCGTCCCGCTGGACGGCAGTGGCGCCGGCACCGTGCGGTACTGGGCGGTGGACAACGCCGGCAACGTGGAGAGCGCCAACGAGGTCTCGCTGAAGTGGGACAACATCGCCCCCGCGGTGTCGCACACGGTCTCGCCGCAGCCGAACGCCGACGACTGGAACAACCGTGACGTCACGGTGCACTTCACCGCCAGGGACGACGACGCCGGCTCCGGTATCGACCCGAGCTCGGTCACCCCGGACGTGGTGGTGGCCGAGGAGACGGCCGGCCGGGTGGTCGAGGGCTCGGCGCGCGACGCGGCCGGCAACACCGGCGTCGACTCGGTCACGGTCCGGCTGGACAAGACCGCCCCGGTGATCACCGCCGCGATCACCGCCGGCCAGCTCGGCGACCACGGCTGGTACACCGGCCCGGTGACCGTGCACTTCACCTGCACCGACCCAGGGGCGGCCGCGTCCGGCATCCCGGCCACCGCCTGCCCGGACTACGTGGTCCTCAGCGGCAACGGCGCAGGCCAGGCGGTCACCCGCACGGTCAGCGACCGGGCCGGCAACCCGGCGTCGGCCACCCTCGGCGGCATCGCCATCGACCGTGAGCTGCCGACCTTGACGACCGTCAGCGTCGCGGGCGGCGCGGTGTACGACTTCGTGGCGCCGGCGCCGACCTGCACGGCCGCCGACGACGTCTCCGGCGTCGACTCCTGCGTTGTGCAGATCACCGCGCTTGCCTCGCCCGGCGACTACGCCTTCGTCGCCACCGCGAGGGACCGGGCCGGCAACACCACGACCCGCTCCGGCAACTACCACGTCAACCTGTACCGGTTCGGCGGACTCCTGCAGCCGATCAACGACCCGCGCATCCAGCCCGGGGCGGCGACCAGCGTGTTCAAGACCGGCAGCACCGTGCCGGTGAAGTTCCAGCTGCGCGACGCCGGCGGCAACCTGGTGCAGGCCAGGTCCATGCCGGTGTGGCTGGCGCCGGTCCGGGGTGGCCTCACCACCGCGGCGGTGAACGAGACCACGATCACCGACCCCGGCACGCCGGACGGCATGTTCCGGTGGGATGCCACCGCCCAGCAGTACATCTACAACTGGCAGACCAAGGGTCTGACGGCCGGCTACTACTACAAGATCGGCGTCCGATTGGATGACGGGCAACTGCTCTACGTGACC
>DASXTS010000280.1:0-14283 GCA_036505275.1 Pseudonocardiaceae bacterium
TCCAGCCGCCGCAGCCGCACCGGCCCCACCGCGTCGAGGATGTGGAATTTCCCCAGTAGAACCGGGGTGATGTCACATCGTCGCCAATAGGGCCGTCCAGAAAGTAGATGGCCGCGACGGAGGCCGGAGGAGGTGGCCACAGCGCATGAGGGCCGGACTGTACGTGGCGATCGTGACCGCGCTCACCGGGCTCGGCATGGCCATCACCGGGGTGTGGTGCCTGGTGGCGCCGCGCTCGTTTGCCGAGCGGGTGGACTTTCCGTATCACGAGCACTTCCTGCACGACCTCGGCGCGTTCCAGCTCGGCATCGGTGGCACGCTGCTGCTCGCGCTGATCTGGGGCGACGCGCTGGCCACCGCGCTGGCCGGCTTCGTGCTGGCGAACACCGTGCACACCGTCAACCACGTTGTCGATCTGCACCTCGGTGGCAGCCCGTCGCAGGCGTGGCTGCTCGGGGTGGCGTCGGTGGCGGCGGCCGTCGCACTGGTGCTGCGGCTCGCCGCGCTCGGTTACGTCGTCGGCCGGGTGTCCTTCGCCACCACCCCGGAGCTGGCCCCGTTCGTTCGGCAGAAGACCGTATTGCTCACCACCTACCGGCGGGATGGCACGCCGGGCCGCACGCCGGTGAGCATCGCCGTCGACGGCGATCACGCCTACGTGCGCAGCTTCGACAAGGCCGTGAAGACCCGGCGGCTGCGGGTCGACCCGACCGCCGAGGTCGCTCCGGCCAGCGCCCGCGGCACCGCGACAGGTGGCCCGGTGCTGCCGGCCCGGATGCGCCGCCTCGACGGCGCGGAACACCGCCGCGCGGCCCGCCTGCTCGCCCGCAAGTACCCCTTCCTGCACGGCATTCTCGTCCCGCTCATGCACCGCGTGCTGCACACCAGGACCGGGCGAACCGTGCACTTCGAGCTGGTCCCGACGCCGCGGAGCGAAGGATCCGGCTTACCCCGCGGCCAGCCGGGCGTCCAGCTCGGCGAGGTCCGCGACGAACCAGAGCTGGCGACCGCGGTTGGACTCCCGGACGAGGGCCGGCAGCGCCGTGCTGGCGCCAAGGTGCGCCGCGATGTCGCCGACGATCGCCAGGCGTAGCCGGTAGTTGACGAACTTCTGCATGACGTCGCCGGCCACGCCCGTGCTCAGCGGAAAGAACCGCTCGTCGAGCCGGGCGACCGGCACGGCGACCAGCTCGGCGCGCTGCTCCAGCGCTCGCGCGATGAGATCGACAACGTCGCGGTCGCTCCTCATTCGCGCGCCGTCCGGATCGCACAGCAGCACCCGTATGCCGTGCCGCTCGGCGATGGTGTCAGCCATCGGGCGCCAGGTCGTAGCTCGCGCTTCTTGAACTGCCCTGCCTCGTCGCTCCGGAACGGACGATCTTCCTGCTCATGGTCCAGATCCTCCCGCGGTGGGCATCTGCCGGAAACGCGTCGAACGGGCGTTGTAACCGCAGTCACCACCATGTCAGGATCTTGGCCGTTGTAAGTAAGGAGGAATTCTCATGGCAGCTTCCAGCGCCTGGCCCACGATCCACGCCGAGCGGGCAGCTCTCGTCGAGGATCTCGCCTCGCTGCCCGAGGACAGGTGGCGGACGCCGTCGCTGTGCGGGGATTGGACGGTCCGGGACGTGCTCGGCCACCTGACGGCCACGGCAAAGATGACGCCGCCGACGTTCTTCGTGAAGCTCGCAAGTTCCGGCTTCCGGTTCGACGGCATGTCCGCCAGGGAGGTCGCCAGGGAGACCGCGGGGACCACCGCCGACGGGCTCGCCGAGTTCCGCCGGGTACTCAACCGCACCTCCTCGCCGCCGGGGCCGGCCGACACCTGGCTGGGCGAGGTGATCGTGCACGGCGAGGACATCCGCCGGCCCCTGGGCATCAAGCACGCGTACCCGGTGGCTGCGTTGACGCGGATCGCCGACTTCTACAAGGGCTCGAACCTGCTCATCGGCGCCAAGAACCGAATAGCCGGGCTGACCCTGACGGCCACCGACATCGACTGGTCGACCGGCTCCGGTCCCGAGGTGCGCGGCCCCATGCTGTCCCTTGTCATGGCCATGACCGGTCGCTCGGCGGCGCTGGCCGACCTCTCCGGCGAGGGACTCGACACCCTGCGCGGCCGGATGCGCTGACGCGGCCGGATGCGCTGACGCGGCTCATCGGGGGTTCCATCTCGGGTCGTTGTGCAAGAGGGCTCTCAGTTTGTCCAGACATCTGCCGCGGGTGGGCCCGATGCTGCCGTGCGGCATGTCGAGAACGGTCCGGACGGTGCGGTGGCTGGTGTGGCCGGTGACGGCGAGGATACGGAGCAGCTCCCGGCAGGTCGGCGGCAGCTTCTGCAGGTTCTCCCAGAGGCAGCGGTCCTGCTCGCGGTTGACCAGGTCGGCATCCACGTCGGCCGCTGGGTCGGGCTGGTCCGCCAGGTCAGGCGGCGCCACGAGGGTGACCCGGCGCTCGATCATGCGCAGCCTTTGCGCGTTGCGGCGGGTGACTGTGACCAGCCAGCCGGCGAGGGCCTCGGGTGATCGGATGAGCTGCACATTCTCAAGGAACGTTACCCAGGTCGTCTGAACGGCATCGAATGCAGATTCCGTGCCGAGGCCCTGCGCCCTTGCGACGTTCCAGACCAGCGGGGTAAATCGCTCGACGAGCTGGTCAAGGGCCGCGCGATCATCGTCGCGGGCGAGGCGCAGCAACTCGCCGGACTCGTAGCGGGTTATTTCGGTGGTCACGGTGGGTCTTTGCACAGCTACCGCCGGTTCATCGCCGTGGCTCATTGTCTGATCGGAAGTCTCTTTCCTGAACGAAGCATTCTGTCTGAACGTCACCGCGGTCGCACACTCTTTTTGACGAATAGAGACCCGTATGCCTTGTTAGGACAAGATGTCGAGCGTGAGATGAGAGTCCGTCGGCTTTTCCTCCACAACCAGAGCTGTGACTCGAGTTCAGCTACTTTCAGCCAAAGACATCCCGTTGATTCCAGACCAGGCCGTTCACCCGACGGCGACGACCTGGCGACGACCTGGTGACGACCTGGCGACGACCCGACGGCCGATGCGCAAGCCGCGAGCATCACACGACCCGAACTCGACCCCGGCCGGTGTCGCTGGGACGATCGTCGAGCGGATGTCCGACTGGCACGGACTGGCACGGACTGGCCCGGACTGGCCCGGACTGGCATGGAGGAGTGGCGGATGGAACCCATCGTCGAGGTAACCGGTGGCAAGGTGCGCGGTCGCCGAACCGGTGCGGTGACCGCTTTCCTCGGCATTCCGTACGCCGCGCCGGCCGTCGGTGCGGCCCGTTTCCAGGCACCGCAACCGGCGCCGGCGTGGAGCGGCGTGCGCGACGCGACCGAGTTCGGACCGACCGCGCTGCAGGCGCCGTACCCACCGCCGTTCAACCGATTCCTGCCCAGTTCTGTGGCGGACGGCCCGGAGTACCTCAACGTCAACGTGTGGACACCCGATCCGGGTGGGGCCGGCCTGCCGGTGATGGTGTGGATCCCGGGTGGGGCATTCGTCCGAGGCGCGAACTCCATCCCGCTCTACGACGGTTCCGCGTTCGCCCGCGACGGCGTGGTGCTGGTCGGCATCAACTACCGGCTGGGCATCGCCGGCTTCGGCGTGCTGCCGGACGCACCGGCGAACCTCGGCCTGCGCGACCAGGTGCTTGCGCTGCAATGGGTGCAGGACAACGTCGCGGCCTTCGGTGGTGACCCGGGCAATGTCACGATCTTCGGCGAGTCCGCGGGCGGCATGAGCGTTGCCACCCTGTTGTCGGCGCCGGCCGCTCGGGGACTGTATGCGAGGGCGATCATGCAGAGCGGCAATGGCATCGCCGTCGCGGACCCGGACGACGCCCGCAAAGTCACCATGGCGGTAGCGGCCGAGCTCGGGGTGGCGCCGACCGCCGAGGCGTTGGCCACCGTCGATCCGGCCACCCTGCTTGCCGCGCAGCTGGCCGTCGCGCTGGCGGTGGTGACCGTTCCCGACCCCGCCCGGTGGGGAGCCTCGATCATCCGCGGCGGCCTGGGCATCATGAGCTACTTCCCGTGCATCGACGGCGAACTGGTGACCGGCGTCCCCGTCGAGGTGGTCGCAGCCGGTGCCGGCGCCACCGTCCCGCTGATGGTCGGGACCACCGAGGAGGAGTACCGGTTCTTCACCGTGCCGACCGGAGTTGCCGCCGCGATCACCCCGGAGGTGCTGCCCCATGTCCTGGCCCGTTACGGCTGGGACCTCAGCCTCGTCGAGGTGTACGCGGCGAACCGCCCGGGTGCCTCGCTGGGCGATGTGGTCACCGCGATGCTCACCGACGTCGCATTCCGCGCGCCCACCGTCGGCCTCGCCGAGGCGCAGCAGGCGACCGGCGCGCCCGTGCACGTCTACGAGTTCTCCTGGCCGACGCCGCTTGCCGATCTCGGCGCCTGCCATGCCCTCGAGCTGCCCTTCGTCTTCGACACGCTGGCCACCCCGGAGGCGCATCAGCTGACCGGTGCCAACCCACCCCAGGCGCTCGCGACCGAGGTGCACAACGCCTGGGTCGCCTTCGCGCGGGATGGTGATCCGGGCTGGCGCCGGTACACCCCGGACGACCGGGCCGTGATGACCTTCGACACGGAATCAGGGATCGTGTTGGATCCTCGCCCCGACGAGCTGGCCTGCTGGCGGACCAGCACCACTCTCACGGCCTGATCAGGCTTGTTACGCGGGCGAGGAGCGCCCTACTCGCCGAATGGGGCCTGAGAGCCGGGCTGGTACAGCCCGCCGGAATATCGGCTGAGCGCCGCGCTCACCGCGAGCGGCGAACCGCGCAATGTGGTGATGTCGATGACGAAACCTTGCGCGTGGTCGGCCCAGAGCTTCCTGGCGTCGGCGGGCATGAGCATGGAACCGGGTTTCGGCGTGCAAACCAGCATGTGCCTGGTGCCTCGCTGGCGAAGTTCGACGTTCGACAGCTCACACCAGGGGAGATCTATCCACCGCCGTGGCGGGCGGTCGTCCTCGTAGTATTTGAAGATCATCCCTGTCTCGTCGATCGTGAGCTTCGGCCGGCACAGTATCTCGACAATCTGGCCCACGACCGCGATGCAGGCCAACAGGGCCAGGCAGCCCAGAAATATGCTGAACCACGTACCCCGGTCCGAAAGACCAGCCAAGAAGAACAACGTCATGGCCACCGCGACGACCGTGAGGCCGATGGCCGTGGCAATTGTCGTGACCGTGTGGCGCATCGACACCGTGAACAGGCCGGACGTGTATTCGTCGGCAGTTCCGTTTTCGGGTTGCTGTGGTGCGCGGTCGGCAGCGGCAAGGTGTGCCTGCAACCTGGCGTGACGGAACTGGTAGACGGCGCCGGCTCGACGAAGCACCTCGCGATGGCGGGCGTCATCGAGGAACGCCAGCAACCGCCACGGCAGCTTGCCGCGGAGTGCGAGCCATGCCCGGGCGACGGTGAACTGCCCCCAGGCGGTGAAGCTGAGCACGCCCAGCAGCCCTCCGACCAGCCCGAAAGGGAGTCCGGCGGCGAACCCGAACCCCACGGCGTCAATGAGCTCCGCTTCGCTCCGATTTCCGAACACGACGCCGTCGGTGAGGGCCATCGCCCCGACCAAAAGGCCACTGGCCAGACCGAGGAGCAGGCCGCTCACCAGTCCCAACGTGATGGCGGCCCTGCGGTCGTCACGAAACGTGGACTCCGGGGCTGCCGCCGGGGCGTAGCTTGCCGGGCTGCGCAGCAGTTCCATGAGCCCGAACACGAAAGCGACCGGCATTTCGACCATCGCACCGAGCATGAGCCATAGCAAGAACCAGCACACGAGCCCGATGACGACCAGGAGCTCCAGTCGGCCCAGGGAACCCAGCTCCGCCGATAGTTCGGGCCAGACCTCGGGGCTGGTCCGAACGGTCACGATCACCAGTGCGAGCCCCACCATCAGGCCAAACCCGGCCATCAGGCCGACAACGCGGCCAGCCGATCGTCCGATCCTGCCCCCGACCGCGCTCGCGGTCGCCACGCGGTCGCTGTTGAGCTCGGCGATCAGATGCCTGATGCCACCCCGGTCCCGGATGCTCACCCTGGTCGGCGCCAACGGTCCCACCGCGAGTGCGGCTCCAACCCCGGTGCCGAGCAGCATGCCAAGCGCCGCCGCTACTACGAGCCCGACCGGAAGCCCGAACGCGAGGCCGCCGGCCAACCCGACCGGCAACGCAATGGCCAGCCCGGACACGGGCCCGATCGCAAACCGCTTGGTGCGCCGTGAGATGAGGCCCGGCAACCGCCACCAGGCCAGGTCGGGGGTGCCGCGCTGGTCCAGATGAACGGCCAATGTCGTCAGCCAGCGGTGGGCAAGCTCCGGGGTCGGCGTGCGGCGCAACCTCGGCGCCGGGGTGTCCGGTGCCGGCGGCAGGCTGTCGTAAGCGGCCGGGATGAACCCGTCCAGCAGGTGCCGCTCGACCGCGGCACGACCACCCGCCGCGGCGAGGGGGACCAGCTCGCCGGGGTCCCGACCAGGGCTGAGGTAGATCGTGCGGGCGAGCGCCACCATCAGCGGGGTGGACAGCGCGGTGGCAAGCGCGCCGTCGGGGGCGGCCCGCAGGTGAGCCGCCACCTGGTCCCACCGTTCCGGAACGGGTGCCGCGGCCAGGCGCAGGAAGCCGATCACATCGTCGGCAGGAACCGGCTGCAGCTCGACCACCGCCGCGGCCGCCAGCACCGAGCCGCCAGCGAGGACGGCCTGCTGGTACTCCTGGCTGCGGCAGGTCAGGACCAACGGCCGGTTGGCACGGGCACGGTCCAGCTCGCGGATCGCCGTGGCTCGCAGTGGCCCGGCCAGCTCGTCCAGGCCGTCCAGGACCGGCAGCACCGAACCGTCGGCGATCAGCCGGTCGGCCACGCCAGGCCCGTATGTCGGGCTGATCAGGGCCGGATAGTCCTCCCCGAGCCGGCGGGCCAACCAGGCATGCAGCACCTCCTGCGTCGGATCCCAGGACGACAGCCCGAGCAACACCGGCACCGGCTGACCGGGCTCGCGACGTTCCAGCAGCTTCAGCACGAGCAGCATCGCCAGCACTGTCTTGCCGGCACCAGGCTCGCCGAGCACCACGAGCCGGCGGTGCGGCAACGCCAGATACTTGTCGGCGATCTCGTCCAGGTGGCCATGCAGGCGCAGGCGCACCACCCGGCCCGTGACCGGCGCACCGGCGATCGTCTCGGGCGGCGCCGCGACCGAGCGGACGGTACTCGCCCACCGCACCCTCAGCGGGGCGGGCCGCAGCAGGGCCCGCATGCCGGCCTCGTCCAGCCACTGGGTCCGGACCGCCGTCGCAAGCCTCTCCGCCGCCTGCGTCAACTGCGCGGCCTCGTCCACAAGGACCGCCGGCGGCGGCCGCATCGTGATCCACAGGGACCATGCCGAGATCACCAGGCCGGCCAGGCTGATGACCATGCCCGCCACGCTGGCGATCTTGTCGTTGCGGTCGAGGTCGCCGCTGCCGAGAGCCCACGCCAGCCCCACCAGCACCGCGACCGAAACCGCCAGCGCACCACCCCAGCCGGCGAACCGCGTCCCCCTCAGCCGCGAACCCGCCACGACCCGCCTCCCGGCGACCTGAGCGGCCTACCCCGGCCTCGGGGATACCGCACGCAGGGGCAAAGCATATGCGGCCACGCCAGGCCTCAGGCCGTGGTGATCGGGTACTGCAGTTCGGTGACCCACTGATCGCCGTCCGCTGGGCATTCGATGTAGAGCTCCCGGGCAGGGCCGGCCGAGTGGTATCCGTTGGCGTCGATCCAGCGGGCCACCGCCTGGTGGCTGGGCAGGCAGTTGTCCATCGACCCGCGGTGCACGATGGTGGCCGCGGTGGGCACCTCGGGCAGATCCACGATCGCGAACTCCCGGCCGGCACCGCGCTCGACGGCGGCCACCCCGACGGCGGCGTGCACGACGACCTTGTCGTGCCCGTCGGTGGCGTCCTCGTAGTAGCAGATGAGCGGCCCGGTCGGGGACACGCCGGCGTCGGCCAGCCGCTGGCCGAGGTCGGCGCAGAGCGGCTGGACGACCGGTCCGATGTCCTCCGGAGTGAAGCTGGCGGCGGTGCCGGTCAGCTCGGCGACCCGGACCGACGGCAGGCGCTTGATCACAACGTCGTCGGAAGGCATGTGCCCCTCACTTTCTATCGTTCGCAGCCTCGCCTCGACCCTGACCAGCCGCGCCGCGTCGCTGGCGATCGCGGCCTCCAGCTCGGCCCGCCGCAGCCGCAGCATCCCGCGCAGCTGCTCGGCGCTCACCTCCTCGTCCAAGATCTTCTGGACCTGTTCGAGGGTGAAGCCGAGATCCTTGAGCGCGATGATGCGGTTCAGCCTGGCGAGCTGGCTGCCCTGGTAGAACCGGTAGCCGTTGGCCGGATCGATGTGGGCGGGCCGCAGCAGCCCGATCGCGTCGTAGTGCCGCAGCATCCGGATCGACACTCGGCCGTACCTGGCGAAATCTCCGATACTGAACATGACACCTCCCAGTGCACCGCCTCACACGGTGTCAGGGTCAAGTGCCGTTTGCCGTGCGTCTGGAGCAGGAGGTAGTTCATGGCGCTGCGCAGCTACCTGGTCGGCGAGGTGACCGAGGACTTCGCCAGCGGCTTGCTCAGCCGCCGCGAGGCGCTGCACCGGCTCGGCCTGCTCGGGATGACCGTCGGCGCAGCGACGGCGCTGCTCGCCGCCTGTGGCGGCGGCGGCAGCGGTGACGGCGGGGGCGGCAGCGGCGCGGCCGGTCCGACGTCCGGCACCGCGGCCGCGCCGACCTCCGGTGCGGCGGGTTCCGGCGGTACCGGGTCGCCGTCTGGCGGCCAGCCCGTCCGCTTCGCCGGACCACGCGGCGAACTGCAGGGCGCCTGGGCGGCGGCGCCGGACCAGCGGGGCGCCGTGCTGGTGATCCACGAAAACCGCGGCCTGACAGCGCACTTCTTCGACCTCGTCGGCCGCTTCGCCCGCGACCGGTACTCCGCACTGTGCGTCGACCTGCTCTCGGCTCAAGGCGGCACGGCGTCGCTGAGCGACCCGGCCGCCGCCCCCGCCGCGTTGGCCAACACCCCGGTCGAGCAGCTGGTCGGGGACCTGCGGGCCGGCATCGACGAGCTGCAGCGGCGCGTGCCCGGCGCCAAGATCGGAACCGTCGGCTTCTGCTTCGGCGGCGGCATGGTGTGGAACCTGCTCCAGGCCGGCGAGCAGCGGCTGGCCGCGGCCGTCCCGTTCTACGGGCCCGCCCCCGACAACCCCGACTTCAGGCGCGCCAAGGCCGCCGTCTACGCGATCTACGCCGAGCGGGACACCCGGGTGAACGCGTCCCGCGACCCCGCCGAAGCGGCGCTGCGCGCGGCCGGCCTCACCTACGAGATCCGCACCTTCCCCGGCGCGGACCACGCCTTCTTCAACGACACCGGCCCTCGCTACAACGAACAAGCCGCCCGTGAGGCCTACCGCGCCGTTCTCGACTGGTTCGGCCGCCACCTCAGCTGACGACGCCAGCGTTCGGTACCGCCGCATCCATCAGGCTGACCTCACATACGGACGCGCGCAGGGGCGAGCTGCCGCTGATCGGATCGCTGGGCTGCTGGCGCAGCACGGCGTTCAAGTTGGCGGTGCCGGGGCCGACCGGTGGATAGCCGGGGAGGTCGAGCTCGGCGCAGGCCTGCCACCAGCCGTGCTGGCCGCACACGACGCCAGGGTCGAGGCTGCCGGTCAACTTGGCGCGGGCGCGGGCGCTGCCGAGCGGCGTCTCGATCCGGACCCAGTCACCGGCGGCGATGCCGCGTGCCCGCGCGGTGTCCGGGTGGAGCTCGACCTGCGGGTCGGGCACGCGGCTGCGCAGGCTCGCCACGTTGCGGTGCTGGGTCTCGCAGAACCACAGGGACTTCGCGCAGGTGAGGACCAGGGGGAAGCGTTCGGCGAGGTCGGGCCGGGATCGGGGGCTGGTGCGCGGTTCCTCGAACTCGGGCAGCGCCGGGTAGCCGTGGTCGATCAGCACCTCGGAGTAGAGCTCGATCTTGCGCGACGGTGTGCGGAACCCGCGCGGGACGCCGCCGGCCGGCTCGGCGTACTTGTGGTAGCGCGTGGTGAGCGGCACCCGCACGCCCGCCGGTTCGGCGCGCAGCTGCTCGAGGGTGAGGCCACTGGGCGCGAGCTGGTGGCGCAACGCCGCCTCGATGTCGCCGTTCCAGAAGTGCTCGCCGAGACCCAGACGCGCCGCGAGCCCGAAGATGATGTCCAGATCCGACCGCGCCTCACCACGTGCGGGCACGAGCGGCGCCCGCAGCTGCACGAGCGACTGGGCGTCCTCGCTGATCTCGAACCCGATCTTCAGGGCCTCGGTCTCGAAGGCGCTGGCGACCGGCAGCACGATGTCGGCCTGCTCGGCGGTCGGGTTCAGGAACAGGTCGGCATGCACGAAGAAGTCGAGGGCGGCCAGAGCGCTGCGGCCTCGCTCGCTGTCGCCATGGGCCATGACCATATTGGCACCGAAGTTCACGAGGCCACGCGCACGGTACGGCTGGCCCTCCAGCGCCGCGGTGTAGAAGTCCTCGCCGGTGACGAACTCGAACCGGGCAGGGCCCAGTGGGCGCTGTGCCACGCCGAGGGCCTTCGCCAGTTGTTCCCGGGGAAGGAGTGCGGCGCCGTCGATCGGATTGGCCGGCACGCTCGGGAACAGCACGTTGCCGCCGCGGGCGTCGAAGCTGCCGGTCAGGGCGTACAGCTGGTTGATTGCGCGGACGGTCTGGGTGGTGTTGCTGTGCTGTTCGAGGCCGCTCCACGTGTAGTACGCGACCGGGCGCGACTCCCAGAGCGTGCGCGCGGTCCGCTCGATGTCGCCGGCCGGCACTCCGGTGATCGCCTCGGCCGCGACCGGTTCCATCCGGCGGCACTGCTCGGCGACAAGGTCGAAGGCGGGCCGGCAAGTCAGCGGGCCGCTCGGCGCCGCGATCTCATACGTGCCGAACAGCGCGAGCCGCGCCTCGTCCACCACGTGGCGGCCGTGCGCGGGGTCGTATACCACCGGCTCCGCGCCGACCTCGTCCCATGCGACGTAGTGGGCCGGATCGCCCGTGGCTGACAGGTCGCCCGCTCGCAGCAGCCGGCCGGTATCGACGCGGACCAGCAGTGGCGCATTGGTCCAGCACCGGACGAACTCACCGTCGAACCAACCGCGCTCGATCATGACGTGGGCGAGCGAGAGCGCCAGTGCCCCATCGGTTCCGGGACGTACCCGCAGCCAGTGGTCAGCCTTGGCGGCCAGGCCGGCACGCCGCGGATCGACGACGACGAGGCGAGCGCCCCGCCTGAGCGCGGCAACGGTGCTCGTCGCGTGCGCCAGCCGCGCGACGGACGGGTTGTAGCCCCAGTACAGGATGCAACCGGCGTGATCGAGGTCCGGCAGGTAGGCGCCCGGCACAGACGCACCATAGGTGAAGATCGACGCCTGGTAGCGCCCCCAACCGCACAGCTCCATGTAGGTGCACAGGTTTGGGCTGCCGAACGCGCGCTTCAGGCGCAGGACCCAGTCGACCGAGTCGGACATCGCCGACGTCGACGGCGACGCGGTGCCGAACACGACGCACTCAGGCCCGTGGTCGCGGGCGAGCGCGCGTAGCCGGGTCGCAACCGTGTCGAGCGCCTCGTCCCAGGTGATGCGCTGCCAGCCCGGATCGTCCGCGCCCTTGGGATTGGTCCGCCTGAGCGGGTGGCGCAGCCGCTCGGCGTGGTACACGATCTCGGGCGCCGCCTTGCCCTTTATGCAGATCGCCTGCCCGGTCGGATGAGACGGGTCGGGGTCGAGCGCCACCAATGCGCCGTCGGTGATGGTCGCCAGCGCGCCGCAACGGGACACGCACAACGCACAGAACGTCGGCACCTTCTTGGTCCGCCCGTTGCCGACCGCCTCGGCGAGGCCGACTTCCGAACGCTTGTCAGGTTCGGTTGTGGTCATGATGGATAGTAAACCCGCAGGTCGGCGTCACCCCTCGCTGATCTTCGGGAGCCGATGCCGCGCCTTGGCGGCCTCGTGCGCACGCCGGTACCGCGCCCAGTACTCGCGCCGGGCCGTCTGCGCCGGCTCGTGCCACCAGGACAGGTCGTCGTACAGCTCCGGCGCGGCGGTGAACTCCCGACCGTGATGCGGCTCGCAGGCGAAGCACAACCAGCGGTGCCGGCCCGCCTGGCTGATCAGGTGCAGCCAGCGGACCTGGGGGTCGTTGCGGCGGTGGCCGGCGGGGCAGCGGTCCGGCAGGACTGTGCGTACGGATGTGCCGGGACCGTACCGGTCCGGTGGCATGGGGACTTCGTGATCCATCGGCTGCTCCCGCTGGCTCGTCCGACTGGTGAGCGCGGGGGAGCGCGCCGAACCGAGGTTACCTCGCGCAACGCGCCCCTGAATAGCGGGTGACCTGCGTCGTTGGTCGGTGCATTCGTGGTGGGCAACGCCGACGATGCTGGGGTGAACAGCGGGTCGGTGCTGCCGGAGCCGGTGCGGCCGATGATGGCGACCGCCGGGCCGGCGCCCACCGGTCCGGGGTGGGCGTGGGAGTGGAAGTGGGACGGCGTGCGCGCGATCGTCGCCGTGGCGCCGGGGGCGGCCGTGCGGGCGATGTCGCGCAATGACCGGGACATCACCGGCTCCTACCCGGAGCTGCTGGCGCTGACCGACCTGGTCGACCAGCCGGTGCTGCTCGACGGTGAACTCGTCGCACTCGACCCACACGGCCGGCCCAACTTCGGCCGGCTGCAGTCCCGGATGCACGTGCGTCAGCCCAGCGATGCGCTGCTCGGCGCGGTCCCCGTGCAGTACTACGCGTTCGACCTGCTTCAGCTCGGTACTCAGCGGCTGCTGTCGCAGCCCTACGTTCGGCGTCGTCAGCTCCTGGACGATCTTCGGCTGGACGGCGGCCCGGTGCAGGTGCCCGCCTACCACACCGACGTCGACGGCAGCACCCTGCTGAAGCTGGCCGGCCAGCACGGGCTGGAAGGGGTGGTCGCCAAGCGGTTGCAATCGCGCTATGAGCCCGGCCGGCGAGTCCGATTTTGGATCAAGACACCACTGCGCCACACGCAGGAGGTCGTGATCGGCGGCTGGCGCCCCGGCCAGGGCCGCCGCGCCGACACCATCGGCGCGCTGCTGCTGGGCGCGTATGACCAGGACGGCAACCTGATCTACGTCGGCGACGTCGGCACCGGCTTCACCGAGCAGATGCTGCGCGACCTGCATGCCATGCTTCAGTTGCGCGAGCGCCCCACCAGCCCTTTCCTGCACGTGCCCCGCGAGCTCGCCCAGGGCGCCCATTGGGTCCAACCCGACCTGGTCGGCGAGGTCGAACACCGCCAACTCACCACCGGCGGCCACTTGCGCCACCCCTCCTGGCGAGGCCTACGTCCCGACCGCGACCCCCGCGAGATCATCTTCGCGGTGCCGCCGAGCTGACCGCCGGAACTTACTCCTCGAGCAGGACCTCGTACGGGTCGCGGGTAGGTGGTGCGGCCATGAAGCGCCCAAGTTCCCGCATGGCGTCCTGATACAGCGGCTCCGCGGCATTGGCAGCGGCCTCGCTCGCCCACCGGGAAACCAGGACGATCTTTCCCGTGCGGCGATCGCCCAGCACCAGGACGCCCTTGAGGCCCCCCTGCTCCCTGGCCCGGGGCAAGAGCGGCCGCATGGCGGCGACGAGTTCATCGATCTGGTCGGGCTGGACTGCAGCGGTATTGACCCGGGCGTGCATGAGTGGCTCCTTCGGTTGCGCGGGCGGAACGCTTCTCGGTGACGAGGCGGGAGTCCGACACTCCCGCTCGCCCATCAGAATGTTCGTGCCGCCGGCGCCGGCGAATCTGTGGAACTACCGGTCGCCGTACCGGTGGCTTACCGGTGGCGGCGAGGTAGCGGCGGATGAGCTGGCCGACACGGGCCCGACGACCTGTGTTCGGGATCCTTGTCACACCGCCTGGGCGCCTTGGCCGAGCGTGGCGAGGATCGTGGCGCCGGCGGCGGTCAGTAGGGCCGGCACCAGGGCGCCGACCGTGGCCTGACGCGCCGGGCGCACCAGACCGTTGCGCACCAGTTCGCCGGCCGCCGTCTGGTCGCACCACAGGCCGTCGACGCATAGCTCGGGATGGCCACAGCTGGTCAGTTGGGCCCGGCCCTGCGCGACCGCCCTGAGCATCGAGCGGTGGCGGGCCGTGTAATCCAAACCGAACATGGGTCAATCGTGGGCGCCCGGGCCGCGCGACCCCAGGGCCCGAGCT
>DASXTS010000281.1:0-19625 GCA_036505275.1 Pseudonocardiaceae bacterium
CGCGCCCTCGGCGGCACCGGCGCCGACCAGGGTGTGGATCTCGTCGATGAACAAGATGATGTCGCCACGGGTGCGGATCTCCTTGAGCACCTTCTTCAGGCGCTCCTCGAAGTCACCGCGGTAACGGCTACCGGCGACCAGGGAGCCAAGGTCGAGCGTGTAGAGCTGCTTGTCCTTGAGCGTCTCGGGCACCTCGCCCTTGACGACCATCTGGGCAAGCCCCTCGACGACGGCGGTCTTGCCGACGCCGGGCTCTCCGATGAGCACCGGGTTGTTCTTGGTGCGGCGGGACAGCACCTGCATGACCCGCTCGATCTCCTTGGTGCGCCCGATCACCGGGTCCAGCTTGCCCTCACGCGCCTGCTGGGTGAGGTTGCGGCCGAACTGGTCGAGCACCAGGGACGACGACGGGGTGCCCTCGCCACGTCCGCCGGCCTCGGCCGGCTCCTTGCCCTGGTAACCGGAGAGCAACTGCAACACCTGCTGGCGGACCCGGTTGAGGTCGGCGCCGAGCTTGACCAGCACCTGCGCCGCGACGCCCTCGCCCTCGCGGATGAGGCCGAGCAGGATGTGCTCGGTGCCGATGTAGTTGTGGCCCAGCTGCAACGCCTCACGCAGGCTGAGCTCGAGCACCTTCTTGGCTCGTGGGGTGAACGGGATGTGCCCGGACGGGGCCTGCTGGCCCTGGCCGATGATCTCTTCGACCTGCTGGCGGACACCCTCGAGGGCGATGCCGAGCGACTCCAACGCCTTGGCGGCGACGCCCTCGCCCTCGTGGATGAGCCCGAGCAGGATGTGCTCGGTGCCGATGTAGTTGTGGTTCAGCATCCTGGCCTCTTCCTGGGCCAGCACGACAACCCGCCTCGCGCGGTCGGTGAACCTCTCGAACATGTCCTTACTCCTGACTGCCGCGTCGGCGGTGGTTAGGGGTCGCCCGCGCGATGACACGCGGCCGGTCCGTTTGCCGTTGCCTACGACCACTGTAGTGGCCGGACCGTGAACGCTGCGTGCCGTCAACCTTGCGGCACGACGTGGTCAACGCGCGCGGTTGTGACCAGATTCCGCAAGAACGGATCAATCTGCTCTCAGCGAACCCCACAAAGTACCTCCGGACGTGTAATAGATCATCGTCGGCTAAGGTAAGGCATACCTTGCTCACGAGCTGCTGACGAGGGATGGTGCCTTGGCCTCCGTGCTGGATGGTTCGACGTCCGACGCCGCATATGCGGCCCAGCACGCGGTCCCGCACGCGGCGGTGGGCGGGCCGCGGGGCCGGTTCCCAGGCCGCTGGGTGGCCGGTTCGTCAGCCCGCTCGATGGCCGGCTCGCTGGCCGGCTCGCTGGAGACGGTGGCCGCGATGGTTCCGTGGTGCTCGTACCGGCTGGGGCCACCGCCCGGCGGCGTGACGGCGGACCCGCTGACCGCGTTGGCGACCGGCGGATGGCTGCGCTGCCGCGAGGCCTTGGACGACCCCCGGTTCTTCATCCAATGGCAGCGCGAGCTCGGCAGGCGGATGGCGGCGCAGTACGCCGTGGCGCCGGCGGTGACCACCGCCGGCTATATCATGGGCTGGTACTGCGGCCTCTTCGGTTTCCTCGGCGGCATGCTGTTCAACGCCACCCGCCGAGTGCCGTCATTGGCGCCGGACAACATCGCCTTCAAGCTGCACCCCGCGCTCGGCCGGCCGGCCGACGTGGCCTTGCTCGACGGCGCGTTCGTCGGCTTGCCGTCCGACCCGTATGCCCTGGCCGGCCCGGCGCCGGATGTCCCGGCGCCGGATGTCCCGGCGCCGGATGACACAGTGCTCGCCGACGACGGCCAGCTCGCCGTCGCACTGCGGGCCGAGGTGGCCGGGCACGGCGAGCAATTCGTCGCCGCCTACCGGCGGGCGTCCCGCTTCGGGCCGCACACCCTGTGGGGCGCGGTCACCGATTCCGTCGAACGCGGGCTGTGGCATATCGCTCACCGGTGCGGGCAGGATGCGGCCGGCGCCGGTGACGCCGCGCTCGTGCTGCCGCGGCGGCTGCCGCCATTCACATCGGGATCGACGATCCACAGCCTGACCGACCAGCGCGGCCGGCCGCACTGGACGCGGATCCGGCGCAGCTGCTGCTTCTACTACAAACTGCCAGGAGCGGTGCCCTGTGCCAGCTGCCCGCGGCTGACCGAGGCACAGCGCCGGCAGCGGTTGTCATGACCACGTCGGACGATCGTGCCGCGCCGGCGGAGTTCACTCGATGGCGTCGGGCAAACATCGCAAACGGCCCCGCGGACGCAACCGCGGGGCCGTTGTGCTATTGGCGTCGCCTCGGCTATTCGAGCCGACGAGGAGTCGGGTTCTTCAGTTGTCCCGGTGGTAGGCCTCAAGCACCTCGGCCGGGATACGGCCGCGGTCGGACACCTTCATGCCGCGCTTGCGTGCCCATTCACGGATCGCAGCGTTCTGCTCACGATCCACGCCTGGGCGAGCCACACCAGCCGGGCGGGCCGTTCCCCGACGCCGGCCACCGGTACGCCTCGCGTGCGACACGAAACCGGCCAGCGCGTCCCGCAGCTTGCTGGCATTGGGCTCCGACAAGTCAATCTCGTAGGAGACGCCATCGAGGCCGAACTCAACAGTCTGGTCCGCCACGGACCCGTCGAGGTCATCAACGAGGGTAACGATCGTCTGCTGCGCCATACGCGCTGTCCTCCTAGGAAGCCGTCGAACAGCGAAAGTCCGCTGCCGTTTCAATAGTAGCCAGCACACTAGCGCATTGCAGCAGCAACACGCACGTCGGTGTGATCACAAGTAGCCCGATCGTCATTAGGCCGCTCGGCGGAACAACACGGCCGGGACGGGACGACCAATCCTGGCAACGCCATCAGCCGCCGTCCCAAGCTCATTCGACGCCACCCGATGGTGGCATGGCGCATTCAAGTGGATGCAAGAAGTCTCGTCACCCGGCCCCAAGTTGCCTGGTCAGCGCGCGTGCCGATGGGCAGTTGCGGACGATCGCCGCACCTCATCGATCCGCCGCCGAACGTGTCGCACACTTCCTCGCCCCTGCCATGAGCCCGTCAGATGGCCGGATCGACTTCAACACCTCGGGCTGATCCGGATGGGTCGCCGGGCACTTCGGAGCCGGTATCGGCCGGTGTCGTCCGCGCCGCGGCGGCGCTAAAGGGGCAGTCGATACCTGGCTACGGTGTCCCCATTAGCACAGTGGG
Source organism: Pseudonocardiaceae bacterium (assembly GCA_036505275.1). Lineage (GTDB taxonomy): Bacteria > Actinomycetota > Actinomycetes > Mycobacteriales > Pseudonocardiaceae > DASXTS01. Next base: position 3,211 of record DASXTS010000281.1, read on the forward strand.
ACGTACTCGCCGGGCTTGGGCGACGTCGTGGTCGGCGAACCGCGCACGTTCAACGCGGGTCACGAGAGACCTTCTGGGACCTGCGCGGGACGCCTGTCGGCAACCGCTGTGCAACCTCGTGCACTCGGACACGGAGAACTCCGTCCACGAGTCCCGGTCATCGCTACCGAACGCACGATCGCAGCCACAGGTCGGTGTCCGGCGTGTTCCAGCGAGTGACGAACAGGTCGCGGCTGCGCGGCTGCGACAGATTCCAACCAGCCTGGGCGGGGCCTACCACCCACGATCAGATCCACGTTGCGACGCCACGCACGAGTTTCTTCGGTTGGCCACCTTCCGCGCCCCCGCCTGGCTGGCCGAGGCAATACCTAGGTCTGAATCAGCCATTCGTCGGTAAGCAAGGTAGGGATCACGCCGCCCGATGATGGTCACCTGTCCAGGCGGCTACGTCACCTGCAATTACACACCGGATGCCAAGCCATCCTGCAACAGTGCAAATGACAACATGCTGGTGCCGATCAGCTCGCGTGGTTCCGCTCGGCCGTGGGCCGCTGGCGCCGGCAGGTAGCCTGCGATGCCGTGGACGGTGGCATGAACGATGGCACGGACGATGCTGCATTGAAGGCGCGCCGCGCCTCGTCGTTCGGTGCGGCGGCGCGGGCCTACGCCGAGCACCGGCCGCACTATCCAGACGCTGCCGTGGAGTGGATCCTTGAGCCGGTCCGCTCGCGGCGGATCGTGCGAGTGCTCGATCTCGGTGCGGGCACCGGGCGCGCAACCGAGGCGCTGCAGCGGGCCCACGTCGACGTGATCGCCGTCGAGCCGGACCCGGCCATGCGCGCGGCCATGCTCGAGCGTGTGTTCGGCGTCGCGGTGCTGGCCGGCGCGGCCGAGGACATCCCGCTGCCGGACGAGCGCGTGGACGCCGTCGTGGTCGGGCAGGCCTTCCACTGGTTCGACCACGAGCGGGCGAATCCGGAGATCGCGCGGGTGCTGAAGCCGGGCGGGGTGCTGGCGGCCATGTGGAACAGCGAGGACCTCCGGGTGCCGTGGGTCGTCGATTACGTCGAGTGCGCAGGGTTCCGCGCCTCCTCGCCGGACTCGGGTTCTGACTCGGGTTCCGACTCGGGTTCTGGCTCAGGTCCAGGCTCTGGCGCCGGCTCCGAAGGCGGCATAGGACTGGCTGATCACCCGGCCTTCGAGGCGCCGGAATGGGCGAGCTTCCACCACTCACACCGGCGCACGGTCGACTCGCTTGTCGAGACGGTGGCCACCTACTCCGCCTGCCTGGTGATGCCGGACGACAAGCGGGCCGAGCGGCTGCAGGCCATTCGCGAGTTCCTCCTGTCGCGGCCGGAGACTTCGAACGGCGAGTTCGAGCTGCCGCTGGTAACCAGGGTGGCGCGGGCGATCCGGCGCTGATGCTCGCGCGCGACGCGCGCCAGCGCGCGTCCGGATCCGCCAAGTCATGGGTCCGAACCGGCGGACACACGTGTCTGGAACCGCGGACACACGTGTCTGGAACCGCGGACACGCCGGGGGCGGGGTGGGGCGGGGCCCGGGTGGGTCAGCGGATGTTGCGTTCGTAGACGAGGCGGAGGCCGACCAGGGTGAGGTCGGGGGCGTGGTGCTGCAGGGTGGCGGACTCGGCCAGCACCAGCGGGGCGAGGCCGCCAGTGGCGATCACCGCGACCGGTTGGCCCGTGTCGCCGACGAGCTCGCGGACGATCCGCCTGACCAGGCCGTCGACCTGGCCGGCGAAGCCGTATAGCAAGCCGGACTGCAGGGCCTCCACGGTGGTCTTGCCGATCACCGACCGCGGCCGGACGAGCTCGACCTTGCGCAGTGCGGCGGCCCGCGAGGCGAGCGCATCCACCGAGATCTCGATGCCGGGGGCAAGTGCGCCGCCGAGGAACTCACCGCGGGCGCTCACCACGTCGAAGTTGGTCGAGGTGCCGAAGTCGACGACGATCGCCGGCCCGCCGTACAGGGTGTGCGCTGCCAACGCGTTCACGATGCGGTCGGCGCCGACCTCCTTCGGGTTGTCATAGAGCAGCGGCACGCCGGTGCGCACGCCGGGCTCGACGATCACGTGCGGCACCGTGCCCCAGTACCGTTCGAGCATCACCCGCAGCTCGCGCAGCACGGCCGGCACGGTGGACAGCGCGCATACCCCGGTGATCTCGGCGGCGAGCGGCCCGAGCAGTCCACGCATGATCAGCGCAAGCTCGTCGGCTGTCGTTCGGGCATCGGTGTGCATCCGCCAGTCGCGGACCAGCTCGGCGCCGTCGAACAGCCCGAGGACGATGTTCGTGTTGCCGACGTCGACCGTGAGCAGCACGTGCTACGCCCCGGGCGTCACGGTGGCCGGTTGAATCGTGGGCGTCGGCATGGTGTGCGGCATCGGCACAGGTCCCTCCGTGTCAGGCAGGCCCGACCTGCCGAGTCGTCTGGACGCCGGGGAGCGCCACGACCGACCCGTCCGACTCGCCCGATCGCGCGGCGTTCGCCACCTGATCGGTTCTCAGTATCACCGGCACGTTGTCGATCAGGCGCGTCGAACCCACCCGTGCCGCAACCAGCAGCCGACCTTCACCGACCCGAGGGACCGGACCGAGGTCCCGGCCGCGAAGCTCCAGGTAGTCGACGGCGACACCGGGCTGGGCGTCGAGCACCGCCCGCGCCGCCGGCAGCGCCGCGTCCGCTCCCCCGCCACGGGCGGCGTGCCCGCCGGCGGCCAGCGCAGCGGACAGCGCCAGCGCCGAACGCCGCTGCGCCGGCGTCAGGTACGAGTTGCGGGAGGACAGCGCGAGACCGTCCGGCTCACGCACCGTCGGCACCGCCACGACGTCCAGCCCGAAATCGAGCTCGCGAACCATGCGCCTGATCAGCACCAGCTGCTGGTAGTCCTTCTCGCCGAAGAACGCCAGGTCGGGCCCGACGATGTGGAAGAGCTTCGCGACGACGGTGAGCACGCCGTCGAAGTGGCCCGGCCGCACCGCGCCCTCCAGCTCGGTGCCCAGCCGGCCGGCGTGCACGGTCAGGGCCGGTGGGCCGTCCGGATACATGTCAGATGTCGACGGCGCGAACACCAGCTCGACGCCCGCCGCCCGGCACACCTCCAGGTCGGCATCCAGCGTCCGCGGGTAGCGGTCCAGGTCTTCGTTGGGGCCGAACTGCAGCGGGTTCACGAAGATGGACACCACGGTGACCGTGTTCGGCACCCGCCGCGCGTGGTCGATCAGCTCCTGGTGGCCACGGTGCAGGGCGCCCATGGTGGGCACCAGGGTGACGCGACGACCGGTGGCCCGCAGCGCCCTGGTCACCGCGCGCAGCTCGGACTGTCCACTGTGGACGGTCAGCTCGCCGGGCGTGAACCGGCCCGCGCCCGGCTGGTTCATTTCGGGCTACTCATCGGTCGGCCTCCCAGTTTTCGTACAGCACCGCGCGCACCGCCTCGGCGGCGTCGGCGCCGAGCAGCCCGGCCCGCACCGCCCTGGCCGCAGTGCGCCGGGCCATGGCGCGGTAGGCGTCGGTCAGCTCCGGCAGCTCCTTGTCGAGCACCCGAAGGTGGGCGCGCACGGTCTCGGCGTCGCCACGGGCCACCGGCCCGGTCAGTGCACGGTCGCCGTGCCGGAGCGCGTTGTCGAGCGCGGCGGAGAGCAGCGGCCCGAGCACCCGCTCGGGCGAGCCGATGCCGGCGTCGCGCAGGATGTCGGCCGCATCGCGGACCAGCACGGCGAGGTGATTGGCGCCGTGCGCGAGCGCCGCGTGGTAGAGCGGGCGGGCCTGCTCGGGCACGCGCACCGGCTCGGCGCCCATCTCCACCACGAGCGCCTCGCCCACGCTCCAGCCCGGCTCGTCGGCGGCGGTCACCCCGAAGCTGCATGTCACGAGCCGAGCCAGGTCCTCCTGTCGTCCGGTGAAGGTCATCACCGGGTGCAGCGCAAGCGGCAGCACGCCGGCGTCGGTCGCCGGCGCCAACACCGCCACGCCGTGCGCTCCGCTGGTGTGCGCCACGATCTGACCGGTCCGGAACGCCCCGGACGCGGCCAGCCCACGCACCAGGCCGGGCAGCGCGTCGTCCGGGACGGCGAGCAGCACCAGGTCGGCGCGGCGCACCACGTCGTCCGGCGGCAGCAGCGGCACGCCGGGCAGCAGCTCCTCGGCGCGGCGCACCGACCGGTCGGAGACGGCCGACGTGGCGACGACGATGTGACCGGCCGCTGCGAGCGCGGCGCCGAGGACGGTTCCGACCCGGCCGGCGGATACCACGCCGACCGCGAGCCTGGCCGGTCGTGGCGGCTGCGGGTCCGGTCGCGCCGGATCCGGCAGCGGTGATGCTGGTCGCGCCCGCGCGTCGTCGGCGGTCATGGCGCTGACGTCCTCACTGATGTTCTGGCTGCCGGTGACGGGCGTGAGGGTAATCGTCTGGGATCGGCCGGTGACCACCGAGGTGAGCAGGTTCACCGGCCGGCGGCAAATCCGCTGGCGGATCTTGGGACAGCCGCGGTAGCGTCGAATCGTGGCTTGACGTAGCTCACCTGTCATCCCTGTCATCCCGGCCCCCGCGACGGTGCGGGGTATCGGTGTGCGGTTCGCGGCCTTCTCCGCGATTGACGATCTTGTGCCCTGGTACGGCCTCTACGCGGTCCTGTTCGCCGACACCGGGCTCTCCGACGCGCAGATCGCGTCCCTGTTTGCGATCTGGTCACTGACCTCGGTCGCCCTGGAGGTGCCGTCCGGCGCACTGGCCGACGTGGTGTCCCGCCGCCGGCTTCTCGCGGTGGCCGCCCTGGTGCGCGGCGCCGGCTTCGCGTTGTGGACGTTCGCGCCGAGCTACCCGGCATTTGCCGCCGGCTTCGTGCTCTGGGGCATCGGCGGTGCCCTGACCTCGGGCACAGTGCAGGCGCTGGTGCACGACGAGTTGGTCGCCATCGGCGCGGACCGGCAGTATCAGCGGCTGTCGGCCGGCGCCGAGACGGCCGGGCTGGTCGGGGCCGCGGTCGGCACTCTCGCCGCGGTGCCGCTGCTGACCATCGGCGGCTACCTGGCCGTCGGCGTGGCCAGCGTGGCCGCCTGCGGGCTTGGCGCCGCGGTCGCGCTGACCTTCCCGCGGCGGCCCCGCCTGGTGCCGGTCGAGGGCCCGGCCGGGATCCGGGCCTGGTTGGTCATGTTGCGCACGGGGGTGCGCGAGGCGGCCGGCGTCCGTATGGTGCGCCGCCTCGTGCTGCTCGGCGCGCTGCTGCCCGGCATGACCGCACTCGACGAGTTCTTTCCGCTGGTGGCCCTTGACCTCGGCGCCGCCGTCACCCTTGTCCCGGTGCTCGTCATGCTGCCGATGCTCGGGCAGATCATCGGCGGGGCGACCGCGGCCTGGCAGCGCAGCGGCCTGCTCGTCGGGATGGCTGTCGGCGCCGGTGGCATCCTGATCGCCGGTGGCGCCGTGAGCGGCTCGGTGTGGTGGGGCTTTCTCGCCATCTCCGTCGGGTACGGCGCCCTGCAGCACGCCATGGTGGTCGCCGACGCGCGCCTGCAGGCCGCCGTGCGGAGCCAGGCCAGGGCCACGGTGACCTCGGTCGCCGGCCTCGGCGCCGAGGTGGCCGCGATGCTCATGTACGCCGCCTGGGGCGCTGCGGCCGCGCCGCTCGGCCAGGGTGGCGCGGTGGCCGCCGTCGCCGCACCCCTCGTCGGACTGGGCGTCCTCGCCGCCCTCTGGCTCCGCCTCCCCAACGACCGTCCGGCCCGCGCCGACGGTGGCCCGTCACCCATGGCGAGGATGTGACATCGTCCTCGTTGTCCGTCGAGTCTTGGTGATCAACGACGGTATTGCGGGCCGGTGGGTGGGGGCGGTGCTCCGGGTCGGTACGGCGGGCCGGGTTGGTACCGCGGGCCGGGTCGGTACGGCGGGCCGGGTTGGTATGGCCCCCCGCCCGGTGGGGGCCGCCAGGCCGGCGGTGGGCCGGTGGGCGGAGGCTGCCAGCCGGGCGGGTGCTGCGGCCAGGCGGCGCGCAGGGCGTCGGGTCGGGCCACGGCCTGGACTCGGGCCGCCAAGAGGGCGTCGACCAGCTCGTCGTGCCTTTGCTGGGCGGCCGGGCCGGCGGTGCCACGGGCCATTCTGGCGCGCAGGAAGGCGAGCTCGGTGACGGCCGACTGGTAGGCGGCGACGGCCTTGGCTGCGGCGCTGCCCGCCTGGCGGCGGACGGCGGCGCGCCAGCCGCGGCGGCCGGAGAGACTGGCGAGCAGGCCCACCTCACTCGGCGCGATCAGACCGGCGGCCGCGAGGCCGGGCAATTCGGTGGCGAGCACGCGCTGCTCGCGCCGGCGCTGCCACACAACGAGTATCACCATGCCGATGAACAGCGGGACCATGATCACGACATAGACCAGGACGAAGCCCATGCCGCCGGCGATGGTGGCCGAGCCGTTCCACAGGGCGTGCAGGGTGACCGATCCGAGGTACCCGAGAATCGGCGCGAACACCCGCACGGCGCGGAGCCGGCTGTTCACGGCAATGCCGATCCCGATGCCGGTCATGGCGGTGAACACCGGGTGAGCGAACGGCGAGAGCAGCCCGCGCAGCACGAACACCGCAATCACGCCGCCGCCGGGCGCCACCAGGCCGTCCTGCGCAAATGCCCGGCCGAAGTAGAGGATGTTCTCGGTGAACGCGAAGCCGGCCGCGACCAGCCCGGCGTAGACGATGCCGTCAACCACACCGTCGAACTCCAGGCGCCGGGCCCACATGAGCCCGAAGAGGAAGGCGACCTTCATGCCCTCCTCGACCAGCGGGGCCGAGACCACGGCGGACACCAGGTCGCCGCTGCCCTGGCCGAGGATGGTGTCCGCGGCGACCTTCGCGGTGGAGTTGATGATCAGCGCGGACAGCGTCGCCACGCAGGCGCCCCAGCCGAACGCGGCGAGCAGCAGCCCCGGCGGCTCCGGCTCCCAGCGGTCGACCCACAGGAATGCGCCGACGACGATGGCCACCGGCAGCAGCGCGCCGACCGCGCCGACCAGCACGGCGAACAGGCCGATCCGCGAGCCGACGAGGCCGAGCACCAGAAGCCCGCAGATGCCCATGGCGACGGCGCCCACCACCGGTAGCAGCACGCCACGCCGCTGCTTCCGCCCGGTTGGCATGTGTGACCGCGCGGCCGGCTGGGGCGGCTGAGGGGACGGGTACGGCGGCGGGCTAGCCACGGACGATGACCCTAGTGTCGGGTCGCGCGTCGGCGGCTGCGCCGAAGGGTGCTCATTCGTCGTCGCGCCGGTGCCGGCTGCGCGACTGATCGTCGGTGTAGGACGCGCGCAGGTCGTCGACGGAACGACCAGCGGTGTCGTCGTCGCGGCGCCGCCGCCGGCCGACGTAGCCACCGGCGGCTGGCTCGTGGTCCACTGGCTGGCGGTTGTCACCGGACCCGTTGCCGTTAGCCGGGGCGTCGCCGACCCCGTCGGCCGGCCCGGCGGGCGCCGGGGCGGTCGGCGTCCATGTGTGGAGGTGGTGCCACGCGGCGGACGCCAGCGGCGGCGGCTCCGCAGCTGACGAGCCGGGCGCCGGTGGCTGAGCCAATGCCGGTGGCTGAGCCAAGGCCGGTGGCTGAGCCAATGCCGGTGGCTGAGCCAATGGCGGCGGCTGGATTTGTGGCGCCGCCCACGGCGGCCGGGCGTTCTGCGGCTGCGGACCGCGCGGTGGTGGTCGGAACTCCAGCTCGTGCGTGGCCTCGTCGTGGGGCGTGGGCGGCGGCCCGGCCGCCCACGGCGGATCCACCCGCTGCGGTGCCGACCGCTCCGGCCACGAGGGATCCGCCGGCCGCGGCTGCGACCGCTCTTGCCATGACGGATCCGCCGGCCGCGGCTCCGAACGCTCCGGCCACCACGCATCCACCCGTCGCGGCTCCGACCGTTCCACCCACGGCGGTTGGGATCGGGTCGGTTGGGATCGGGCAGGTTGGGAGCGTCCGGGCCGGTCCGGGTCCGGCCGCGGCCGGCTGGGCGGCTGGTGCTGCCGCTGGTCGATCACATCGGCCTCGGGCGGTTCGGCGGCGAAGGCGGGCATCGGGTCCAGGCGCCACCGGCCGGAGTTCGACTGTTGCGACGGGTACGCCCCGCCCTGTGGCAGCACGCGGTGGGCCGAGCGCGCGGCGCGGGACTGATCGGAGAGGGATCGCAGCCGGGTCGACTCGGCACGCAGCGCGACCCGCTCGACCAGCACCTCGCCGCCGAGCAGCGCCTCCAGGTTCTGCCGCAGGGTGCGCAGCTCGGTGCGCAGGCCGTCCAGCTCACCGCTGATCTCGCTGCTCATCTCGGCCTCGAGCCGACGCCGGGTGTTCGTCTCCACCTCGAGCTCGTACTCCCGGCGAGCGGCCACCTCACGCTCGAGTTCCAGCTCGTACACCTTGCGCAGCTCTTCGCTGCGGTCGTGACCGGCGGCTATGTCGCGGCGGTAGCGAGCGGCCGCGAACGCGCCGACCAACGCGGCCCAGAGCGCGGCAACGATCCCGAGGCGCAGCCACCGCGCGTCGTCGGTCAGCGCGAGCGCGGCGGCGCCGAGCACGGCGAACCCGAGCACCGCCCCGAGCAGGGTCCGACCCGCCCGACCCGTCTCGCGACCCGTGCGCCGCCGCGGCGCTGGCTCGCTCGGCGGTTCGGCGCTCGGCATGGCGACCACGGTACCTGCCGGCCGCGGAGCCGGCCGTCCCCCGGTAGGGCGCGCACCATTGGGGCGAGAATGTGGAATTCGCCCACTCTCAGTGCAACCTCAGTAGGGCCAACTGGGGCAATGCCACATCGTCGCACCAAAGGGTCCCACCAAACGGGTTGTACAACAGGTGCGGCCGTAACGGATTACGCGGCGTGGCGGCGTTGCTCGTCATCGAGGGGTTCGTCGGGGCGACCCGGGGTGCGGCAGCAGTATTCCAGCCAGAGTGCGGCGGCGATGAGCGCGGCGGCGCAACATGCGCCGATGATCGCCGAGGTGGTGTCCGAGCCGGCGGCGGGGAACTGGTCGCGCTTCGGCAACGCGTAGACGATCACCGCCAGCCAGCCGCCGAGCATGATCGCGCCAAGCAGCGAGGACGCCTTGGCCAGTGCGACGGCCCGGGCAGCGGTGAGGGCGGCCACCGGGCGGGTGCCGGGTCGGCGGGCGATCCTCGCCCGGAGCGAGTAGCCGAAGACGGCCTCGATGACGGCGAGCAGGCCCAGCGAGGAGCCGGCCAGGGTGGGCAGCGGCGGCAGCTGCTCATAGCCGATGCGCAGCAGCAGGTCCACCAACAGCCCGGTCAGCACCGCCGGAATGAGAAGGTCACGGGGCCTGGTGAACCTCATCGGCCGGACCTCGACGAGGGCGCAGCCAGCACCAGGTCCTCGCGGCGGCGAACGCCTACCATTTCGGCCGGGTCCAGCGCGGCGAGCAGTTCGGCGACCGGGACGCCGGCCAGCCGCGCCGACGGGTCGGCGTCCAACCACGGCACCAGCACGAACGCCCGCTCGGCCGCCCGCGGGTGGGGCAGTGTCAGCTCGGGGTCGCCGCTGGTCATCCCGTCGACGTCGACAATGTCGACGTCCAGAGTGCGCGGCCCCCAGAGCAGCGTGCGGGTGCGCCCGGCGCGGCGCTCGCAGGCCCGGCCGAACTCCAGCCAGCCGGCCGGGTCACGGCCGGCGTCCTCCGCAACCACCACGGCATTGAGGAAGTCGTCCTGCGGCACCGGGCCCCACGGCGCAGTCTCGTACACGGCGGACACCGCGATCAGGTCACCGCCGGCGACCGGCAGCGCGTCCAGCACCGAGCGCAGGTGGCCGAGCCGGTCGCCGAGGTTCGACCCGATGGACAGCACTGCGCGGGTCACTGCGGGCCGTCCCCGGCACGGGGGCTCCGGCGGGAGCGGTGGGCGACCACCGCGACGTCGGCGAAAGCGAGCGAGATCGGGGCGGCCGGCTTGTGGATGGTCACCTCGACGGCGTGCACCCGCTCGTCGGCCATCACGTCGTCGGCCATCTCGGCGGCCACGGTCTCGATGAGTTTGCGCGGCGGGCCGCCGACGATCGCGGCGGCGCGGTACGCGAGCGCGCCGTAGTCCAGGGTGTCGGCGAGGTCGTCGGTGCGGGCGGCCGCGTCCAGGTCGAGCCACACCGTGACGTCGACCACGAACTCCTGGCCGTCGGCCCGCTCGAAGTCGAACACGCCGTGCCGGCCGAACACCCGCAGGCCGGTCAGCATGATCCGGTCGGTCACGGCACCGCACCGTGCCGAACGCCGTCGCCCCGGCGCACGCCCGAACCGACGCCCGAACCGACGCCCGGCCCGACGCCCGGCTCGACGCCTGGCCCGACGCCTGGCCCGACGCTTGGACCGCCGGCGGCGTGCTGCTGCCCGCCGCGCGCGGACGCCCAGGCCCCGGCCACCGCGACTGCGTCCAGCGACGCGCCGACCTCGTGCACCCGGACTCCCCAGACACCGGCAGTGGCGGCTAGCGCGCTGATCGCCGCGGTGGCCACCTCCCGGCCATCGGCCGGCCGTGGTGAGCCGTCGGCACCGGCAAGCAGCGTGCCGAGGAAACGCTTGCGGGACGCGCCGACCAGCACCGGAAGGCCGGTGGACACGAGCGCGCCGAGGTGCGCCAGCAGCGTCCAGTTGTGCGCGGCCGTCTTGGCGAAGCCCAAGCCCGGATCGATCACCAACGCCTCCGCCGGCACCCCGGCCGCGAGCGCCGCGTCCACCCTGGCCAGCAGCTCGGCCCTGACGTCTGCGACGACGTCCTGGTAGCGCGCCAGCGAGTCCATCACGTCGCTGCGACCGCGCCAGTGCATGAGAATCCACGGCACGCCAGCGGCGGCGATCATGGACGCCATCGCCGGGTCACCGAGCCCGCCGGACACGTCGTTAACCAGGACGGCGCCGGCCTCGACCGCGGCCGCCGCCACCGAGGCGCGGGTGGTGTCCACGCTCACCGGCACGCCGGCCGCGGCCAGCTCGGTGATCACCGGTAGCACCCTGGCCAGCTCGACCTCGGCGTCCACCCGCCGCGCGCCCGGCCTTGTCGACTCGCCGCCGACATCGACCAGGTCCGCGCCGCGGTTGAACATCGCCAGCCCGTGCCCGATCGCGTCGTCGCGGTCCAGGTACTGGCCGCCGTCGGAGAACGAGTCCGGCGTGACATTGAGCACGCCCATGACGACACACCTGCCGGGCCGGGGCAGCGTAGCGGTCACCTAGCACTCCGCGCGCACGGCTCAGCGCCCCCGGATCAGGGAGAGCGCCTCGGCGCGGGAGGACGCCGAGGTCTTGAACTGCCCGCGCACCGAGGACGTGGTGGTCACCGCGCCGGGCTTGCGGATCCCCCGCACGCCCATGCACAGGTGCTCGGCCTCGATGACCACGATCACCCCGCGCGGGTCGAGCCGCTGCTCGAGCGCGTCGGCGATCTGCGAGGTGAGCCGCTCCTGCACCTGGGGCCGGCGAGCGTACAGGTCGACCAGCCGCGCGATCTTGGACAGTCCGGTGACCCGGCCGTGCACGTCCGGGATGTAGCCGACGTGGGCGACGCCGTGGAACGGCAGCAGGTGGTGCTCGCAGAAGGAGTACAGCGGGATGTCCTTGATCAGCACGAGCTCCTCGTGGCTCTCCTCGAAGGTCTTGGACAGCACGGCGTCGGGGTTCGTGTACAGCCCGGCGAACATCTCCCGGTAGGCCCGCGCCACCCTGGCGGGCGTCTCCCGCAGGCCCTCCCGCTCCGGGTCCTCGCCGCAGGCCAGCAGCAGCTCGCGCACCGCGGCCTCGGCGCGGGCGTGGTCAAACACCGGCAGCAGCCCGGTTCGCCGCCGGTTGTCACCGTTTGGGCTCGTCCCGGTCATCGCCATAGCGTGACACCGCCTCCTAGCGATGAGGTCAGTCGGCGCTCGCGTCGCGATTCTCGTCGTCGGCGCCGACCCTGGACCCCGCGAGCGGGTCCTCCACCGGCTGGTACGGCCGCCCGGACGGGGTGGTGGCCGGCCGCCAGTCCGGTGGCGCGCCGTAGTTCGGCGGGCCACCGCGGCCATGGCTCGGCGGCGAGTGGCGGTACGGCCGCGGCGGCGGGTACGGCTGGGGTGGACCCTGCGGCGGAGGCACCGAACCGGGCGGCACCGAACCGGGCGGCACCGAACCCGGCGGCATGGAACCCGGCGGCATCGACCCGGGCCGCCATGGGCCCGGCTGCCGGTAGTCCGGCTGCGGCGCGCCCGGCTGCCCGTGCTGTCCCGCCGGCTGGCCGTGTTGACCATGCTGACCATGCTGACCGTGTTGGCCGTACTGACCGTGTTGGCCGGGCACGGCCGGCGTGGGGTACGGCGTGCCATGCGGCAGGTAGGGCCCGGCACCATTGGGGCCGGAACCGCCGACGCCACCCGGCGCCTGGGGCAGTCCCCCGCCGGGCACCGCGCCGACCGGGGTCGGCTCCGGCTCGGTCTGCACCGGCGGCCACGGCTCGCCGCGCTCCTTGGCCAGCTCGCCCGGCGTCTTGATCGGCGGCTTGTCGGACGGGGTGCGGCCGCCGAAGTCGTTGAACGCCGTGATCCGCGGCCGCTTCTGCACCCGGTCGAAGATCCGCGCCAGGTCCTTGCGCTGCAGCGTCTCCTTCTCCACCAGCTCGGCGACCAGGTTGTCCAGCACGTCACGGTAGGACTGCAGGATGTCCCACGCCTCGGTGTGCGCCGCCTCGATGAGCGCGCGCACCTCCTCGTCGATCTCCCGCGCCACCTCCAGCGAATAGTCGACGGCGTGCCCCATGGTCCGGCCGAGGAACGGGTCACCGTGCTCCTGGCCGTACCGGACGGCTCCCAGCCGCGCGCTCATGCCGTACTCGGTGACCATCGCCTTGGCGATCTTGGTGGCCTGGTCGATGTCGGAGGACGCCCCGGTGGTCGGCTCGTGGAAGACCAGCTCCTCGGCGGCCCGCCCACCGAGCGCGAAGACCAGCCTCGCGATCATCTCGGAGCGGGTCATCAGCTCCTTGTCGTCCTCCGGGACGACCAGCGCGTGCCCACCGGTACGCCCGCGCGGCAGGATCGTCACCTTGTAAACCGGCTCCAGGTCGGGCATCGCCCAGGCGGCCAGCGCGTGCCCACCCTCGTGGTACGCGGTGATCTTCTTCTCCTGCTCGGAGATGATCCGGCTCTTCCGACGCGGGCCACCGATCACGCGGTCGACGGCCTCTTCGAGCGCGGCCGGGGTGATCAGGTGCCCGTTCAGCCGCGCGGTCAGCAGGGCGGCCTCGTTGATCACGTTCGCCAGGTCGGCGCCGGAGAAGCCCACGGTGCGCTTGGCCAGCCCGTCCAGGTCGGCGTCGGGCGAGAGCGGCTTGCCCTTGGAATGCACCCGCAGGATGGCGCGCCGGCCGCGCAGGTCCGGCGCGGCCACCGGGATCTGCCGGTCGAACCGTCCCGGCCGCAGCAGGGCCGGGTCCAGGATGTCCGGCCGGTTGGTGGCCGCGATCAGGATGATCCCGCCGCGGGCGTCGAAGCCGTCCATCTCGACCAGCAACTGGTTGAGCGTCTGCTCCCGCTCGTCGTGCCCGCCGCCGAGGCCGGCGCCACGCTGCCGGCCGACCGCGTCGATCTCGTCCACGAAGATGATGCACGGCGCGTTCTGCTTCGCCTGCTCGAAGAGGTCCCGAACGCGGGACGCGCCGACACCGACGAACATCTCGACGAAGTCGGAACCGGAGATGGAGTAGAACGGCACGCCGGCCTCACCGGCCACGGCGCGGGCCAGCAGGGTCTTGCCGGTTCCCGGTGGGCCGTACAGCAGAACGCCCTTCGGGATCTTGGCGCCGAGTGCCTGGTAGCGGCCGGGGTTCTGCAGGAAGTCCTTGATCTCCTGCAGCTCCTCGACCGCCTCGTCGACGCCGGCGACGTCCGAGAAGGTCGTCTTGGGCATGTCCTTGGACAGCTGCTTTGCCCGCGACTTGCCGAAGTTGAGGACCCGGTTACCGCCGCCCTGCGCGTTGTTCATCATCCACATCAGCAGCAGGAACAGCAGCACCAGCGGCACCATGTAGATCAGGATTTGGAACAGCACGCTGGTCTGGGTGACCGTGGTGTCCCACTCGCCGGCAATGTTGGCCTCGCGCAGCGCGTCGACCACCTCGTCCGTGCTCTGCGCCGGGAATTCGGCGAACAGCCGGTTGGTGCCGTCCACCTGCTGGCCGTCGTTGAGGATCAGTTTGAGCCGCTGCTCCTTGTCCTCGAGCACCGCCTCCTTGACGGTGCCCGAGCTGAGCTGCTCCAGCGCCTTTGACGTGGGGATCTGGTGATAGCCCCTGGTGTCGTCCAGCAGGTAGCTGAACGTGAAGTAGAGCAGCAGTGCCGCGGCTATCCAGAGCAGCGGGCTGCGAAGCAGGCGCTTGCGGTCCATTCGCGTTACGGCCTTGGGTGGCCTCGACCCTTCCCGTGGGGATTGGCGTGTTCGTTCAGGGTACCCGTCACCCATCGACGCGTACCTGACGAGAACGATCGGCGCGGTCGCCCGGTTCCGCCTTGGACCGACCCGGTCGTGTTGCGCCAGACGAGTGAACGACGTGATACTACTCACAGTAAAGATCGGTATTGTGCAGCTCTCCGCTACCTTGCACGCCTAATCCCCGCGATCTTTGTATGGGCCGATGACCCGTCCGAGTGAACGCACGATCACTGCTAGTAGAACAGTGGCCTCCGGCGGCACGCGCTCCACCCTCGTTGGCACCGGTGCAGTTCTCGGCATGGTGCTGGCCGCCACGGCGACCGTCGTCGCGTTGCAGGGCGGCGGCGTCGCCGGTGGAGCGTGCCTGAGCGCCACCCCGCTGCGGATCGTGGCCGCGCCGGCGATCGCGCCGGCCGTCCAGGAGATCGTGCAGCGCGACGTGGACCGGTCATGCGTGGCGGCCCAGGTGGTGCCGCAGGACTCCGCCGACGTGGCGAGCGCGCTCGCCGCGGGCACTGGCGAGCCGCCGGCGCTCTGGATCCCGGACTCCTCGATGTGGCCCAAGCGGGCCAGGCGGGAAGCCGCCCGCCTGAGTGGCCCGCCGTGCACGATCGAGGAGCACGAGCCACTGGCCATCTCGCCGCTGGTCGGGGTGACCGCCCGCAAGGACGCGGAGAAGCTCGGTTGGCCGGACGCGCAGCCGGGCTGGCAGGAGCTGATCGACGGCCGGGTGCCGACCACCATCGGTGATCCGGCGACCACCACAGAGGGGCTGGCCACCCTGCTCGTGGTACGGCGGCTGCTCGGCAACCCGGACGGCACGCCGCGGCCCGAGCTCGGCGCCACGTTACTCAAGGTCGGGCGCGGCGCCGTGCCGACCATCCAGGCGGCCTACGACAAACTGGGGAGCTCGCCGGACGCGCTCGTGTTCACGGCCTCCGAGCAATCCGTCGTCGCCCACAACCGGGCGGCCGGCCGGACATCCGCGGTGGCCGTCTACCCGATGGACGGCACTGTCGCGCTGGACTACCCGGTGGTGCGGGTGAAGGCCGACGAGCCGAGCGGGCCGGGCGACACCACCGGGGCAGTCACCGCCACCGATACCGCCAGCGCCACCGCCACCGCCTCTGGAACCGCCACCGGAACGGCCACCGGGACCGCCGGCGAGGCCGCCACCGAGGCGGCCGCCGAGACCGTGGAGGCCGCGCTGCGCACGCCGGAGGCCGTCCGCACCCTGCGGGCCGCGGGCTTCCGCGACCGCGACGGCGTGCTCGGCGACCTGCGCGACGGCACCTCGGGCATCGTGCCGTCCAAGCCGACCCTGCTGGCCATGCCCCCGCTGGAGCAGGCCACCGAGGTGCTGCGCATCTGGAGCGCGGTCACCCTGGACGCCAAGCTGCTGGTGCTGATCGACGTGTCCGGCTCGATGGACGCCGAGGCCGGCAGCGGGCAGACCCGCATCGAGCTGGCCAGGGACGCCGCGCTCACCACGCTGCCGCTCTACCCGGACAGCACCGACGTGGGACTTTGGGCGTTCTCGTTGCAGCGAGCGCCATCGCACGACTGGGTCGAACTGGTTCCGATGGGCCGGATGACCGACCGGGTCGGCCAGGTCAGCCGCCGCCAGGCGCTGCAGGAGGCATTCGCCTCGCTGCCCTCTCGTACCGACGGCGCCACCGGTCTGAACGACACCGTGCTCGCCGCCGTCCGCGCGCAGCGCGGCGGCTATGTCGCGGGCCGGGTCAACGCCGTCGTCGTTGTCACCGACGGCCGCCACGAGGACCCCGACGGCACCAACGACGAGGCGCTGGTGCGCACCCTGCAGGCCGAGGCCGACCCGGCCCGCCCCGTCCCTGTGATCCTCGTCGCGATGGGCCTCGACGTCGACTTCCCCGCCTTGCAACGGATCGCCGCCGCCACCGGTGGCAAGGCCTACCAGGCCCGCGACCCCGCGGATATCAGCAGCGTGTTCCTCGAT
>DASXTS010000282.1:0-6026 GCA_036505275.1 Pseudonocardiaceae bacterium
CGGCCTTGCGGTTGCCGGCCTTCTTGTGCAGGCCCTGGCGGACCTCCTCGTCGTAGCGGGTGAAGTTGAGTTCGAGGAGACGGTCGAGGATCTCGGTCTGCACGCTGGGGTCGATGGTGAAGCGGCGGCCCTGGCGGGTGCCGTGGAAGCCGTATTCGAGGTCGAGGTCGGTCCAGCCGTACGCCTCCGCCACGGCGAAGTCGACCTCGGTGTGGATCTCCCGCAGCCGCCGCACGTCCTGGTCCCGGTGCGACTCGTCGTGCACCAGGTTGTAGAGCTTGGTCAGCCCGAGCTGCCGTTCCAGCATCACCGACCGCCGGAACGAGTGCAGCTCCGCGCCCACCTGATCCATCCGTTCGGTCAACTCCGGCTGCGGAAACGTCTCGAACCCGTCCGAGGGGGTGTAACGAAGCCCCGCACCTGCACCAATTGTCGAGGTTCCCTTAATTCTCCACCACGCGAAGTGAAATATACTCGACAGTAACGCGAGGTAGGAACTTTGATCCGTAGCGATAACAACAATCTGTTCGCTCATTACCGGGCCGCTTGACACCCAGACCGGCAGGCCCGTATTACTGACACGTGCGATCGCCAAGATTCGCTTGAGTCCGGAAACGGCCTTGAGCATAGCTGGCCGCTTCTCGGCGTATTGCCACCAGTAGTCCCGGTATACCTTTCTGTTATTCTGAGTGCGAAACGGAAGTACGTACCGCTCGACGATCGCAAAGCAGTCGGCGTATTCAGCAGCTCGGCGCTGGCTCCAGTCATGGAAGTTAATCACCCAGCGGGCTGCGGAGTCATCGAAACGGGAGTTCAAGTCCTCGCCGTTGAGGTACGGGAACAGCACATCGCGATTGCGAGGGTCACGTTCGATCAGCCGCCGCGCCTGATTTGGTTCGAGGATGAAACCGGTGCCGAGGATGTACGAACCGATGAACGACTGCCCGGCGTTGGCGGCTAGGCGATAGGGCTTACCGGTGACGCGGGACCGGGAGTCGAGGGATGAGGTAATGCCCTGGACCGGGCGGCCGTCGAGGTGGAAGACCTCACCCTCCTGGGTCTGACCGACCCAGAGCAGGGAGACCTCCAGTGACGCTGTACCGGGCCAGGGTTGTGACTTGACGGCGCGGTAGACCTGCCAGCCGTTGCCGACGGCCTGGTCTAGGCCGACCTCGCGGGTGTCGCCCTGGGCGATGGTGTTGGTGGCGATGATGCCGACCCGGCCGCCGTCCACGATGTCGAGGTTGCGGAGCAGGAAGTAGGAGCACAGGTCGGCGCTGCCCCGGCGGCCGTAGGCGAGCCGGTCCACCAGGTACTCGCGCACATCCTGACCGATCGAGCCGGTGAGGCGCTGCCCGCCGATGAACGGGGGGTTGCCGACTACGGCGTCGAAGCCGCCGTGGCACATGACCTCGGGGAACTCCAGGGGCCAGTGGAAGGGGCGGATTGGGGTGGTGCGGTTGCGGCTGAGCCAATCGGTGACGAAGGCGCGCAGGCGGGCCTCGGCGGGCGAGTCGGCGCGGCCACGCAACAGGTTGCCGGCATCGACCGAGATGCCGCTGAGGCGGCCGACATAGCGGGCGTCGCCCTCGCCGGCCGTGCTGAGCGCGGCGCCGACTACGCCGTCGGCCACCACGCGGAGCCGGGTGGTCAGCTCGTCGGCACTGCACAGGAGCGCGGTCTTGGCGTTGATGTCGGCGAGGTCGTCGGCGGGGTGGTGCTCGATGCGCCGGCGCAGCTCCGCAGCCTCGGCAAGCGCCGGGCCGACGAACTCGTCGATGTGGCCGTCGAGGCGGCCGGTGGAGTCCCAGCCGACGCCGTCGGGGTCGAGGTGCAGGCGCTCGATCTGGGCTTCAGTGCGCACGCCGATGAGCGAGTCGCCGCAGCGCAGGGCGTGGTCGACGAAGCCGAAGGGCTTGCCCTTGGCCAGGGTAACCAGCCAGAGCGAGAGCTTGGCGAGGTCGACGGCCATGTCGTCGCGGTCGACGCCGTAGATGCAGCGCGCGGCAACCAGGCGCATCGCGGCCAGGCGCACGTCGTCGGCAGTACCCGTCACGTCGTCGGGAAGGCCGTCGCGCTCCCACGCCTCGACTACGCGCTCGGTGAGAAACCGGCAGGCGGCGACGAGGAACGCGCCGGAGCCCATGGTGGGGTCGCACACCTTGAGCGCCAGCAGCTCCTCGGCGGTGCGCAGACGGTGCACGCCCGGCGACGAGTGGACGAAGCACAGCGGCGCGAGGGTGTGCTCGACGACCTCCTCGGCCAGCACCTTCGGGGTGTAGTGGGTGCCGGTGGCGCGGCGGTCGCCGACCTGGGTGAAGAGGATCGAGCCGGCCGGGAACACGGTGGGCTGGCCGCGCAGGTCGGTGCGCAGCAGGCCCCAGTACGGAGTGACGCGCTCAGCCAGCGCGCCGTCGTTGTCGCAGGCGGCATGAAGGGCGGCAGCCTCGGCGGGGCTTGGCCGTGCCGTGAGGGCCTTGTCCACCCGGGCGGCGCTGAGGCCGCAGCGTTCCGCGAGCCACGGGCGCGGGTCGGACTGCTGCTCGACGAGGGTCAGCGGCAGCTCGGGTTCGAGCTTGCCGATGAGGCCCACGTGCGGCTTGGTGACGCGCAGGCAGGAGAACTCCAGCAGGCCCTCGTAGACGTGGCCGATCTGCTCCACGTCGAGGCCGGTGTAGCTCAGCCGTTCGGCGGCCTTTCCCTTGTGCCGCAGCAGGAGCAGCGCGTCGAGGATCTCCTGCACGACGCGGTCGGTGACGGCTGCGCGGGCCAGCCACGAGTAGCGGGCCGGGTCGAACAGCGAGCCGCCGTGGGCCGGGATGCGCAGGTCGGGGTGCTCGCAGCCGCCGTGC
The DNA here is from genome assembly GCA_036505275.1 of Pseudonocardiaceae bacterium. Lineage (GTDB taxonomy): Bacteria > Actinomycetota > Actinomycetes > Mycobacteriales > Pseudonocardiaceae > DASXTS01. The sequence goes on from DASXTS010000282.1 coordinate 2,853, forward strand.
ACGGCGGCGAAGGTGGCGAGCAGTCGGGGCCAGGCGGCGCTGCGCCGGTCGCCGACCTCGTCGCCGTGGCGGTCGCGGGCCTCGGTGAGCTGCTGGTGCAGGGTGGTGACGGCGTAGCCCTCGGCGTAGACGGGGTCGCCGGCCGGCAGCAGGTCGCGCTGCTCGGCGTAGAGCAGGAACACCAGGCGCAGCAGCGTGGTGAGCGAGCCGCGGTAGAGCTCCCGGTCGGGCACCTCGGAAAGCAGGGTGCCGCCGGACTCGCGGTCCAGGCGGGCCAGCTCGGCGACGAACAGCTCGACGGCCTGGCGCACCTGGCCGCCGAGCGTGGTGGTGATCTCGGACTGGGCGTCGGCGGTGCGGGCGAACAGCGCCGCCAGGCTGTCGGTGGCGGTGCCGTCGGCTGTATAGGGAGCGCGCAGCACTCGGGTGGCGCCGAGCAGGGTGGCGAAGGCCCGCAGCAGGATCGGCTCCTCCTGCCACAGGTCGGCGTCGAAGGTCGCGATACTGGTCGGGCCGCCGCGGACGGCGTGTACGAGCAGCCAATGGCGGCCGTCGGTGACCAGCGCGAGCGGCACCGCGGTGTCGCGGCAAACCCGTGCGGCCTCCTCGGCGAGGTCGGTCAGCTCGGCGAGCGGCGTGCCGGCCGGGCGCCGGTGCACGTGCAGCCGGGTGGCCCGGCCGGTGTCGGGGTCGGGGCCGAGCACCACCTGGTCCGGCCGCGGGGTGCCGCGGAACTCGGCGTCGGTCAGCGCCGTATCGCGCAACACCGCCGGGCCATAGCGCAGCAGCTCGGTGAGCACGAAGTCGACCCACGCGGCGCCGAGGGTGGCCGGGTCGGCGTCGAACTCGGCCCACGCCTGCCTGGCCCGCTCGCGCGTCGGGGTGTCGAGCGCCTCCAGGCCGGCTGGCAGCGCCGTGGTGAGCACCGGCAGCGACAGGAACGGGCCGGCCGGGGCGAGCAGCGCGAGCCAGTCGGCGTGCTGCTCGGCGACGGTCGGCTGCTTCGGCCGTCCCCGGCGCGTCGTGGCGGTCATCGGCCGGCCGCCTGACGGATCGCGGCTTCCCGTGCAATCGGTGCTGGTACCAGCAGCGTGACGGCCACCGGGAACCAGCGGGTGGTCGGGTCGGCGTAGCGGCGGCGCAGCGCGGCGATCTCGTCATCGCGCTGCTGCGGGATGGCGGCCAGCCGGGCGCGCAGCGCCTCGTGGTCGGCGCGCAACTGCTGCCGCTGTCCCTCGTCGACCTCGAACAGGCTCGGCTGCTGCCAGCGGCCCACCTCGCCAAGTGCCGTGGTGATCGAGGTCTCCAGCTCAGCCAGCACGGCGGTGATGCCGGCCACCTCCTCGTCGCAGCGGTCGCGCAGCAGGGCACGCATCGAGCGCAGCCGCTGCTCGGCGCGCGTGTTGAGCGAGCGGGCCAGCGGCTCGGCCAGCACCGGCCACAGCCTGGTCAGCGTTGCGGCCATGGCATCGGCGGGTTCCTCCGAGGCGGTGGCCAGCAGCGCGGTGACCTCTTCCACCCTGCGCAGCAGGGCGAACCGGCCGCCCTCGACCAGGCCGCCGGCCGACACGATCTCCTCGTGCAGCCGCGCACCGTCCGCACCGGTGACCACCACGCGGCCGTGCGCGATGATCGCCGGCACGCGCAGCTCGTCACCGTGTACGACCCGCGCGGTGATGCGGCGCAGCTTCGCCGCGGTGCCGCCGGTGCGGGCCTGCGCCCACAGCTCGGCGCGCAGCAGCCGCATGCACATCTGCACCAGCCGGTGCCCGAGGTGCAGCAGCACCACATCGGTGCGGTCACCGGCGGCCTCCTGGTCGAAGGTCACCGGGCGCTCCACGCCGGTCACCGGGTGGTGCAGCCCGTCGTTGCGGGCGGCGGCCCAGGCGCCGGGCAGCTGCGGCAGCCGGTAGACCTGGTCAGGGAAGCCGGCCGGTGCGGGCGCGGGATGCAGGTCCTGGTTGTGCGCCAGGCGCAGCGCCGTGCTCACCATGCGGCGCACCGTCTCCGGATGCAGGTTCAGCCGAGTGCGGCTGCCCTTCAGCTCGTCGGTGAGCTTCTGCAGGTCGCGGGCAAGGTCGCGGTCGACCTTGAGCCGGGCCCTGGCCGTGCGGGTGACGATCTCGGCGTCGGCGGTCTGCCAGTCGGCGCGGCCGCCGACCATCTTCTGCTCGATCTGGGCGGCGATCACCTCGCCGGCGCTGCCTAGGTCCTCCCGGATGGTGTGCACCTTGCGCACCGCGACCTCCAGGAAGGCCAGCTCGTCCTCCAGCGAGCCCTCGGCGAAGTCGGCGTCCTGCCAGCCGGCCGGCACGAAGTGGTGGACCAGCACCACCGGCGCCGGCTGGCCGTGCCGGTCCACCCGACCGTTGCGCTGCTCCAGCCGGTTGGGGTTCCAGGGGATCTCCCAGTGCAGCACCCGGTGGCAGTGCCGTTGCAGGTTGATGCCCTCGCTCGCCGCGTCGGTGGCGAGCAGGATGCGCACCGGGTGCAGCGCCGGGTCCTCGGTGAAGACGTTCTTGATGCGCTCCCGCTCGTCGCGGTCCTGCCCGCCGTACAGCAGGGCGATCTGCTCGGGCCGGTAGCCGGCGACCAGCAGCCGCTCGTGCAGCCAGCGCTGGGTGTCGCGGTATTCGGTGAAGACGATGATTCGCTCGGTGAACTCGGCCGGGTCACCGGCCGGCGGCGCGATCGGCGCCAGGTGCGTGAGCAGCGCGGCGAACTTGCTGTCCGGGCGGTCCTGCGCGCCGCGGGCCCAGGCGCGCAGCCGTTCCAGGGTCGCCTTCTCCTCGGCCGTGAGCGGTGCGGCGACGTGGCGGGCGGCGGCTAGCGCCTCGGCCTCGGCCTGCCGGTACTGCTCGTCGTCGTCGGCCGCCTCGTCCACCCGGTCGATGAGCACCGGCAGGCTGCCGGACACCGGCCTGGCCTCCTTGCCCGACATGGTGGCCAGGTGCACGTCGATCGTCTCCGCGAACGCCTTCGGGGACGAGAACAGCCGGCGCTTGAGCAGTGTGGTGACGAACTCGGCGGCCACCCGCCCGCCGGCGTCGCGGGCCGTCGCGCGGCGGCCAGCGGCGTAGGAGCGCAGCAGGTGGTGCGCCTGCCGCTCGGCATCGGTGTGGGCGACCTCCAGGTAGGACAGGTCGCGGGTGCCGAAGTACGGGGTGCCGTCCC
>DASXTS010000283.1:0-11095 GCA_036505275.1 Pseudonocardiaceae bacterium
ATTCGCCCATCCCGTGCCCTTAGCTTGACGGTCCGGGTGGATGCACCATCTGGCGCGAAGGTCCATCCAGCCCGGCCGGAATCATTGCTGGAATTAGTGCTGGAGTCAGTGCTGGAGTCAGTGCTGGAGTCAGTACCGCTCGACCTTCGGCGGCGTGGCCGGCGAGCCGGACTTGCCAAGGGTCGCGTCGTAGATCGACTTCCAGGTGCCGCCGCTGATCGCCGCCTCGAGAATGTCGTTGATCTTATCGCGGAGCGCCTTGTCGTTCTTGGCGAGGCCGATGCCGTACTTCTCGGTGGAGAAGGTCTTGCCGACCACCTTGAACTTGTCCGGCTCCTGCGCGGCGTAACCCTTGAGGATGGCGTCGTCGGTGGTGACCGCGTCCACTTCCTTCTGCGACAGCTTGGTCACGCACTCGGAGTAGGTCTTGAACTCGACGATGTTGGAGTCCTCGGTCAGCTTCTGGTCGCGCACCCGCTGGATGGGCGTCGAGCCGGTCACCGAGCAGACCTTCTTGCCCTTGAGGGTGTCCGGGCCGGTGATCGAGGTGTCGTCCTTGCGCACCAGCAGGTCCTGGCCGGCGATGAAGTACGGGCCGGCGAAGGCGATCAGCTCCTTGCGCTTGTCGGTGATCGAGTAGGTGCCGACGTAGTAGTCGATGTCGCCGTTGACGATCGCCTGCTCACGGGAGGCCGACGGGATCGGCTTGTACTCGATCTTCGTTTGCGGGTCGAAGCCGAGCTGGCCGGCGATCAGCCGGGCGATCTCGATGTCGAAGCCGGAGAACGTGCCGGTGGTCGGGTCCTTCAGGCCGAGGCCCGGCTGGTCCTCCTTCACACCGATCACGGCCTTGCCACGCTGCTTCATCTTGTCGAACGTCGGCGAGCCCGCGACCGTCACGTTGGTGGCGGTGGTCTGGGTGACCGCTGGCTCGCTGCCCGGTGTCCCCGACTTGCCGCAGGCCGCGACCGTGGTGAGGGCCAGGCTGCCGGCCAGCACGCCCACCGCAAGGGTGCGCAGCTTCATCGTCATCTCCTTCAGTGGGTGAGGATCTTGCCAAGGAAATCCTTGGCCCTGTTCGTCTTCGGTGCGGTGAAGAACTCGTCGGGGGTGGCGTGCTCGACGATCTCGCCCTCGTCCATGAACACGACCCGGTTGGCCGCGCGCCGCGCGAAGCCCATCTCGTGGGTGACCACGAACATGGTCATGCCCTCGCGGGCCAGGGTGATCATGACGTCGAGCACCTCCTGCACCATCTCCGGGTCCAGCGCGGAGGTCGGCTCGTCGAACATCATCACCTTGGGCTTCATGGCCAGCGCCCTGGCGATCGCCGCGCGCTGCTGCTGCCCGCCGGAGAGCTGCGCCGGGTACTTCTGGGCCTGGTCGGTGATGCCGACCCGCTCCAGCAGCTCCATCGCGACCTTGCGGGCCTCGGCGGACCGCATCTTGCGCACCTTGACCGGCGCCAGCATGACGTTGTCCACGATGGTCTTGTGCGCGAACAGGTTGAACTGCTGGAACACCATGCCGACGTCGGCGCGCAGCCGGGCCAGTGCCTTGCCCTCGGCCGGCAGCGGCTGGCCGTCCACCTCGATCAGACCGGAGTCGATCGGCTCGAGCCGGTTGATGGTCCGGCACAGCGTCGACTTGCCTGACCCGGACGGCCCGAGCACGACGATGACCTGGCCCCTGGCCACCTCGAGGTTGATGTCCTTGAGCACGTGCAGCGGGCCGAAATGCTTGTCGACCCCGACGATGCGGATCATCGGTGGAGTGTCCTGCGGCCGGTCCGCGGGTTCGCCTGCCGGCTCAGCCGAAGCGCTCATGGCGGCACCCTAACCGCCGACAACGCCGCGGTGGCCGCAGATGCGGGTGCTGTGACCGCACCGGTACCTGGCGACGCCTACGCTTGGGCGGCGAAAGGGGTGAGCGGTGTCCCGCAGCTACCAGATCCGCACCTACGGCTGCCAGATGAACGTGCACGACTCCGAGCGGCTGGCCGGCCTGCTGGAGTCGTCCGGCTGGGTGCGCGCGGCTGCCGATGACGACGCCCCCGACCTGGTGGTGTTCAACACCTGCGCGGTGCGGGAGAACGCCGACAACCGCCTCTACGGCAACCTCGGGCACCTCCGACCGGCGAAGACGGCGCACCCGGAAATGCAGATTGCGGTGGGCGGCTGCCTGGCACAGAAGGACCGCGGCGAGATCGTCCGCCGGGCGCCGTGGGTGGACGTGGTGTTCGGTACCCACAACATCGCGTCGTTGCCGGTGCTGCTGGAGCGGGCGCGGGTGCAGCAGGCCGCTCAGGTGGAGATCCGCGAGGCGCTGGAGGTGTTCCCGTCGTCGCTGCCGGCACGCCGCGAGTCGGCGTACGCGGGCTGGGTGTCCATCTCCGTCGGCTGCAACAACACGTGCACGTTCTGCATCGTGCCGGCGCTGCGCGGCCGGCAGCTCGACCGCCGGCCGGGGGACATCCTGGCCGAGGTGCGGGCGCTGGTGGCCGACGGAGTGCTCGAGGTGACCCTGCTCGGCCAGAACGTCAACTCGTATGGAGTCTCATTCGGGGCCCGTTCGGCGTTCGCCGACCTGCTTCGTTCCTGCGGCACCGTGGCGGGTCTGGAGCGGCTGCGGTTCACCTCACCGCACCCACGGGACTTCACCGACGACGTGATCGCGGCCATGGCGCAGACCCCGGTGGTGTGCCACCAGCTGCACATGCCGCTGCAGTCCGGCTCGGACGCCGTGCTGCGGGCCATGCGCCGCTCCTACCGAGCCGACCGCTACCTCGGCATCCTGGGACGCGTGCGGGACGCCATGCCGGATGCGGCCATCACCACGGACATCATCGTCGGCTTCCCCGGCGAGACGGACGCCGACTTCGAGGCGACCCTGGACGTGGTGCGGGCCGGGCGCTTCGCCGGAGCTTTCACGTTCCAGTACTCGCCACGGCCGGGCACCCCGGCGGCATCGATGGATGGCCCGGTGGCCCGCGAGGTCGTGGCCGAGCGGTACCAGCGGCTGGTGCAGGTGCAGGAGGAGATCTCCTGGGAGCTGAACCGCGGGCTGGTGGGACGCGAGGTCGAGGTGCTGGTCGCTGCGGGCGAGGGGCGCAAGGACGCGGCGACGGCGCGGATGTCCGGCCGGGCGCGGGACGGCCGGCTGGTGCACTTCACGCCGGTGGGCCCCGCCGTTGAGGCCGCGGTGCGGCCGGGCGACGTGGTGCGCGCCGTGGTCAGCTACGGCGCGCCGCACCACCTGGTGGCCGACGGCCCGTTGCTGGCCCACCGGCGCACGCCGGCCGGCGATCACCACGAGGCAGGCCTTCGGCCCGGTGGTGCTCCGGCCGTGTCGCTCGGCCTGCCGAGCGTGGGTCCGCGCGCTGCGATACCGCTGCCTGTACCGATGCCCGTACCGCTGCCTGCGCCGGCCGCGGATGCCGGCTGCGGGCTGGGGGCCGGCCGATGAGCGAGCCGGAGCGCACCCCATCCGACGACGAGCTCGCCGCGCTGCGCGCCGAGATCGACCAGGTGGAACGCGACGTGGTCGGCCACGTCGAGCCCGGCCGGTGGGCCATGGTGATCGCGTTCGGTGCGTTCGCGCTGCTCGTCGCGGCCGTGCTGCCGTGGGTCGGGCCGTACAGCGGCTGGGAGGTGCTGCTCGGCCGGGCCGCCGCCGAGTACCGGATCGGCCTGCTGCCCCGGTTGTTCGCGGCCAGCTCGCTGTTCTTCGGCGTGCTGCTCTCCGCGGTCACCCTGTTCACGAGGCGGTGGGGGCTGGCCTGGCTGTGCGCGCTCGGTTCGGCGTTCTCGGTGGTCCACGGCCTGTGGGCGGTCTGGTCCCGGCAAACGGCACCGGTGGCGGCCGGCCCGGGCGCCGGCATGGTGCTCGCCCTGCTCACCATGATCGTGCTGGCCGTCCAGTGGCTGCGCCTGGCGTTCTCGAGGCCGACCTGAGTACACGGCAGCGCCCTGGTACCGCTATCGGTCCGTGATCCATCTGTCCGTGATCTATCTGTCCGCTACGGCCTGTTCTGCGGCGGCGAGCCACTCGCGCCACTGGGAGGCCTGCTCGTCGGCGCGCCTGGCGCGGCGCTCGTCTCCGGCCGCGCGGGCCTTGGCGGCCTGCGCCTCGAACTGCTCGACGCGCTCCCGGAACTGCTCGACGCGGGCCTGCGCCTCGGGATCGGTGCGCCGCCACTGGGCATCCGCGGCACCGCGGACCCGCTCCTCGATGGCGCGCAGCCGGTTCTCCAGCTCGCGCATCCGCTCCCGCGGCACGTGCCCGATGGCCTCCCAGCGTTCCTGAATGCGGTGCAGCGCGCCGCGGGCGGCCTCGAGATCGCCGGACGGGTTGATCCGCTCGGCCTCGGCGAGCAGCTGCTCCTTGCGGTGGGCGTTGTCGACCAGCTCGGAGTCACGCTCGGTGAACGCCGAGGACCGGTGGGCGAAGAAGGCGTCCTGCGCGGCCCGGAACCGCTGCCACAGCGCGTCGTCGGCGTCCTTCGGCGCCCGGCCGGCGGCCTTCCAGTCGATCATGAGTTGCTTGTAGCGGCCGGCGGTGGCACCCCACTCGGTGGACTCGGCCAGCTCCTCGGCCTCGGCGACGATCTCCTCCTTGCGGGTCTTGGCCGCGCCGCGCTGGCGGTCCATCTCGGCGAAATGCGAGCCCCGCCGGCGGTTGAACGCGTCCCGCGCCTTGCCGAACCGCTTCCAGAGCGCGTCGTCGGCCTTGCGGTCGACGCCGCGGATCGTCTTCCACTCCTCCAGGATCGCCCGCAGCCGGTCGCCGGCGCTCTTCCACTGGGTGGCCTCGACCGCGATCCGCTCCGCCTCCTCGACCAGCGCCTGCTTGCGCGCGGTCGACTCGGCACGGGCCGCGTCCTTGGCCTGCCGCGCGGCCCCGAGCGCCTGCTCGGCCCTGGCCAGCAGGTAATCCAGCTTGGCGGCCAGGCCGACCACGTCGCCGACCACGTGCGCCTCGTCCAGCCCCTGGTGCAGCTGGCGGATGGTCGTCATGGACTGCTTGGGATCACCGTGCCCGCTGGCCAGCCTTGTGGAGATCAGATCGACCTCGGTCAGCAGGTCGTCGAACCGGCGGGCGAAATGCGCGAGCCCCTCGGCCGGCTCGCCGGCCTGCCACGAGCCAACAGCGCGCTCACCGTCGGCGGTACGGACGAACACCGTGCCGTCCGCGTCCACCCGGCCCCATTTGGCCGGGTCGGCCAGCGCGGAACGCACCACCGGCGGGTGCTCCGGCACCGCGGCCTGCGGTTGCTGGACAGCCGCTGCGGCGGGTGTGCTGGTGGTGGCCGGGGTGGGGCCGGCTGAGTCGGCGGCTGCGGCGGGGTCGGCGGCGTGGTCGGCGGCGTGGTCGGCGGCGTGGTCGGCAACCGGGTCGGCGACGGCGGAGGGGTTCGCGGTGGCCGGGCCGGCAGCCGGGGCCACTCCATTGTCGTGCGGGACGGGCGGCTGGCTCACCTGCATCGCGCTGGCCGGCTGCTCGGTGCTGGCTGCCTCTTCGGTCTGCTGCTGGGTCGTCGGTTGGTCCGTCATTGCCGGCCTCCTGTTGGTACCCGCACGGGTGCGGGTGGCCGTCCCGACGCGGGTGTCCGCGCGGTTGCGGCCATGCGCTCGGCGGGGACCGGCCAAGGTCCCCCCGTGAAGCCGAATTCAAACAGGTCGACGGCCGCTCCGGTACCTGAACCGGGCGGATCCGGCACTACCGTCACACGGTGTGATTCGTTCGATGGCCGTGCTCCCGCAGCCGCCGCTGCTGGTCCCCGAGCTGGTCGGTGCGGCCGCTGACGAGGTGCAGTCGCTGCGCACGGCCTGCAAGCAGGCGGTGGGCCGGCTGGCGGCACCGCGGTGGCACGCGATCGGGGTGGACGAACGCGGGCTCCACGTCGCGGTTTGGACGCCACGGTGAGCACCTCGGGGTCTTGCCGGCAGGGGCGGCCGATCGCCGTGGTCGGTCCCACCGCCACCGGCAAGTCCGACCTCGCCGTGCGGCTGGCGCAGGCGCTCGGCGGCGGTGAGGTGGTCAACGCCGACGCCATGCAGCTCTACCGCGGCATGGACATCGGTACCGCCAAGCTCACCGGGGCGGAGCGCCACGGTGTGCCACACCACCTGCTCGACGTGCTGGAGGTGACCGAGACGGCGTCGGTCTCGGCCTACCAACGGCAGTCCCGCGCGGCGATCGACGACGTGCTTCGCCGCGGCGGCACGCCCATTCTGGCCGGTGGGTCCGGTCTCTACGTCGCCGCCGTGCTCGACGAGCTGGACTTTCCAGGCACCGACCCCGCGGTCCGTGCCGAACTCGAGGCCGAACTGGCCAGGGTCGGACCTGCCGAGCTGCACCGCAGGCTGACCATCGCCGACCCGAGCGCGGCCGCCCGGATCCTGCCGAGCAACGGTCGGCGGATCGTGCGCGCGCTGGAGGTGGTGACGATCACCGGCCGGCCGTTCAGCGCGTTCCTGCCGAGCCGGCGCGTCGCCTGGCGTGGCACCGTGCTCGTCGGCCTCGACCGGCCGACCGAGGAACTCGACGAGCGGATCGACTGCCGGGTGGCGCACATGTTCGCCACCGGGCTGGTCGACGAGGTGCGCGAGCTGCTGGCCCGCGGGCTGGCGGCTGGCTGCACCGCATCGACCGCGCTCGGCTACCGCCAGGTGATCGCCGCGCTGAACGGCGAGAGCACGTTGGAGCAGGCCGCCGCCGACACCGCGGCGGCCACCCGTCGCTTCGTTCGCCGGCAGCGGTCCTGGTTCCGGCGCGACCAGCGGATCCGGTGGCTGGACGCCGGCCGGCCCGACCTGCTGGCCGCGACGCTGGCCCTGTGCCGCCCGGAGAGCGGCCCGTAGGGTTGGTCACCGTGGGCGTTCGGTTCGCCAAGGGGCACGGCACGGAGAACGACTTCGTGCTGCTTCCCGACCCGGACGGCCTTCTGGATCTGACCGCGTCGCGGGTGCGGGCGCTGTGCGACCGCCGGCGGGGGATCGGGGCGGACGGCGTGCTGCGGATGCTCCACGGGTCCGATGGCCGGCCGGGCGGGGACGGCTGGTTCATGGACTACCGAAATGCCGACGGGTCCGTCGCCGAGATGTGCGGCAACGGTGTACGGGTGTTCGCCCGCTACCTGGTGGACGCCGGGCTGGTCCCGGCGGGCGAGTTCGTGATCGGCACCCGCAACGGGCCGCGCGCCGTCATGGTGTCATCGGCCGGCGAGGTGACCGTCGACATGGGTTCCGCCGTCGTCCAGGGCAGCTCGACGGCCATCGTCGCGGGCCGCGCCTTCCCCGGGCTGGTGATCGATGTCGGCAACCCGCACCTGGCCTGCGTCACTGACGGCCAGCTGAGCGACCTCGACCTGACGGTGCCACCGGGCCACGACCCGGTGGTGTTCCCGGACGGCGTCAACGTGGAGTTCGTGCGGATCACCGGCGCGGACGCCACCGCGATGCGGGTGCACGAGCGCGGCGTCGGTGAGACCCGCTCATGCGGCACCGGCACGGTGGCCGCCGCGGTCGCGGCCCTGTGGGCCGGCGGCCGAAGCACCGGCGAGCTGTCCGTGGACACCCGCGGTGGCCGACTCCGGGTCGAGGTGGAGGCCAGCACCACCCGCCTCACCGGCCCCGCGGTGATCGTCGCAGCCGGTGAGCTCTCCGATGATTGGTGGCAGGAGTCGTGACCGGATAGCGGTGCTCCGGCACGCCCAGCTCCTCACGACATGGCTGCCGGCTGTTCCGTTGGCAGGTCGCGCATGGTGCGCAGCGGCGAGCCGAGCACCCACAGCACGGCGAGGATCTGGCCGCCCATGGCGACCCAGAGGGCGCCGCGCACGCCGAGCCATTCGCCGAGGAGGCCACCGACCAGGGCGCCGAGCGGCAGCGTGCCCCATACCAGGAAGCGGATGCTGGCGTTCATCCGGCCGAGCAGCCGATCCGGGCAGATGGCCTGGCGGAAGCTCACCTGGGCGACGTTGTAGACCACCACGCCGTACCCGATCGCGACGTCCGCGATGAAGATCAGTGCAATCCGCCAGTCCGCCTGGGCGACCGGGATGAGCAGTCCGAACGGCGCGGTGACCAGGACGGACAGCCAGATGACTCTGGCCTGCCCGAAGCGCCGCGCGGCCCATGCCGAGGTGATCGCGCCGAGCAGCCCGCCGATGCCGCCGGCGGTGAACAGCAGGCCGATGGTGCCCGGCGCCAGGCCCAGCACGCGGGCGAGGAACAGCACGATGACAGCGTTCTGGATGCCGTTGAAGAAGTTGAACGTTCCGGTGCTGCAGGTGATCGGCCGCAGCAGCGGGTGCCGCAGCACATACCGCAAGCCCTCGGCGATCTGCGTGCGCAGGTTGCCGCCCTGCTCGGCCGGCTCACGCGCCGGCTCCACCGTGCGCACTCCGGCCAGGGCGACCGCCGACACGAGGTAGCTCACCGCGTCGACGAGCACCGCCGTGGTTGCTCCCAGCAGTTGCACCAACCCGCCGCCGATGGCCGGTCCGGTGATCTGCGACAGCGACTGGGTGGCCTGTAGCTTGCTGTTGCCCTCGACGAGCACCTCGCGGCCGACCAGCGACGGCAGGTAGGCCTGGTAGGCCACGTCGAAGAACACGGTGGCCAGGCCGGTCAACAGGGCGACGACGAGCATCTGTTCGAAGGTCAGCAGGCCGGCCCACCAGGCCAGCGGGATGCTGGCCAGCAGCACCGCGCGTGCCAGGTCGGCGGTCAACATCACCGGCCGGCGGCGCATCCGGTCCACCCACGCCCCGGCCGGCAGGCCGACCAGCAGGAAGGCCGCGGTCTCCGCCATGGTCAGCAGCCCCATTTGGAACGGCGTGACGGCGAGCGTGGTGACCGCGACCAGGGGTAGCGCGATGGCGCTCACCGCGGTGCCGAAGTGGCTGACCGTCTCGCCGCCCCAGAGCAGCGTGAAGTCGCGGTGCCGCCAGAGTGACGTGCGCGCCCGTGCCATGGTCGGCAGCCTCTCCCAAGTGATTGGAAACTGTCAATCACTTATCCGTCGACGCCTACACTTCGCCCGTGAGCGAACCGCTGCCGCCCGGGTCCGAACTCCCGGCGTCCGGGTCCGAACCGCTGCCGCCCGGCTCGATGCCGCGCCGGCAGGCGACCAGGGAGCAGGCCGCCGCGCTGGCGTCCGCGGTGCGGCTGCGCATCCTGCGCATGACGTACTACCAGCCGATGACCAACCGGGAGATCTCCCGACGGCTCGACCGCGACCCGGCGACCACCCTGCACCACGTGCGCAAGCTGGTGGATACGGGCCTACTCGAGGTGCTCCCGGCGCGCCGTGGTACCCGCGGGGCACGAGAGATCCCGTACCGGGCCACCGGGCTGTCCTGGTCGCTCGAGCTGGGCCCCGGCGACCGCGGCGTCGCCCTGAACGAGGCCATGCTGGAGGCCTACCTCGGCGAGGTGGCCGAGATCGGCATCGAGCAACTGGAGCAGACCCGGCTCGTGTTGCGGCTGGACGAGGCACAGCTCACGGAGTTCCGGGAGCGGCTGTACGGGCTGCTCCAGGAGTTCGCCGCTCGCCCGATCGTGCCGGCCGTGGGAGGGTGCGCCGTGTACGTGGTGCTGCACCCGGCGGCACATCCGGCGGTTCGAACCAGAAATCCGGGTGCGGGTCGTGTCACCATGGAAGAGGTATGAGTGAACTGACTGAAACTTCGCAGGGATCGCACGGCGACCTCGAACTGGAAGACCGCGCGGCGTTGCGCCGGGTTGCCGGGCTTTCCACCGAGCTCGCCGACGTCACCGAGGTCGAGTACCGGCAGCTGCGCCTGGAGCGCGTCGTACTGGTCGGGGTCTGGACCGAGGGCAGCGCCGCGCAGGTCGAGGCATCGCTAGCCGAGTTGGCCCGGCTCGCCGAGACCGCCGGCTCGCGGGTGCTCGAGGGCTTGGTGCAGCGGCGCCAGCGGCCGGACCCCGCCACCTACGTCGGTGCCGGAAAGGTGACCGAGCTGCGCGACGTCGTGCTGTCGGCGGCCGCCGACACGGTTGTGTGCGACGGGGAGCTTTCGCCGGGCCAGCTGCGCCAGCTCGAGGACAAGCTCAAGGTCAAGGTCATCGACCGGACCGCGCTGATCCTGGACATCTTCGCCCAGCACGCCCGCTCAAAGGAGGGCAAGGCCCAGGTGGAGCTTGCCCAGTTGCAGTACCTGCTGCCGCGGCTGCGCGGCTGGGGCGAGGCGTTGTCCCGGCAGGCCGGTGGCCGGGCTGGCGGCGCCACCGGCGGTGTCGGTCTGCGCGGTCCCGGCGAGACGAAGCTGGAGACCGACCGCAGGCGCATCCACCGGCGGATCGCGAGGCTGCGCCGTGAAATCGCGGGCATGCGCACCGTGCGCGACACCAAGCGCAGTCGGCGGCTGGCCCGCGGTGTGCCGGCGGTTGCCATCGTGGGCTACACCAACGCCGGCAAGTCGAGCCTGCTCAACGCAATGACCGGAGCCGATGTCCTGGTTCAGGACTCGCTGTTCGCCACGCTCGATCCGACCACCCGCCGCGCCCTGACGCCGGACGGCCGCGGTTACACCTTGACCGACACGGTCGGCTTCGTGCGCCACCTGCCGCACCAGCTCGTCGAGGCGTTCCGCTCGACCCTCGAGGAGACGGTCGAGGCAGACCTCCTGCTGCACGTGGTCGACGGCGCGGACGCCCTGCCGGACGAGCAGATCAAGGCCGTCCGTATGGTGCTCTCCGAGGTTGTCGACGGAGCCGGTGACGGCGCCGCGGCGCCGCCCGAGCTGCTGGTGGTTAACAAGATCGACGCTACCGACGAGGTCTCCTTGGCCCGGCTGCGGCACGTCCTGCCTCGTGCCGTGTTCGTGTCCGCGCGCACCGGCGAGGGGTTGGACGCCCTGCGCGATCGCGTCGCCGAACTGCTGCCGCGCCCCGATGTCGAGGTCGACGTCGAGGTGCCGTACGCGCATGGTGCCCTGGTCGCACGGGTGTACGAGGAGGGCCAGGTGCTCTCCGCCGCCCACACCGAGACCGGCACCCGCCTGCGCGCCCGCGTCCAACCCGCACTGTTCGGAAGAGTGTCGTGTATGGTATGAGTGTAATGTTCC
>DASXTS010000284.1:0-8630 GCA_036505275.1 Pseudonocardiaceae bacterium
GTGCCGCACAGCAGCGAGAACGTGCGGGTCTCGTCCCATCCGAGTGCGTCGCGGCAGGTGAAGGCGAACTCACCCAGCACCATGCCGAGGGCGCCATTCAGCCGGAAATGGACGTCGACGCTGTCGGACGCCAGTTCCAGCACGGTCTGCAGGTGCGCGACCAGCTCCCCGTCGGACAGGCCGGAGAGCCCGCGGTCGCGCAGCGCGCGTATCCGCGCGTCGAAATCCGGCTGCCACTCGTGCCACCACCGTTGCACCAGCCGCCCGGCGACGTCGGAGCGGGCCGCGGCGACCGATTCGCGGATCCGCCGCCGCAGCGCGGGAACCAGGCGGAAGGCGACCGGGACCAGCCACTCGGGCAGCGGCGGTGGCTGCTTGTCGCCGAGCGGCACGATGCGGATGTACTCCCAGCCGCCGATCGGCCGGATGTCGAGGCCGTCGAAGAGCAGCCCGAGCTCCGCTGCCATCCGCCGGAACGACGGGTTGCGTAGTTCCATGACGGACGCCGTGAACGGCCACCACGGCAGCGGCGAGTGGCTGGCCTCGCGGGTCCAGAATCCGGCCGGCACATCGACCGGGACCGGAACCGGCCGGGCCGGCAGCGCGGTCACCGGGCGGGCCTGGAGGAGGATGACGTCCTCGCCGGCCAGTGCCCATTCCACGTCCTGCGGGCCGCCGAGCTGCGCCGCCACCCGCCGCGCCAGCGTGGCGACCGCCCTGGCGCGCGCATCATCGATGGCCGCCGCGCGCCCCGGCTCCTGCGCTCGCCGCAGGATCGCTCCGTCGTCGCCGATCACCCAGCGGGCCGGAGTGACCTCGCCGGAGGCGAGCCGGTCGCCCAGGCCAGGGACGGCATCGATGACGACGCGGTCGCGAGCGCCGGTGACCGGGTCTGCGGTGAACGCCACCCCGGCCGCGGTGGCCGCCACCATCGGCTGCACCAGCACCGCCAGCCTCGGCCGCCGGTCTCCCGAGTAGGCGGCCACCCTGGCGTCGAACGCCGACCGCCAGCAGGTGCGGACCGCCGCCAGCAGGGCGGCGTCCCCGCGGACGTCGAGGACGGTGGTGAACAGGCCGGCGAAGGAGGCGTCCGCGCCATCCTCGTCGACGCCGGACGAGCGGACGGCGAGCGGCACGTCCCCCCAGGACCTGACCATGCTGACCAGGTCCGCCACGACGCCGGCTGGCACGTCGAAGGCCGTGCCGACCGATTCCTCCAGCACGTCGGCGGCCAGCACCACGCCGGGTGGTACCGGGAACCCGGCCGCGGCCAGCCGCGCCAGCGTGGCGGCCTTGCGACCAGCGATGCGATGATCGGTTGCCGCGGCGAGCGGCAGCACCGTACCGGTGGTGGACGGGGTGGTCGTCATGGCGAGCACCTCCTGATCGGGTGCTGACCACTGTGCGCCACTACGTACCCGGCCCGGCATCCGTCGGCGCTACGTATCCGCGGCGAACCCCGACGTATCCTGCCGTCCCGCGGAGCCGGCATGCACGTAGGAGATCAGCGCCTTGCGGGAGGGGAGCTCGAGCCGGCGGTAGATGTTCTGCAGGTGCGTGGTCACGGTCCGCGGGCTGATGAACAGCCGCTCGGCCACCTCGGCGTTGGTCAGGCCCTGCGCGACGAGGCGGGCCACCTCCTCCTCACGGTCGCTGAGCCGGTGTGCGCCGTGCCCGCGGGCGCCCCGCCCCGGACGGCGGCCCAGGTCCCGCAGCAGTGCTCGAGCGCGGTCGGCCTGCGGCTTGGCGCCCAAGCCGTGCAACACCCGCAGTGCCTCCGCAACATCCTCCGCGACGTCATCGCGGTCCGCCCCGGCGGCAATACGAACCGGTGCGCGGTCCAACCGCGCCACCGCCGCCTCGTACGGCATGCCGAGACCGGAGAAACCGGCGACCGCTGCGTCGAGCCGGTCGAGGGCGTCCACCGCTGCCGGCGGATCACGCCGCGCCCCAGCGGCAAGGCCGGATATCCATGCCGACAGTGCCGCCGGATAGGGCGCCGCCGGGCCGAGTGCGGCCAGCGTGGACGCCGTCCGCAGTGCGCCGGCGTTGTCCCCGGCGGCCGCCTGCGCCTCGCCGAGCAGCGCCAGCGCCAGTGGCGGGATCGTCGGGAACTGGTTGGCAGCGCCCGCCGCTGCCAGAGCTCGGTCCACCTCGTGCCGCGCCGACGCCAGCAGGCCGTCGACCAGATCGACGATGGCGAACACGTGCCGATCCGCCGCTGACCACCCGCCGAATAGCCGGTGCGCCCCGCGGATCCGGTCGGCCGCCTCGTCAAGGTCCCCGCGCCGAACCAGAAGCAGACCCTGAATGGTCAGGGCAAAGGCGGATCCCCGCGCCGTGCCGGCCCGGTGGGCGAGATCGAGATCGTCGACCATGCGTTGCTTCGCTGCCTGCCACTCGCCGGCCAGGAGGTCGACGAACGCCAGCATGGTGCCGTGCAGGATCCCGAGGGCAGGCACACCGATCTGCCCGGCCACTCGGATGCCCTCCAGCGCGCTGGCGCGCGCGCCCGGCAGGTCGCCCCAGCAGACATGGGCCAGGGTCGCCGGGCGCAGCAGCGCCTCCACGTCCAGGGTCAGTTCCTCGCCGCGGACCAGTGTGAGAACGTCGTCGGCGAGGCGCATTGCGTCCGCGTAGCGCCCGGTCTGGATCGCGAGGCCGATCCGGGCGAGCAGGGCGACGGCGCGGGGGTGGCTGGACGTGCTGGTCCGCTGTAGAACCGCGAGACGTTTGGTGGTCTCGTCGAGAGCGACCAGGTCACCGGCTCGGCCAGCAAGCCGCACCCTGGCCCCTTCGACGTCGACCTGCTCCAGGCAGGGTCCGACGGGCGCCAGTGCCCGGTCGGCCGCATCGACAAGGGGATAGGCGTCGGCGAACCGTCCCAGCTCCCACGCGAGAATCGCGGCGCGGGTGAGCCGCCGCGCCCGCGTCCGGGGTTCGGCGCACTCGGCGGCGTCCACCCACGCGTTCAGCGCCTCCTCGACCCCGCCGGCGAGTTCGCAGGCCTCGGCGTACGCCCCGGACAGCTCCTCGACCAGCTGATCACGGCCGAGGCGCCGCGCAAGGTCGAGCCCGGCGCGGGCGCTGGCCCGCGCTTCCTCGCCGGCCCGGCGGGCGAGGTCCGCACGGGTGGCGGCGGCGAGCACGTCCAGCGCCCGAGCCGGCTCGACCTCGTCACCGGCGCCGCGCACGTGCGCCGCGAGTAGCCGCACGTCCTGCGGCCGGTGCCGTCCGACCGCCGCGGCGAGCCGGGCGTGCCACCGCCGGCGCACCATCAGCGGCACCACGTCGTAGGCGGCCTCGGCGAGTACCGGGTGCACCACCCGGTACCACAGCGCCCCAGCCCGGGTCTCCTCGACGACCAGCTCGGAGGTGCGCAGCCCGTCGATACCCTCGACAAGATCGTCCGCCGCGACGTCCTGGACGATGACGTGCTCGGCGGCGCCGCCACAGACCGCGAGGACGTCGAGCACCCGTCGCGCTGCGGCGGGCAGCGCCTCGATCCGGCCGCGGATGAGGGTGCTCACCAGCGCAGGTACTTCCGCGGATGCCCCTGCGGACAGCACCCACTGGCCGGCGCTGCGGGTCAGCGCGCCGGTTTCGACAAGCCGCAGCACGATGGCCCGGACGAACAGCGGGACGCCGCTCGACCGGCGGACCAGCATGTCGGTCAGCGCCGCGGGAACCGGCCCGCCGAGCAACGCCGCGGCAAGGTCGCCGACCGCCGCGACCTTCAGACCGGTGAGCCGGATCTGCATCAGCGTCTCGGCCCGCTGCAGCGCGGCGAGTACCTCGTTGAGGTCCGCGCTGGCTTCGTCGGCTCGGTAGGTGGTGAGAACCAGGCATCGTCGATCGGGTAGCGAGCGTGCGACGTAGTGCAGGAGGGCCAGCGTGCCGCGGTCTGCCCAGTGCAGGTCGTCGATCAGCATGGCCAGTGGTGCTCGGCCCGAGGCCCGCTCGAGCAGCGCGCGCACCGCCTCGAACATCCGGGTGCGCTCCAGCCCGGGGTCGCCGAGCGCGACCAGCGGAGGCAGCCGCAGCCCGTCGAACAGGCGCGCCAGGTCGGACAGCCCATCGACCAGCACGGGATCGGCAACCAACGGCCGCAACGCCTCGACGACCGGCGCGTACGACAAGTCGCGGTGCAGCCTGCCCGCGGCGCTCTCCAGCGTCCGGAAGCCGCGGTCGCGGGCCGCCCGCAGGGCTTCCCGCGCCAACCGCGTCTTACCGATCCCGGCTTCTCCGCAGATCGCGACGACCTGCGTCCGCCCGGCGGCGGCGCGTTCGATCGCGCCGACCAGAGCACGCAGCTCCCTCTGCCGGCCGACCAGCGGTCCCGGTCCGGCGTTGTGAACGGCGACGCTCACAGCTCGTGCCACCCTCTCGGCTCGAGGCCCACATGCGCGTGCGCGCGTCCGTGCCGGGAAATCCGTACTGCATCATGAACAACATGCACCGCCGACTCCAGGTATTTACCGGCTCGGATCGGTCTCTGCCCGACAGTCCCCGTGTCGAGAAGCGAGGTTCATATGTCGGACGACACCGCACCGGTGGTCCTGCATGAGATCACCGATGAAAACCGTGCGAGGGTGCTTGCGCTGCGCGTCGCGCCCGAGCAGGAGCGGTTCGTCGGGTCGGTGCGGAGCGCGCTGGCCGACGCCGCGGAATATCCGCAGGCCAACCCGTGGTACCGGGCGGTCCATGCGGGTGACGAGTTGGTCGGGTTCGTGATGGTGAGCTGGAACGTGCAGCCGCAGCCACCGCACATCATCGGACCGTGGTTCCTGTGGAAGCTGTTCATCGACCACCGCCACCAACACCGCGGCCATGGTGCCGAGGTCGTGCGGCAGATCGCGCGGCTGGTGCATGCGGCGGGCGCTGGTGAGCTGCTGACCAGCTACGTGCCCGAGGACGGCGGACCGGCGGGGTTCTACCGGCGGCTCGGGTTCGTGCCGAGCGGCGATCTCGACGACCACGGCGAGATCATCGTGCGCCTCGCACTGCCCAGCCGCTGAACTCGACCCACAGGCCGCGAGCGTCCGCATCGAATCCAAGCTAGCCGTCCAGCACCCGGTCCCCCTCGTGGGCGCCGTAGAAGGCGCTCTGCCTGGCCATGATCGTGCGCATCGGTGTGCCGCGCGGCATGCCATATACCGTGCCGGGGAAGTCAAGGTCGCGCTGCACCCGCCAGAGAGCGTCGTGTTGGTCCGGCGGAAACAGCCGGGCTGGATCACCCGCCGCGATCCAGCCGATCGGCACCACCGTGTTCGGCGCCAGCCGCGAGTTGACGTGCAGAGCGCTGTTGATCCGCAGCTCCGACCCCGTTCCGGCGACGGCGCCAGGGAAGATCGAGGCGCCGGTGGCCACGAACACCTCGTCCTCGACGGTGGCCCCGTTGACGTGCGCGTGCGGCCCGATCAGCACCGCGTCGCCGATCACCGCCGGATGCGCCGCCCGGCCCCTGACCAGGGCATGCTCCATCACCACGACGTTCGTGCCGACCCGAACCTCACCATCCTCGGCGGTCAGCACGGCGCCATGCAGCACCCGCGACCCCTCGCCGAGCACGACCGCCCCGCACACCACGGCCGACGGCGCCACGTACGCCGACCGCGCCACGCTTGGCCGCTGCCCGCGATGCTCCACCAGCATGGCGGCAGCCTAGGCGCCGAATGGCCGGCCGATGCGATCGTCCTCCGAAGACGTCGTCGGCACGATCCCTCGTGAGGTCGCGCTGCTGACCGGCTGATCTGGCCTCGGGCCAGACCGTCGATCTGGTCACCTATCGCGACGACCCCCGACAAGACCCGATGTGCTGACCCGACCAGCCGCCGTCCTGGCCCGAGGCACGCGTATCCGCTGTTCGCCCGGCACCGAGACGCGCAGAGATCTTCACTGAGTCGCCTGAAGCGGTGAGTGTTTACACCCGCCCGCTCAGGCGACACCGGGTGCGGGGAGGATCGGATCGCGTTGTCATCGGGACAGCGTTTTCCGAAGGTTGCTGACGGTGTCGCGCAGATAGTCGGCAAATTGGCTCTGCCGACGGTAGCCCTTCTCGGCGTGGCCGCGGATCTGCGGCAGTTGATCGCCGGCGTAGTAGCGGTTCGTGGCCGGATCGGGTAGGTAGACGTCGAGTATGGGGTCGACTTGGCGCATGCGATAACCGATGTAGTCGGTGTCGCGGTAGAAGTTGCGCCAGCCGACTACCTTCGCGGCTACCGTGTCGAGCAGCGTGTCGTCGACGTAGCTCGGAAAGTGCCGGGCGAAGAGCCGGTTGGTCGGGTTGCCGTAGCTGATCACCGAGAGCCGGTCCGCGACGCCCGGCCGGTCGGGTGGTAGACCGGCGACCGCGGCGGTTGCCAACACCGAGCCCTGGCTGTGGGCCAAGAGCACGACCGCGCCGCCGGCGTCCCAGATGCGGGCCAGCCGTGTTTTGATCTCCGGCACAGCCCGCTCGGCATAGCTTGGCGGGCACAGTGGATGGAACGAGCGCGGCCAGAAGGTGACCACATCCCATGCGATGGCGATGCGCCGGCGCGTCGAGGGATTCCGCAGGCCCTGCCGGAGGATCATCACGGCGAGCAGGGGAAGCACCGTGAGGGTCCACACGCTGAAGCCGAGCGGGGGCAGCGGCAGTCCTGCCAGATCGATGTCCAGGTAGCTGTGCCGATTGCTCGCGCTGACCAACCTGATGGTCCAGTAACCGCTGTACACCAGGGTTCCCGCGGTGATCAGCACGCCGAGCGTCCACACCGTCCATTCCACGGCGGCCAGGCTCGCCCTAGGTATCCGAAGCGCCGCAGACACCCGCCGCAACCAGTCCTGGTCGGCAACCGCCGACCGGGTTCCGGGGACCGCCGATGGCCACGCCTGCCGCAGCCGGCGCATCGACTCCTCTTCGGTGGTCCACCAGGCAACCGCGGCCGCCGCCAGGGCGATCACCAGCCCGGCGATGATGATCGGCACAAGCGCCCTGGCCAGCATCTCGTAGGGCTGCGGATACAGGATCGCCGCCGTCGCGTGGTCCGGCTGGCCGACGCTGGCGGTGCTGCCCAGCCACCGGGCCACCCACAAGGCCGTTCCGGCGAGGAATGTGGGCGCCAGCAGTGCGGCGAGCACGCTGACCGCAAAGGGGGTCAGCCGTTCCCGCAGGCGGCTCCACCGGTTGGGTTGCAGCTTGACATGTCCGCCCCCCACCAGCAGGAACAGCACCGACATGTAGAGCACGCCCAGCACGGCGTCGAACGTGTACAGGATGCCGGGCAGGGGCCGGGGCGGCGGCTCCCCGGTTGGCGTACCGGTCCACGCAGCCACGGCGGCGACAACCACGAGCCCGGCGCCGACCAGCAGCGGGACCGGACGCGGGATTGGCTGGCGAAGCCGGCTGACCAACGCCAACCCGCACGCCGCCAGCAGCAGAACCGCGATGCCAACCGTCAAAGCCGGCGCGACAGGGGAATCCGTCACGGTTGCCGCACTGGCTGACAGCAACAGGGCGACTATCGCCAGCCCGGCGAAGTGATGCACCCGCGCAAGGCTCGCGGCGTACGCCTGCCCGTTCCAGAAGTCCGAATCCGGCAGTCCGCGTTGCGCTGGGTCGCGACCAATCCGCGGCGGCGGGTCGGGTTCGTCCCACTGTTCGTAGCGGCGCCGGCTGGTCCGCGTCAGTGCTGCGAGCAGTCCGACCACCAGCAGCGGACCAATCGCGCCGATGACCGCGCGCCGCGCCGGATTGTCAGCCATTCCGCCGTCGCCAACGACCGGCCACGACGCCGCGGCGCAGCCACTGGCCCCAGCGCACTGGTAGGCAAGGAAGTCCATCGTGATCGCCGCGGTGAACAGCACGTAGAGCGCGGTCATCGCGAGGCCGGCGGATCGAACCAGCGCTCTGTGTAGTGCCCGGTCGCGCTTCCAGGTCATCCAGCCGGCCAGGTTGATCAAAGCGAACGGCAGCACCAGCAACCACAACGCCCGCGACTGTGACCGTCCGGTCAGCGCGCCCCAGGAGTACGCCTCGATCTGACTGTCGCCGGACGCGCGCATCACCCCCGCCGTGCGGTCACCGCTCACCTGCACCGGATTCGGGTCGTCGAGCATGTCGGCGGGCCGAGTGCCCCCGACGCCGTGAATCCTCAGCTCAACCACACCATTCAGGGACACCGGCTCCCAGCTGCCGTCCGCCAGCACGTGTCCTCCCGGAGAAACCGGAGCGACTCCTGCCTGGAGTTCGCGCGTTGTCCGACAAGTGTTACGGTTGGCGAGGAAATCACGCCAGGGCGATTCAATGCTGATTCAACGCCGACAATACGCCTCGGCTATCCTGTGGAATGAGCCCTCGAATGTCGGCCAACCCTTTGCCGCATGTCGGGCAGGTTTTCGTGCGGCTTATGTTCGCCGTGGGTCATTTTGTGGGATCGCGGATGAACGCCATGCGTGCGGCGGGCTGCGCTGTCACTGTTTACTTGAGTTGGTCCAGCAGCGCGTCGCAGAACGCGGGTAGGTCGGCCGGGGTGCGGGACGTGATGAGGTTACCGTCCACGATCACCTCGTCGTCCGCCCAGTCCGCCCCCGCGTTGACCAGGTCGGTGCGGATGTTGCGCACCGACGTCAGCTGCCGGCCCCGCGCA
>DASXTS010000285.1:0-2239 GCA_036505275.1 Pseudonocardiaceae bacterium
CCCGGCCTGGAGCCGGGAGTTGGCGATCACCAGATCGTCGCGGTGCACCAGCATCGGCGTCAGCGTGGCCGACGTGTTGTCGGCGAAGACCTCGGCGGTCGCCAGCAGCCCCATGGCGACGAGCGCCCCGGCCACCGAGACGCGGCCGGTGATCATCGCGACGATCAGAACGGTCAGCACCACGGCACGGAGCCCGTCCGCGGCCATCACGATGCGCCGTCGGTCGAGCCTGTCGGACAGCACGCCGGCGTACAGGCCAAACACCAACGGAGGCGCCCACCGCAGCAAGGCGGCCAACGAGATCAGGAACGCATCGCTCGTCAGCGACGCCACTAACAGCGGACCGGCCGCAAGCGCGACGCCATCGCCGAGATTCGTCGTCCACGACGACGCCAGCAGCCAGCGGTAGCCTGCCCCCAGCCGCGCAGGAACGAGACCCTCGACGAACCTGCTCACAAGGATCGGACACTACGGCGGTCCCCGGCCGGGGCGCACGCCAATATCCGATCATCTGAGCGCCAGCCGTTGGGCAGCCGAGGAACGCGCCGCTGCGGCGCTGCGTCGAAACGAAAAGCCGGGTGACGGAGGAGGGCGGCGTCGTGAGGCTAGGACGTCTTGCTGTGGCGCTGATCCCGTTCGCGCTTGCCGCGTGCGGCGGACCGGGCGCACCCAGCGACGGCTCAAACATCCGGCCTAACGCCACCTCCGCGGCCGTCACCGACTGCGGGACTTTCAACCTGTCGCAGGGTGAAGGACTGCCCGATTCTGCTATCCGGTGCTTCGTCGAGGCGGTCCAGGCTCGGCATCCCGCCCAGTTGAAGGAGACCAGGCTCACCGTCGAGGGTGACCCGATCCCCGTCACCTACACCGCGGACGCCGCCGGCCGCGTCGAGGTGATCACCGATACAAGGCAGGACCGCCTCGGCGAGCGCACAATTGACCATCAGACCTGCGCCGTGGAGATCGTCTACGCATGTTTCTGAAGCCTGGCCGTGAGCGCCCGTGGGCCATGTACCCATCGTTCTCCACGCCCGCACGGACGTGTGGACGCCTGCGCGGACGTGGAAATCAAGCGCATCACATACCGTCCGAGGGTCGGGAGCCCGGCGAGCTGGCAGGAGTGGTGAAGGTCCCAGAGCCCAAGGTGGTCAAGAACCGCGGTGGCCTCGCGTGACGGCAGCGGTCGAGCGACTGACGCGGCGGGTGCGACCGTGCTTGGTGAATCCGCCCTAGACGATGGGACGGGGGAGGTCAGGAGTTCGCCGTGCCGATGGCCGATCGACGCCAGGTGTTGAGCTTCCGGATGCGGGCCCAGCAGCTCGACCGGGTCCACGGCACGCTCGACGACACCGCCATTCTCGACATGGGGTGCAGAACAGCGGCCCGGACGGCGCGAGGTGGGCGCTGGCGACGCGCGGCGTCGACGTCACAGCGTTGTCCGATAAGGATCTGATTCTGCTGTGGACCGTGCGGGCGCCCCGCACCTGTACCGCCGTGCCGACGTGGGAACGGTGGCGGCCGCGGTCGAGCCGTTCTCGGACGCCGACGCGGGCAAACGCATCTTTGACGCCGCCAAACCGCTGAAGGCGGCCGGCATCGGCAACCTGGCCGCCCTCGATGAGGTGGCCGCCCACATGCGGGCCATCGTCACCAAGCCAACGGTCAAGGGAGAGGTCTCCGGCCGCCTGGCCACGGTGCTGCCGGAGCCGTATCTGCGGTTCTGCCGACGGTGCAACGCCACTCACCCGTACGAGATGCCGTTCCGGTTGGCAGCCGTACGGGCCGGCTTGGAGCTCCAGCCCGACACCTCGCCGCCGGTCTTGCAGCGCATCACCGGGTTCAAGAAGGCGGCCGGCCCGGGCGACAGATTCGACCTCGTCCGCGCGTACCTTCGCCTGCTCGGCCCGGCCACCCCCAAACACGTGGCCGACTATCTCGACGCCCCACTGAAAGACGTCAAGGATCGCTGGCCCGACGACGTGTCCGAGGTGACCGTCGACGGCGAGGCGCGGTCGCTGCTCGCCGATGACGAGAAGGCACTGGGATCGGCCGGCGCCACAGCAATCCGGCTCCTCGGCCCGTTCGACCTTTTCCTGCAGGCGAGAGACCGGACGACGCTTGTGCCGGACACTGCCAACGCCAAGGAGTTGTGGCCGGTGCTGGGCCGCCCCGGCGCCATCCTGGTCGGCGGTGAACTGGTCGGCACGTGGCGTCCCCGCCAGTCCGGCAACGCGTTGAC
>DASXTS010000286.1:0-9479 GCA_036505275.1 Pseudonocardiaceae bacterium
CTCGGACGACCCAACCGGCGAACACGCCGCTGGAGGGGGGCGCGGGGACGCTTCGGCCGGCGCGGCTCGGCGTGGCGGACCTGCTTCGGGTCGGGGGAGCGGGGCTGCGCACCCGGCCGCTGCGGGTGGTGCTGTCCGCGCTCGGCATTGCGATCGGCATCGCGGCCATGCTCGCGGTGGTTGGCATCTCCACCTCGAGCCGCGCCGAGCTGCAGCGCACCCTGGACCGGCTGGGCACCAACCTGCTCACCGCCGGCCCCGGCCAGTCTCTCTTCGGCGACGACGCCACGCTGCCCACCGACTCGGTGGCCATGGTCGGCCGGATCGGCCCGGTCACCTCCGTCACCGCCACCGGGCGTGTCGCCGGCGCGTACGTGTACCGCAACCGCCGCATCCCGGCCGCGGAGACCGGCAGCATCTCGGTACAGGCGGCCCGGCTCGACCTGCCGGACACCGTCGGCCTCACGCTGGCGTCCGGGAACTGGCTGACGGCCGCGACCGAGCGGTACCCGGCCGTGGTGCTCGGCGGCAAGGCCGCCAGCCGTCTCGGCATCGGCCGGGCCGGCGAGGACCGGCAGGTGTGGCTCGGCGGCCGCTGGTTCACCGTGGTCGGCATCCTCGACCCGGTGCCGCTCGCGCCGGAACTGGACAGCGCCGCGCTGATCGGCTGGACCGCGGCAACCAACTACCTCGGCTTCGATGGACACCCGACCACGATCTACACCAGGACCACGGACAGCGCCGTGGCCGCGGTGCGCTCCGTCCTCGCCGCCACCGCCAACCCGGAACACCCCGAGGAGGTCAAGGTGTCCCGGCCGTCCGACGCGCTGGCCGCCCGGCAGGCCACCGACGACGCGTTCACCGGCCTGCTGCTCGGGCTCGGTGCCGTGGCCCTGCTGGTGGGCGGCGTCGGTGTGGCGAACACCATGGTGATCTCCGTGCTGGAACGCCGCGCCGAGATCGGCCTGCGCCGCGCCCTCGGCGCCACCCGCGGGCAGATCCGCTGGCAGTTCGTCGTCGAGTCGCAGCTGCTGGCGGCGCTCGGCGGGGTGGGCGGCGTGCTGCTCGGGGTCGCGGTGACCGCCGTGTACGCCGGCACCCAGCACTGGCCGATCGTGGTGCCGGCCTGGGCCATGCTCGGCGGGCTGGCGGCCACGCTGCTGATCGGCGGCATCGCCGGGTTGTACCCGGCGGTCAGGGCCGCCCGGCTGGCGCCGACCGAGGCCCTCGCCACACCGTGAGGCCCTCGCCGCGCCTCGGGTGTGAAACCCCGCGTGCGGCGGCCGGACCCTGACCTGGATTCCAGGGTCCGGCCCCGAGGCGCGCTGGCGAGCGAGCCGGCATGCTGAGGCGGTGAGCAGCCAGCTCACCACCGCCGAGGAGGACATGTGCCCAGCACGCTCACCCGACCAACCGACCGAGCCGTGATCGCCGGGGTCTGCGCCGGGCTGGCCGACCGCTTCGGCATGCAGCCCAACACCGTACGGCTGATCTTCGTGCTGTCCTGCCTGCTGCCCGGGCCGCAGTTCGTGATCTACCTGGTGCTCTGGGCGATCATGCCTAAGCGCCAGTACTGAGCCGCCGGCATGGACCGCCCGCAGGCGCTGGTGCGGCGGGCGGTCGCGGCGGCAGAGACGGTCGCGCGCGAGGTTGGCCTGCGGTGCACCGAGCCGGTGGTGCTCTCCGCGCGGGGCAACGCCGTGGTTCACCTGGCGCCGGCGCCGGTGGTGGCCAGGGTGAGCACCCTGACCGCGTGGACCCGGCGCGACCCGGCCGCCTGGCTACGCAGGGAGGTCGCCGTCGCGGCCACCGCCGCGGCGAACGGCGGCCCGGTGGTGCCGCCGACCGACCTGGCGCACCCGGGGCCGTACCTGGCCGGCGGGCTCTCGCTGACCCTGTGGAGGCACGTCACGGTGTCCCCGGAGCGGGCACCCGCCCCGGCCGCCGGGGAGGCGCTGGCCGCCCTGCACGACGCGCTGCAGCACCATGCCGAGCCCCTGCCGAGGCTGACCGTGGTGCACGACCTGGTAACGGAGGGGCTCGCCGCGCTGCACCGGCACCGGGCGGTGGACGCCGCGGTGTTGAACGGGCTGCGGCGCGTGCACGCTGAGATCCTGCGCGACCTGCCGGCGAACGCCGGCCCGGCCATTGTCCTGCACGGCGACGCGCACCCCGGCAATCTGCTGCGGGTCGGCGACCGCTGGCTGTGGACCGACCTGGAAGAGACCTGCACCGGGCCGCGGGCGTGGGACCTGGCGGTGCTGTCGAACCAGTCCGGCTCGCCGGCCGATGGCGCCGCCGCCGTCCTGGCGTACGCGGCCGCCGCGGGCGTGCCCGTGCCGACGCCGCAGGACCTGGCCCCCTTCGTGCGGGCCCGGCACCTCGAGGGCACGGTGTGGGTGCTCGGCATGGCCCACCAGTACCCGGACCGCTACGCCGGCATCGCGGACGGCATGCTTCGGCTCGTGCTCCAGTCTTAGGCTTTGCTTATATAAGCTGTGGCTGATAGACTTGGCCTCGTGCACGCGTTCGATGTGCTTGGCGACCCGGTGCGCCGGCGCGTACTCGAGCTTCTCGCCGACGGGGAAAAGACCTCCGGCGCGATCTGTGCCGTCGTCCAGGAGCAGTTCGGGATCAGCCAGCCGGCCGTGTCGCAGCATCTGCGGGTGCTGCGCGAGAGCGGGTTCGCCACCGTGCGGCCGGAGGGCGCCCGGCGGCTCTATGCGGTTCAGCACGAGCCGCTGCGCGACGTCGACGCCTGGCTCGGCCGCTTCCGGCGGTTCTGGACACCGCACCTCGACGCGTTGGCCACCGAGCTGGCCAGGGGTCGGCGAGCCAGCCGCCTCCACGAAACCGACGAAGAACCCGAACGGAGGACCAGCTCATGATCGACGTCAACCACCAGATCAACGCCGTACAGCGGCGGGTCGGCAGCCGGACGCTCGAGGCGGGCGAGGCGCGCGTCGTGGCGATCGCCCAGAGCTACCAAGCCGACCTGGACGACGTGTGGGACGCCTGCACCAACCCGGAACGGATCCCGCGCTGGTTCCTGCCGATCACGGGCGAGCTGCGCCTCGGCGGCCGGTACCAGCTGCAGGGCAACGCCGGCGGCACGATCGAGCGCTGCGATCCGCCGAAGAGCTTCGCCGCAACCTGGGAGTACGGCGAGGGGATGAGCTGGATCGAAGTCCGGTTGTCCACCGAGCCGGACGGCGGCACCCGGTTGGAGCTGGAGCACATCGCGCACGTCGACGAGCACTTCGCCGAGTTCGGTCCGGGCGCGGTCGGGGTCGGCTGGGACGGCGGATTCATGGGCCTGGCGATTCATCTCGCCTCGGGCCGGGCCGTCGATCCCGAGCAGGTCGCGGCGTGGACCGGCTCCGAGGAGGGCAGGCGGTTCATGTCGCTGAGCAGCGATCGGTGGTACGAGGCGAGCGTCGCGGCCGGCGCTGACCCCGCCGCCGCCCGAGCCGCGGCCGACCGGACCACAGCGGCCTACACGGCCGCTCCTGCCGAGCAGGCGGCCGACTCCTGACCAGCTGGGACGGTCGCGGTCAGGCCGCCGCGGCGGCCCCCGTGGACCACCAGCGGCGGCCGTCGTCCGGCAGGGTGCCGATCGGGTCGTAGTACGGGTAGCGGCGGCTCAGCGCGTCCGGGTCGTACAGCTCGATGCCGGTGCGGTAGTTCTTCGTCCAGTACGAGATGCCGCGCTCGCGGTCGTACTCGGCGTACTGGTGCACCCAGCGCTTGCCCACATAGGGCACGTCGCACACGATCCGCGGGGTCGCGTAGCCCGGCAGGTATCCCATGATCGCGTGCTGCAGCTCCCGGGCCTCCCATACCGCGACCCGCCAGTGCTCGGCGTTGGGGATCATGTCGCACATGTAGAAGTAGTACGGCAGGATGTTGGCCTCGCCCTGCAGCGCGAAGCAGAGGTCCAGCAGCGCCTCCGGGGTGGCGTTCACGCCACGCATGAGCACGCCCTGGTTGCGCACGTCCCGCACGCCGATCTCCAGCGCGGTTCGAGCCGCCTCGGCTACCAGCGGGGTGACCGACTGGACGTGGTTGACGTGGGTGTGGATGGCGAGGTTGACGCCGCGGCGCCGCGCGGTGCGAGCCACCCGCTCCAGGCCCTCGACCACTTTCGGTTGCAACCAGTGTTGCGGCAGGCCGGCCAGCGCCTTGGTGGCCAGCCTGATGTCCCGCACGGTGTCGATGTCCAGCAGCCGCATCAGGAACGACTCCAGCTGCGGCCACGGCACGTTGGCCACGTCACCGCCGGAGACCACCACGTCCCGCACGCCCGGCGCGCCGCTCAGATAGTCGATCATTGCCTGCTGCCGGTCGACGGGCTTGAGCAGCAGCTTGTGCTTGTCGACCGCTGCGGTGGAGTTGCCGACCAGGTCCATCCGGGTGCAGTGGCCGCAGTACTGCGGGCAGGTGGAGATCAGCTCGGCGAGCACCTTGGTCGGGTAGCGGTGGGTCAACCCCTCGACCACCCACATCTCGGCCTCGTGCAGCGAGTCGCGGACGGAGTGCGGGTGGCTCGGCCACACCGGGTCGCGATCCGAGCGCACCGGCAGCATGTAGCGGCGGATCGGGTCGGCGTAGAACGCCTCGGTGAACTCGTCCGGTGTGGTGTGTGCCGTGCTGTCCGGGACCATGGTGTTGAGCATCTGCGGCGGCAGCAGCATCGACATGGTCGCGGTCTCGGCCTGGTCGGCGGCCAGGTCGTCGTAGAACCGATCGGTCAGCAGGTCGCCGACCACGGCGCGCAGCTGCCTGGCGTTCTTCACGCAGTGCACCCGCTGCCACTGGGCGTTGCGCCAGTTGCCGTCGGTGGTATCCCGCCAGCCGGGGAAGCGTCGCCAGTCTGGCTCGACGAGCTCGTGCCGCCGGTAGTCGTAGGGCTGCTGCAGCGCCCGCCGGAAGACCTCGGCGGCCGGTGGGCCTGCGACCGCTGGCCGGTCACTCGCCACGGTCATCCCAACCACCTCCCGAAACCTTCTTCATCCGTGCGATGTGGAGAGCGATATGGAGTGCGTTGTGGAGAAGGATATACTGCTCACACCCAGCATCGCCGAAAATCTTCTGGGAGGAACCCCTGTGGTGCGGCGCTCTTCCCCGTACGGGCTGCATCGGGTGCTCGCCGCGCAACCTGGGGTGACCGGCCCGTCGGTGCTGCCGCAGCAGGCCTGGCGGCTCGACCCGGAGCCGACCCCGTGGCCGGACGAGGTGATCGTCGACGTTGAGCGGCTGAACCTGGACGCCGCCTCGTTCCGCCAGTTGCGCTCCGTACATGGCGACGACGCCGACGCGCTGCGCGGCGCCGTGCTGGAGATCGTCGCCACCCGCGGCAAGATGCAGAACCCGGTCACCGGCTCGGGCGGCATGCTGCTCGGCACGGTGCGGGCGGTGGGGCCGCAGTCGCCGCTGGGGCTCTCGATCGGCCAGCGCATCGCCACCCTGGT
The DNA here is from genome assembly GCA_036505275.1 of Pseudonocardiaceae bacterium. Taxonomy (GTDB): domain Bacteria; phylum Actinomycetota; class Actinomycetes; order Mycobacteriales; family Pseudonocardiaceae; genus DASXTS01. The sequence goes on from DASXTS010000286.1 coordinate 5,472, forward strand.
GTCGCTGACGCTGACCCCGCTGCGGATCACTGACGGGCTGCTGCGCTGGGACGGCGCGAGCGAGCAGCTGCCGTGCGCCGGCACGGCCGTGCTGTTCGGCCGGTCGATCGCGGCCGTGCTGCCGGCCGACCTGACCGACGGGCTGGCGCTGGCCGTGCTCGACGTCTGCGGCGCGCCGGCGCTGACCGACCGGGTGGTGCGTCGCGCGGCGACCCGCGCATCGGGCGGGCGGCCGTCCGTGTGCGTGCTCGGCGGCGGCGGCAAGTCCGGATCGCTGTCGCTGGCCGCGGCCCGCCGCGCCGGGGCCAGCCGGCTGGTCGCGGTGGTGCCGTCCGCGGCCGAGGCCGAGCTGGTGCGCACGGCGGCGCTGGCGGACGAGGTGGTGCTGGCCGACGCGCGCGACCCGCTCGCGGTGGCCGCCGGGATCGGCACGCCGGTCGACGTGACGGTCGTGTGTGTTGACGTCGCCGGCTGCGAGCACGGCGCGATCATGGCGACCGCGCCGGGTGGCGAGATCATCTTCTTCTCCATGGCGACCTCGTTCGCGGCCGCGGCGCTTGGCGCCGAGGGGCTGGCCGCCGACGTGCAGATGCTCATCGGCAACGGCTTCGTGCCCGGGCACGCCGAGTTCGCGCTGGACCTGGTCCGCAACGAGCCCGGCGTGCGGATGCTGTTCGAGGCGCGCGAGCGGCAGACTTCACCGCGATGACGACGACGCTGCTGCTCGGCGGCCGGGTGCACTCGCCAGGCCGGGCCGGCTCGGGCGCCCCGAAGTCCCGGGAGGCGACCGCCATGGCGGTGCGCGGCGACACCGTGCTCTGGGTTGGCTCGGACGCCGAGGCGCTGGACCGCTTCGATCCCAGGGACGTCGAGGCGCTGCGGCTGGACGGCGCCCTCGTCATGCCCGCCTTCGTGGACGCCCATGTGCACGCGACCTCGGCCGGCCTGCTGCTGACCGGTCTCGACCTCACGGCGTGCTCGACGCTCGCCGAATGCCTGGACGCCGTGCGCAGGCTCGCCGCGGTGTCCGACGAGCCGCTGCTGTGGGGGCACGGCTGGGACGAGACCCGCTGGCGCGCCGGGCCGCGCCGGCCGCCGACCCGTCGGGAGCTGGACGACGCCGCGCACGGCCGGCCGCTGTACCTGTCCCGGATCGACGTGCACTCCGCGTTGGTCTCCTCCGCCCTACTGACCAGCGCACCCGGCGCCGCCGGCCTGCCCGGGTACTCCGCCAACGGACCGCTGTGCCGGGACGCACACCACGCCGTGCGGCGGTCCGCGCTGGCCCGGCTCACCCCGGCGCAGCGGCGGGCCGCGCAGCGGGCCTTCCTCTCCTCCGCCGCCTCCCGGGGCATCGGCTGCGTGCACGAGTGCGCCGGCCCGGACATCTCCGGGGTCGACGACCTGCGCGACCTGCTCGACGAGTCCGACGGCGGTCCCGCCGTCGTCGGGTACTGGGGCGAGCTGGTGTCCAGCGCCGAGCAGGCCCGCGAGGTGCTCGCCGGCAGCGGCGCGCACGGCCTGGCGGGTGACCTCTTCGTCGACGGCGCGCTCGGCTCCCGGACCGCCGCGCTGCACGCGCCGTACCTCGACGCCCCCGACTCGTGCGGCGCCCTGTATCTGTCCGCCGCCCAGGTCGCCGACCACGTCGTGGCGTGCACCGAGGCCGGCGTGCAGGCCGGCTTCCACGTCATCGGCGACGCCGGGGTGGCCACCGTGGTCGCTGGCTTCGCGGCGGCGGCGCGCCGGGTGGGCCGGGAGGCGCTGGCCGCACGTACCCACCGGCTCGAGCACCTGGAGATGATCTCGCCGGCGCAGGCCGCCGAGCTGGCCGGCTACGGCGTGGTGGCCAGCGTGCAGCCGCAGTTCGACGCGGCGTGGGGCGGCGAGCGGGGCATGTACGCCCAGCGCCTCGGCGCCGACCGGGCGCTGGCCATGAACCCGTTCGCGGCGCTGTTCTCGGCCGGCATGCCGCTGGCGTTCGGCTCCGACGCGCCGGTGACCCCCGTCGACCCGTGGGCCTCGGTGCGGGCCGCCGTCCACCATCACACGCCGTCCGCACGCCTGTCACCGGAGGTCGCCCTGGCCGCGCACACCGCCGGCGGTGCATTGGCCGCGGGGCCGGGCCGGCCGAGCGACGGCGTGCTGATGGCGGGAGCGGCGGCCAGCTACGCGGTGTGGGATGCGGACGGTCTGGCGGCCGCGGTCGACGGGCCGACCCCACGGTGCCTGCGGACCGTCGTCCGGGGCAGAACCATATTCGCCGGCGAAGGAGCGCTGCGGACATGAGTGGTCTGCTCGACCTCGACCCCGCCGTGGTGGCCAGGGCACGCTCGCTGGCCGCCAGGGCCGCCGAGCCGGTGATCGCGCTGGCCAAGGCCCACACCACGGTCAGCGTGGAGCGGGCCACGCTGCGGCTCGCGGGGCTGACCGGCGCCGACTCCGCGCACCCGGCCGGCGACGTGCCGTGGGTGAACCGAGTGGTCGACACCGTGCGGGAGCACTGCGGACTGGCCCATGGCGCGAGCCTTCCGGTGTTCCATGCGCTGCAAACCGGGGCGTACCGGTCGCTCGTCGAGCTCGCCGAGGCCACCGCCGCCGGGCGGGTGCGCTACGCCGTGCCGACCGGCGCGGCCCGTACCCGCACGGCTCGCGCCGCCGCCTCCGCCGTCGGCCGGGGCATCCGCACCATCGACCGCAACCGCGCCCAGCGGTCGCGCCTGATCGCCAAGTTGGGTGACCCGCCGCAGCGGCCGTGGATCTACCTCATCGTGGCCACCGGCGACATCGACGAGGACGTGCTGCAGGCCGCCAACGCCGCCCGCGCCGGCGCGGACGTCATCGCGGTGATCCGCTCCACCGGGCAGTCGCTGCTGGACTACGTGCCGGAGGGGCCCACCCACCACGGCTTCGCCGGCACCTACGCGACCGGTGAGAACTTCCGCATCATGCGCGCCGCGCTGGACGACTTGTCCCGCGAGGTGGGCCGCTACGTGCGGCTGACCAACTACGCCTCCGGCCTGTGCATGCCCGAGATCGCCACCCTGGCCGGCCTGCACCGGCTGGACATGATGCTCAACGACTCGATGTACGGCATCCTCTTCCGCGACATCAACCCGGTGCGCACCTTCGTCGACCAGCGGTTCTCCCGGCAGGTGCACGCCAGGGCCGGCATCATCATCAACACCGGCGAGGACAACTACCTGACCACGGCCGACGCCGTCGACGCGGCGCACACGGTCACGGTGTCCCAGCTGCTCAACGAGCACTTCGCGCACGAGGCCGGGCTGCCCGACCACCTGCTTGGCCTCGGCCACGCCTTCGAGATCAACCCTTCGTTGCCGGATTCGTTCCGGCTGGAGCTGGCGCACGCCCTGCTGGCCCGCGAGCTGTTCCCGGACGCGCCGCTGAAGTGGATGCCGCCCACCAAGCACATGACCGGCGACGTCTTCCGCGGCTACCTGCTCGACGGCTTCTTCAACCTCGCCGGGGCGCTGACCGGCCAGGGCATCCTGCTCGTCGGCATGATGACCGAGGCCGTGGTCACCCCGTTCCTGTCCGACCGCGATCTCGCGCTGGCCAACGTCCGCTACGTGCTGGGCGCCGCCGGTAACCTCCGCGAGGACTTCCGCCCGGCCCCGGACGGCTTCATCGTCAAGCGCGCTCACCAGGTCCTCGGCGAGGCCGTCGACCTGCTCGAACGCATCGTTGACAGCGGCGACAGCGGGTTGCTCAACGCGATCGCGGACGGCACCTTCGGCCTGATGAAGCGTCCCCCGGACGCCGGCAAGGGCGCCGACGGCGTCATCCCCAAGGCCGAGGGCTACTACAACCCTGCGGCCGAGCAGCTGGAGGCAGCGCCATGAACCTTGCCATGAACCAGCCGATGGTCAGGCCGTACGGGGACACCAGGGGCGATGGCATGGTGCAGCTGTCGTTCACGCTGCCGGTCCCGCACGGCCCGCTGGCGGAGGGGGCCGCGCAGCAGCTGGCCAACAAGATGGGGAT
>DASXTS010000287.1:0-1666 GCA_036505275.1 Pseudonocardiaceae bacterium
TCCCCGCGTCCACGGGCTGGTGCTGAACATCCGCGATGTCACCGAGCAAGCGGCGTTGCGCAAGAGCATCGGCGAGCTGTACCACAACCTTGCCAGACGTAGCCAGGGGCTGGTCGACCGGCAGCTCGAGCTGATCGAGGAGCTGGAGCGGGGCGAGGTCGACCCGGACCGGCTCGAAGAGCTGGTCCGGATCGACCATCTCGCCACTCGTCTGCGGCGCAACGCGGAGAACCTGATCGTGCTCTCGGGCGTGGAGCAGCACCGCCGCTGGAGCGCGCCGGTACCGCTGCGCGACGTGGTGGAGGCCGCGCTGGCTGAGCTCAAGGAATACTCTCGCGTGCAGGTTGCCCCTATGGATGACCTCCGGCTGTCCGGCCAGGCCGCCAGCGACGTCGCCCATCTGCTCGCCGAGTTGATCGGGAACGCCACCTCGTTCTCCCCGCCCGGCACCAAGGTGCAAATCTCCGGCGATCCGGCCGGCACCGGTTACGTGCTCGAGATCGAGGACCGCGGGATCGGGATGAGCGACGCCGAGCTGATCGAGGCCAACAGGCGGCTGGCCGCGCCATTGGCGGCCGACGTCGCCGTGTCAAAAATGATGGGCTTCCACGTGGTCGGCCGGCTCGCATCCCGGTACGGCATCAAGGTCCAGCTTCGCAACTCCTGGTACGGCGGGGTCGCCGCGCTGGTGCTGCTGCCGGCGGTCCTGCTCACCTTGGCTGGCGAACGCCCAGCCGTGGCACCGCCGATGTCGGCTGGCGGCGCGGTCTCGCCGGATCCGCTCCTGCCGGCTGAGATTTCGGCGTCGGGCTGGCAGCAGCGCGCGTACCTGCCGCTACGGCGGCACGCAACGCCGGCACCAAACCGCGGCGGGGACACGGGTGCTGCCGCTGAGGCGGGCGAGCCGGTCGAGTAGGCGCCGCGATCACGATGGGTGGCTCTGAATGAGCGGCAGACATTGGATCCCCGCTGGCGAGGCTGCCCAGGTACTCGCCGACTTGGAGGAGCACCGCCTCGTCGGCGATGCTCAGGCGCAGCCGGGTACGAACCTTGGCCCCAGTAGGTAGGGCGACCACGAACGGCGGCGAGATCGAACGCACGTTCACACCCTATCCCACGCCCACGGCACCACCACCACGCCAACAAGCACTGACCCTCACGAACACCCGCCGACCTCAACCGCAACAGTTCGCTACCCTGCCTTGCATGGGCAAGCTTCTCGAGTTGACGGAGCGTCCCGCGCTGCGGGACCCGTTCCTGGTGGTCCACCTGACCGGATGGACCGACGCCGGGCTGGCCGGCCAGACCGCCGCGGTGTTCCTGCACTCGCGCTGGAACGCCCGCACGCTCGGCACCTTCGACGCCGACGAGCTGCTCGACTTCCGCGACCGGCGGCCGGTGGTGCGCCTGGCCAGCGGCACCATCGAGGAGGTCAGGTGGTCGCCCATCGAGCTGTCGCTGGCCGCGCCGGGCGGGGAGCGCGACGCGCTGCTGCTGACCGGACCCGAGCCCGACTTCCGCTGGGGTGGGTTCTGCGAGCAGGTCGTCGACGCCGCCAGGGAGCTGGGCGTGGGCGAGGTGTTCGGGCTGGGCGGCTTCCCCGCCCCCGCGGTCCACACCGACCCGGTCCCGGTGGTCGGCACCTCCGCCGACCCCGAGCTGGCCG
>DASXTS010000288.1:0-13184 GCA_036505275.1 Pseudonocardiaceae bacterium
TTCGGCGCCAGCACCGCGCGGGTCTCGAAGGGCGAGAACCTGACCGTCGGCGACGGGGTGCGGATCACGTTGCCGTCGGAGCAGGTGATCGAGCTGTACAACGAGATCGAGTACTCCGGTACCGACACCGGGGCGCTGAACCCCGACCCGTGGCCGCGGGACGCCCGCGGCTGCGCCGTGCACTGGATCGACCACGCCCTGGTGCCGGCCGAGGACCCCGGCCTGGTGGAGCGGTTCTTCATGGAGGTGCTGGACTTCCACGCGGCCGAGCGGGCGATCACCAACATCTCGCACCCGGAGGTGCTGGGCTCCTGGATGGCCTGCGGGGAGTCCCCGCACGACTTCGCCGTGGTGAAGGGCCCCAACGGCAAGCTGCACCACTTCGCCTACCACCTGGAGGACTGGAACGCCATCCTGCGCGCCGGGGACATCTTCAGCATGGACGACGTGTCCATCGACTTCGGCCCCACCCGCCACGGCATCACCCGCGGCACCACCATCTACTTCTTCGACCCGGCCGGCAACCGCAACGAGGTCTTCGCCGGCCTGGGCTACCGCACTTTCCCCGACTTCCCCACCGTGAACTGGACCGAGGACCAACTCGCCAAGGGCATCTTCTACATCCAACGCGAGCTCAACGACACCTTCCTCACCGTCTGGACATAGGTAGAGGTGGTCGCCGCGATTCCGGACGTCGTGCTGAACAACGGCGTCCGGATGCCGCAACTCGGGTTCGGCGTCTTCCAGGTACCCGATTCCGCCGTCGGACCGGCGGTGCTGGCAGCGCTCGAGGCCGGCTACCGCAGCATCGACACCGCGGCCCTCTACGGTAACGAGGTCGGCGTCGGCCGGGCGATTGCGTCCAGCGGAATCGCCCGCGAAGAACTGTTCATCACCACGAAACTGTGGAACGACGATCACGGCTACGACCGGGCGTTCCAGGCGTTCGACGCCAGCCTGCGGCGGCTCGACCTGGGCTACGTCGACCTCTATCTCATTCACTGGCCGGTGCCGGCGAAGGACGCCTACGTGCCCACCTGGCGGGCTCTGGAAAGGATCTACGCCGACGGCCGGGCCAGGGCCATCGGGGTGTCCAACTTCCAGATACCGCACCTGCAACGGCTTCAGACCGAGACGGACATCGTTGCGGCAGTGAATCAGGTGGAGCTGCACCCGAACCTCCAGCAAGCGGAGCTGCGCCAGTTCGACGCGGAGCACAGCATCGTGACCGAGGCCTGGAGCCCGCTCGGCCAGGGCCGCGTGCTCGACCAGCCGGCGGTCACCCGGCTGGCCGGGAAGCATGGCAGGACGCCGGCCCAGGTCGTGCTGCGCTGGCACCTCCAACTCGGCAATGTGGTCATCCCGAAGTCCGTGACACCGGCGCGGATCCGGGAAAACGTCGACGTCTTCGACTTCGAGTTGGATGACGCCGACATGGCCGCCATTGCCGGGCTGGAGACCGGGGAACGCTTCGGCCCCGACCCGGACGGCGGCCGGCGACGGCGGATTCCCGGCTTCTCCAGCGCCGGCGGGCGGTGGATGCCCGACACGGAGAGCCGATAATCGACGCATGGTCACCCTCGCCGAGGACCTCTTCCTGCTGGCGGTCCACAAGGCCACCGGACGGCTGCTGATTCCGGCCACCTACCTTGATCTTGGGCTCGGTGGCGCGCTGCTGCTCGACCTGGTGCTGCGCGAGCGGGTTGCACTCGCCGACGCCCATGTCACGGTGGTCGACCCGCAGCCGGTGGGTGATTCCCTGCTCGACGCCGCGCTGGCGACCATCGCCGGTGAGGCCAAGGCGCGGGAGCCGGAGTACCGGGTGCGCCACCTGGCGAAGGGAGCCCGCGCCGCGGTGCAGGGCCGGCTGGTCGCGGCCGGCGTGCTGGACATGGACGAGGACAGGGTGCTCGGGCTCATCCCGGTGCACCACGTGCACCAGGCCGATGACCGCATCGAGCACGAGCTGATGGACCACCTCTCGGACGCCGTGGTGCTGAGTCACCCGGCGTCGCGGGAGACCGCGGCGGTGGTGTCCCTTGCGCTGGCCGTCGGCCTCGAGCGGCACCTCTTCCCGCGGTCCGACCGGCGCGCGATCCGGCAAAGGATGCAGCAGGTCGCCGCCGGGTCGGCCGGTGCATGGGTGGGTGTGGCGGTCAAGCACGCCATCGACGCGGTGAACGCCTCGCTCGGCGTCGGGGCCGGCTCCCTGGTGCCGACCGAGAGTTAGTCGCCGTCCGTTGGTTAGCCGTCCATTGGTCGCCGTCCGTCAGTCGCTGTCCGGGGTGAAATCGGCCCGCTCGAGCAGCAGGGAGATGACGACGCCGGCGACCAGACCCCAGAATGCCGCGCCAATGTTGAGGATCTTCACGTCGGCCACCGTGACCATGAAGGTGATCAGCGCGCCCAGGGTGAAGCGGCCGCTGAACGCGGTCACGAAGGACGACTGCAGCACCCGCAGCATGGCCAGCCCGCCGAGGGTTGCGATGAAGGCGGCCGGCGCGGCCAGCATCAGGCCGGTGAAAAGCGGTGCGAACAGCCCGAACAGGATCGCCAGCAGCCCGCAGACGACGCCGGCCGTGTAGTGCCGGTGCCGCTCGCCGGACGCCGACAGCAGGGCGTTCGTCGGGCCGGTGAGGCAGGTGGACACCGCACCGACGGCTGCGGTCAGCAGCGACCAGGCGCCGCAGGCGATGGTGACGAAGTTGACCGGCGGAGAGTGCCCGACGGACCTCAGCACGGCGATCCCCTGGCCGTTCTGCACGACCAGCACAGTGATGGCCAGCGGAACGACCAGCTCGACCATCGCCTGCGCCGACCACTGCGGAACCTGCAACACCGGCGCGGCGATCCAGTGTGTGGCCCCCGGCCCCGGGTTGAACCGGCCGGACAGCGCCACCGCCACACCGCCGATGAGGAGTGCGCCGATCATGGGCGGCATCAGGCGGCCGATCGTGGGCAGCGCATTGAGCAGCAGAAACACTGCCACCATCGGCGCGGCGATCAAGATGTCCTTGCGTAGGGCGAGCACCAGGTCGATCCCGAAGCGCAGGAAGACGCCGGCGACCATGGCCATCACGATGGGCATCGGGATGGCGGCCATCGCCTTACGCACCCAGCCGCTGAGGCCGAGCGCCAGGATCAGCAGCCCGGTGGCCAGGTACGCGCCGACCACCTGGCGCAGGCTCAGGTGGGTCAGCGCCGGACCGACCAGCACGGTGCCCGGTATGGTCCAGAAGAAGGCCAGCGGCTGGCGGTACAGCCAGCAGGCCAGCACCGTGAGGATGCCGTTCAGCAGGAACACGCCGAAGATCCAGGACGCCAGCTCGGCCTGGGAGAGCCGGCCCTGGGCGCCCACCGCAAGGATGACGGCGACCGGACCGGTGGCGGCGAAGATCAGCCCAATGACGGCGTTGGCGATGTAGACGACGCCGAGGTCCTTGATCAGGCGGCGTGGACCGGGCAACGGCCGGACCGGACGCTCGATCAGCTGGTGGGTCACGGGTTCGGACACCGTAGCTGTGCTGCGTTGATCCTCCGCCGTCACGTTTCCTCCCCTTCCGCCGTGATCCATGTCGGAGGCGACGGCCGCGCCGAACTAGGTCGAGTGGGCGAGCTCCGCGGGCCAGTCCGGTGACCGGCCGCCGGTGTGCGGCAGGGGCATCGGGTACCCGTTGAGCAGCCCGTTGGCCAGCTCCCGGCTCAGGCTGCGGGAGGCGACCAGCAGCGCGGCCTTGATGTTCTGGAAGTCGTTTCGCAGATCCCGGAGCTGCATCTCCAGCGCCGCCACCACGGTGCCGCCCGGTCCGAACACCGGCATGGCCACCGCCGACACGCCGAGCTTCAGCTCCCAGCGCGACACCGCGACGCGGGTCAGCCTGATCACCGCCAACGCCCGGCGTAACCGGTCCGGCGTGGTGATGGTGTATGGCGTGTAGGCCCTCAGGCCGGTGGCGGTGACCAGGTCGACGATGCGCGGCGAGACGAAGGCCAGCAGGGCCTTGCCCAGCGCGGTGGCGTGCAGCGGCAGGGTGGCGGCGGGGGTGAAGGTGGTCACCGGGCGGTGTCCGACCTGCTTCTCGATGTAGGCGACCTCCAGGTGATGCAGCACGCCAAGACGGACGTCGGCGCGGGCCCCGGCGGACAGATCCTCCATCACCGCCGGCGCCCGTTCCGCCACGCTGGGTGTGACGTGAGCCTGACTGCCGATGATCCCGAGTGACAGTCCGGTCCGGTAGGAGCCGTTCTCGGTGCGTTCCAGGATCCGGCGGGCGGCCAGCTCGCACACCAGCCGGTGCGCGGTGGAGGTCGGTAACCCGGCCAGCCGCGCGATCTCGGTCAACGAGTGCTCGCTGCCACCGCTGAACGTCATCAGGATGGCGGCCACCTTGCTGGTCACCGACCGTCCCGAATCGGTGGAGTTACCAGCCACCTTCACCTGCCTCCCGGCGTCGCGAAAGATCTTGCGGGTGTGCATCGGCGGCGCCCTCCTCGTCGCCCATCAGTGCCTCCCGACCTCGACCAAAGGCGCCTGCGAGGACGTGCGTCACCGGCGCGCGTCAGTGTCCAGACAAGCGTCAGCGTCCAGACAAGCGTCAGCGTCCAGACAAGTAGCCGGATGCGGTCTTTGCGCCAGCCAAACCCCTAGTGTTGGGCTGGGTGCGCACTTCGTACGGCGGCGAGCGGCGCTTCGGGCGCCTGCGTGCGCCGGGCCAACCTGCGGCGGGCGCCGCCGCCGGGACCGTGCTGGTCGGAACGCGAGGTCGCCTGGGGGCTTGCCGGCGTCTGCACCGCGCACAAAACTTACCCCGAGCCGACCGGGCGCCGTTCTCGTGTGGCCAATCGACACGCGCCGGACCCATGTCCGCTCTACCAGCCATCAGGAGGCCCGCCCATTGTCAATTGAGATCAGCGGGTTTATCCCGGGCTTGTCCCAACTCCCCGACGGTGCGCACGAGGGTGCGCCGCCTGAACCGGCCAGCGGCGCGGTTCGGATCTACTGCAGTTACGCAATCTGATGGAGGTCCAGGTGGACCCGAAGGAGATCAAGTCGTTGGCGGCGCGTGAGGTCAGTAGGCGGCGGCTGCTTCAGGGCGCGGCTGCGACGGCCGGCGCCGGCGCATTGGGGCTGGCCGTGTCGGATCCGGTGTACGCCGCGACCACCGGCTACGACCAGGCGATTGCTGTCAATTCTCAGACGTATCAGCCGCCGACGGGGCTGGCGCAGCAGTCCGCGGCCAAGGATGTGGCGCTGGCCTGGATCAATGAGAACCAGGACGATCTGATCCGACTCAATGATCAGATCTGGGAGCTCGCCGAACTGTCGTTGCGCGAGTGGGAGTCATCCTTGGCCGTGGCCCGGTTCCTCACGCGGAACGGGTTCCGGATCGCGTGGGGGACCGCCGGTTTCCCGGCGGCGTTCATTGCCACTTTCCAGCACGGTAGCGGTGGTCCGGTGCTTGGCTTCAACGGCGAGTACGACGCACTGCCTGGGTTGTCCCAGCGTCGGGGTGTGACCACGCACGATCCTCTGATCTACAACTATGACGCCTACGGCCCCACCTACGGTCCTGGTCACGGCGATGGGCACAACCTGCTTGGCGTGGCCACTGCCGGAGCTGCCGTCGCGATAGCCCATGGCCTGAAACGGCAGAGCCTGAATGCGACGCTGAAATACTTCGGCTCGACCGGCGAGGAGCAGCTGGTTGGCAAGGCCTACGCGGTGCGTGATGGCGCCTACAATGGCTTGGACGCATTCATGGACTGGCATCCACTACCGGTAACATCGGTGGACTGGAGTCCGTTCAGCGCCCTGCAGTCGACGACATTCACGTTCCTCGGTGCGGCCGGTCACGGCGGGTCCCCACTGGGTAACCGTAGCGGCCTGGACGGCGCATTGCTGATGGCGCACATGACCGAGTACCTACGGGAGAAAAACGTCGGGCCGGCCGGCCGCATACACTACGCGCTGATCAACGGTGGTGGCGCGCCAAACGTCACACCGGACATTTGCTCGATATGGTACTACGTGCGCGAAGGTAGCCCGGCTCGCCTGCAGGTGCTCGACAACAAGGTCGTGGCCTGCGCCCACGCCGCCGCATCGGCAAGCCAAACCAGGCTGTTCTACCGATTCAACGCCGCGGTGTGGAACCTGATCGGCAACAAGGCGGCGGCCGAGCTGGTCTTCGACAACATGCAGGCCATCGGCCCACCCCGATTCACCACTGACGACGTCGCGTTCGCCAAGTCGTTGCAGCGGGCGCTCGGCCGACCGGAGGTGGGTCTACCGGACGGCATCGTGCCACTTGCGCCACCCCGGCCGACCAACGTCGGTGGGCCGTCGTCCGACGCCGCCGATGTCAGCTGGATCACCCCGCGGGTCGGGTTCTACGCGGCATGCTGGCCGCCCGGCGTACCCAACCACAACTGGGCCGCCACTGCCTGCACCGCGCACAACATCGGACACCAGGGGATGCTCGCCGCGACCCGTTACCTGGCGGCGACGGCGGTCGACCTGGTTACCCAACCGGACCTGCTCGCGAGGATCAAAGAGGAGCACCGGCAACGGACCGCGGGTGTCGAGTGGAAGAGCCTCATCCCGGCCGACGCCCAGCCACCTATCTACCAACCACCGGCTCAGTTCCTACGCCAAACCGGGCAGAGCTGGCCACCTGCGGGCATCAGGTGGCCCGTCGAGCCAATCATCGCCCGAGAGCAACTCGGCACCACCGGCCCGGAATTGCCGCCGGTCACCTGAGAAGGTTGCGCTGAAAGCCGGCTGTTACGCCTGCACGAGCATGTCGTAGTTGGCGGCCAGTTCGGCGCGGGAGCTGAGCTGGAGTTTCGAGTAGATGTGGGTGAGGTGGAACTGGACGGTCTTGATGCTGACGTACAGCTCCGCGGCGACCTGCCGGTTGCTCATGCCGGAGGCCACCAGCCGGGCGACGGCGAACTCCTGTGCGGTCAGGCGACCGGGATCGAGGGTGTGCCGTTTGGCCGGAGCGAGACCGCAGGCGCTCAGCTCGCGCTCGCAATGCTCAAGGTAGGGCCGCCCACCAAGCTGGGTGAGCCGTTCGTGCGCGGCCTCCAGTTGCCCGGCCGCCGCCCGACGCCGGCCGTGACGGCGCAGCATCTGGCCATAGCTCAACTCCAGCAGAGCTCGCTGGAACGGCAGCGAGAGCCGGTCCAATTGGTCCAGCCCCTGCCTGAACGCCGCCTCGGCGGCCGCCGAGCGACCCATGGCCGCCTCCAGCCGCCCGCGGACCCGCGCCAGAGCCGCCATGGTTGACAGCCGGCCGCGTGCGGCGGCGAGCTTTTCGTGCGGCACGAGGAATGCCGCGGCCCCCGCCAGCTGACCGGCGCTCACCAGCGCGTCGCCGTAGAGCTCCTGCCATGGCCAGCAGCCTGGCTCGTCGATCGCCTCTCGCGGCTGGATTCCCAGCACGGGCTCGAGTGCACGCAGCACCGCCTCATGGTCCGCCCGAGCAGCGGCCAGGTGGGCTCGGGCCAGCGCGGCCGCCACGATCATGAGCTCGTAGTCCCCGGCCTGGGCCGCAGCCAACCGGACGTGTTCCTCGGCCACCGGCCAATCGCCCCGCGCCGAGGGCACACAGGCCGCCGCCCACCGGGCGAGCGGCCGCAACCATTCGTGCCTGGCCTCCTCCTGCAGCGACACGGCGTGCTCGGCGGCCGCGGCTGCCTCATCCCAGGCTCCGAGCAGGAAGCCGGCCCGCGCCTGCCATACGAATGCCCACACCGCAGTGCTGGTCGAGCCGGCGTGCTGGTCGACGAGGGTCGCCTCGGAGAGCGCCACCTGCGCCCCGGCGAGATCGTCGGCCGCCACGAGCAGCCCGCCGTGTGCGGCCCTCACCGGCTGCATCAGTGCCGTGTTCGCGCCACCTTCCAGCCGGTCGACAATTGCCTCGTGGACCCGTAGCCCGTCCTGGACCCGGCCCAGCCAACCCAGCCCCAGCCCGCGCAGCGCCTCCGCTTCGATCTGAACCGCCGCGCCGGGACTGGCGAGTGTGCTCGCCTGGCCGGCCCATTCGGTGATGTCGGCGGCACGCATCCGGCCCACCGAGTGGAGTGTTCTTCGCAACGCGATGAGCGCGGCCAGCTCGGCGTCCCGGCCAGCATCGGAATTGTCAGACGCCCTGGTCAGCCGCTCCTCGGCTTCCGCCGGCCGGCCGCGCAGGATTGCCAGCAGGCCGAGTAGCGCGTCGCGCCGTGCGCCCTGGGCCAGGCCAGCGACCTCCGCCAGAAATGGGTCGGCCTGCACCAGGCCGCCCGCGGAAGCCAGGACATCGACCGCTTGCAGCAGCCGATCTTCCCGGTGGGGCCCCGGCGGGCTCATCTGGCTGGCATCCATCAGCGTCGATGCCGCCTCTCCGAACGCTCCGGCGGCCTCCTCGCGCCCGGCGAGGGCCGCCAGCTCGGCGGCTAGTCGCTCGTCCGGCGGGTCGGCCGCCGCCACGCGGTGCCGCAGCGCCGCCGCCTGATCCTCGAGGAGTCCGGCGGCGGCCAGATGCAGTGCGACCCGCCGCGCCGGCCCCAGTTGGTGATAGACCGCTGCCCGTACCAGCGGGTGCGGGAACTCCACGTCGCGCACCCCAGGCGTGGTCCGGGCGCCCAGCAGCCCGACGACGCTGGCCTCCTCCAGCGCCGCCAACGGCTCCTCCACTCCGGCCAGCGCGGCCACGGTGGTCAGCCGGACGCCGTCCCCGAGCACCGAGCTGGCCTCGATCAGCCGCCGCACCGGAGGGCTACACGCGTCCAGCCGGCGCCGCACCGACCCGGCGAATGCCCTTGGCGCCGGCAGCACCGGACCCAGGCTGGACCACTGTCGCTCGGGCAGTTCGGCCAACACCGCCCGCAGGTAGCCCGGGTTGCCCCGAGTGTGGTCGTGCAGCCGCACGGCAAGGGCCGCCGCAAGATCGGCATCGCGCACCGCGGCGGCCACCGCCCGCACCTCCGCAACGTTCAGCGGCGCCAAGGTCAGTGTGACGCCCCGTTGGCCACCGGCCAGGCGACGGAACCCCTCCGGCAGCCGGTCGGCCTCCTCATCGTCCCGCACCACCAGCACGCTGAGCACCCGCCCGGCAACCAGGCGGCGCATCGCATACAGCAGCGCCCGCAGCGACTCGACGTCCGCCCACTGGGCATCGTCGACCACCAGGACCACTGGGCCCTTGCCCTCGAGCTCGGCCAGCAACGTCAGCAGTCGAGCACCCACCTTGGCCGGCTCATCGACCGACTGCACCGGCTCGCGAGGCATGAGCAGGCGTGCGCCGGTCGCATCCACCGCCCGAACCAGCTGATCAACGACGCCGAAGCCGACGAACGCCTCCAGCCGCTCCCCGTCGGCGCGCAGCATCTGCAGGTCGCCTTCGCCACGCACAAACCGCTCGACAAGCGCCGTCTTGCCGGCTCCCGGTTGGCCCTGCACCAGGATCAGGCGGGGATGACCGGATCGCACCTCCCGCAGCGCCGTGCGCATCACATCCAGCTCGGCCCGCCGGCCGACAAATGGCTCCTCGGACACGTGCGCGTTGGCTGTCTCGCCCGCGCCGTCGACGCTTTCGCGCGGCACAGGCAGCAAACTTTCCGGTGCGGACTCGCTGGCCGGGTCGGGCCGTCCGACGCTGGCGCAGCGGCCAGCGGACGAGGGCGGTGCGCTCAACGCGGCACCTGCCCGCGACAACCGGACGGTCCCCCGTGACCAGCCACGCTTGGAGCATGCTGGCAGCCGCGCTATCGCAGCCGGGTCTCCCACTAGGCGGAACCGCGCCGCCAAACCGCGTGCGACGCGCGAACCGCGGCTCAGCGGGGGTCGTTGCCGTTGAGATCGGTGCCGCCGAGGTCGGCGCCGCCGTCGTGGCCGGTGTTGTTGTGGCCGGTGCTGTCGTGGAGCCGGGCGGCCAGCTCGGCGCGAGAGCCGATGCCGAGCTTGGCGTAGACGTGGGTGAGGTGGAACTGGACGGTCTTGATGCTGACGAAAAGCTCCGCGGCGACCTGGCGGTTGCTCAAGCCTTCGGCCACCAGTCGGGCGACCGCCAGTTCCTGGGCGGTGAGCCTGGTCGGGTCGAAGGTCCGGCGCTCGGCCGGTGACAAGCCGCAGGCGACCAACTCGCGTTCGCAGCGCTCCTGATAGGGCCGGGCTCGAAGCATGGAGAACCGGTCGGCGGCGGCCTGCAGCTGGGTCGCGGCGGCGCGGCGTTTGCCGTGCCGCCGCAGGGTCTGGCCATACGCGAGTTCGATCAGCGCACGCTCGAAGGGCAGGGGCATCTGGCCGAGTTGGTCCAGGGCGTGTTGGAAGGTCGTCTCCGCGGCCTCCGGATTCCCTCTGGCCGATTCGATGTGGCCGCGGACCCTGGCCAGCCGGGCGATCTCGCTGCGCCGGTGTCGCTGATTGGCGAGGGCCTCGCGGGGGGCGAGGAAGGCCTCGGCCTCGTCCAGCCTGCCGGCGCCGACCAGGGCGCCGCCATAGAGGTCGCGCCATGGCCAGAAGCCGGGCTCGTTGCTCGCCGCACTGCTCGGCATGGAGGTCAGCGGCTCGAGGGCGCGCAGTACGGCGTCATGATCGCCGAGGGCGGCCGACAGGTGGGCCCTGGCGAGGGCGCCGCCCACGATCATGAGTTCGTAGTCGCCGGTTTGCGCCATGCCCTGCCGCACGTGTTCCTCGGCGGTCTGCCGGTCGCCGCGAGCGGCCGGCACCACGGTCGCGGCGTAGCGCACCAGCGGGCGTAGCCACGCGTGACCACTTTCCTCCAGCAGCGCGATGGCCCGTTCGGCGTTGACGATGGCCTCGTCCCAGCTGCCGATGGCGTAGTCGGCCAGCGCCAGCCAGGCATAGGCCCACAGCGCGATCCGGACCGACCCACGGCCAAGGGCCGCCGGGGCGGTCTCCATGAGTTCGGCGCGGGCGCCGGCGATGTCGTCGTCGACCAGCCGCAGCCAGCCGTGGGCCATCCGGATCCTCGGTGGCAGCGCGCTGTCCCCGCTATTGGTGATCTGTTCAAGGGCCGCCTCGTGCGCGGCCATGCCCTCGGAGATGCGGCCGCGCCAGGCTAGCCCCAAGCCGAGGACGGCCTGCGCCTCGGCGCGTACCGGGTCCTCCGGGGTGGCCAACTCGATGGCCCGGCTGGCCCAGTCGACCACCTCGACACCGTCCAGCCGGCCGACTCCGTGCAGCGCGAGGCGCTGGGCGATGGTAGCGGCCATTGCCGGGTCTTCGGCCGGGTCGGCGCGCTCCCACGCGCTGCGCAGCAGGTTGTCCGCCTCACCGGGCCGGCCGCGCACGACGGCGAGGTAGCCCAGGGCGGCGTCGCGCATCGCGCCCGCCGGAAACACCATGATTTCCCGCGCAAACGTGCCCGCGTGCTCCAGGTCGCCGGCACCGACCATCGCGTCGACGGCCCGCAACATGCGGGATTCCCGCAGGGCTCGGGTTGGGCTGAGCCGGCTGGCCTGCACCAGTGCGGAGGCCGCGCTGGCCCACGCTCCGGCGTTGGCCTCCCGTCGGGCAAATGCCTCCAGCTCAGCCGCCAGCTTCGGGTCCGGCGCGTCGGAGGCCGCCACCCGATGCCTCAACACCGCCGCATCGTCATCCAGCAACTCCGCGGCCGCCGCGTGCAGCCGGGCCCGCCGCAGCGGTCCCAACTGGCCGTACACCGCGGCCTGCACCAGTGGGTGCGGAAAGGCCAGCTCCCGCAGGCCGTCCCCGTCGCGCACGTGCAGCAGATCGACGACCGCCGCCTCCTCCAGCGCGGACAGCGGCTCTGCGACGTTGGCGACGGCGGCCGTGGTGGCCAGCCAGGCATGGCCGCCGAGCACCGCGGCCGCCTCCACCAGCCGTCTCGTCGCGGGATCGCAGGACTCCAGCCGGCGCACCACCGATGAGGCGAACCCGCGGGGCGCGGGCAGCACCGGCTGCCAGTCCCGCCACCGGTCCGGGGGAACCTCGGACAGCAGGGCCCGAACGTACAGCGGGTTGCCCTTGGTGTGCGCCTGCAGCCGCTGCGCGGTGCGGAACGAGAGGTCGGTCAACCCGATGGACGTGGCCAGCATCTGCACCTGGCTCGCGCCAAGGGCGCCCAGCTGCACCGTAGTGCCGATCGGACCGGCGGCGATCCGACGCAACCCGGCCGGCAGCCTGGCGACATCCTCCGGGCGGACGGTCAGCACGGTCAGTACCGGCTCGGTGACCAGTCGGCGCAATGCGAACAGCAGCGCCCGCAGCGAATCGATGTCGGCCCAATGCGCGTCGTCGACGACCAGCACGACCGGGCTGCCTTGGTCGAACTGTTCCACCAGGCTCAGCAGCAGGGTCCCGACGCTGATTGGCTCGTCGACCGGAAGCGCCTGCTCGCGGCTGGCCATGATCCTCGCCCGGTTGATGCCGGTACCCCTGGTCAGCTGGTCGATCACACCATAGGGAACCAACGCCTCCCACGGCTCGCCGCTGGCCCGCAGTACCTGCACGCCGTCCTCCAGCTGAAGGAACCGATCGACCAGCGCGGTCTTGCCCATCCCGGCCGGACCCTCGACCAGGACCACCCGCGGGCGCCCGGCGCGCACCGCCTCCAGCGCGGCCCGGAGGATGCCCAGCTCGGCCTCTCGCCCCACGAAGACCTCGGTCGTGCCATCCGCTGGTGCCGCCATCGCACCCTTCCCGAGCGCTGGAAAGCACACGAACTGGGGTAACAGCGAGCCATCATCGCCCATGGCGGTGAAAACAGGAACCTCAGATGGCCGTCACGCCAGGTCGTCGACATGCCGAACCCGCGGAGTCGGCCTAGCCTTAACCTCGGTCTTTGCCCCGACGCGACCCGGCGGGTCGGTGGGACGCAGGTGCTGACCTTCGACCGAGGCGAACGGCTGGAAGGGCGGTGGGGCATGGCCGGCAACTCGACCGACCTCGGTCGATCGGTGATCAGCAAGGTGACCGCGATCCTGATGACGTTCACCAGCGGCAACGCGCACTCGTTGACCGAGATCGCGCGGCTGGCCGGGTTGCCGATCTCC
Organism: Pseudonocardiaceae bacterium; assembly: GCA_036505275.1. Taxonomy (GTDB): domain Bacteria; phylum Actinomycetota; class Actinomycetes; order Mycobacteriales; family Pseudonocardiaceae; genus DASXTS01. The sequence goes on from DASXTS010000288.1 coordinate 13,024, forward strand.
ACCGCGCACCGGCTGGCCAGCGAGCTGGCCGCCTGGCGGATCCTGGAGCGCACCGAGGACGGCTGCTACCGCATCGGCCTGCCGCTGCGCATGATCGGCACCCAGACCCGCTACTCACCCAGCCTGGCCGAACGCGCCCCCGCGGTGATGGACGACCTGTC
>DASXTS010000289.1:0-8885 GCA_036505275.1 Pseudonocardiaceae bacterium
GCAGTCATGATCCGCAGGCTCGCGCCCCGAGCCGCCCTGTCCGACGACCGCGGGGCGTCCCTGGTGCTGGTGCTCGTCGTCGTCACGGTGCTCTCGATCGGACTGGCCGCGCTGCTGACCCTGGCCGATACAAGCTTGCGCACCACCGTGGTCATGCGCGACCAGGCGGCCGACGTGTACAACGCGGACGGCGCCATGCAGGCCGCGATCAACAACATCCGCAACAGCGGCTACAACAACGCCTCCGGTCAGCACTGCTTCGGCGGCTCGGACACCCTGACGCTGCCGAACTTCTACGGCGCCGACTCCGCCGCGGTCAGCTGCACCGCCGACCCTGCCAAGGTCCTCATCCAGTGCCCGTCGCTGACCCAGTGCAACCGGCCGGGCAGCGCGATCCTCACCCTGGGCCGGATCGCCGGCGAGGACGGCGTGAACATCCAGCAGCCGACCGGCTCCGCCTTCAACGTGCACGGCGTGGTGTTCTCCAACTCCACCATCGACGTGGTGAACGGCAGCCTGAACACCAACACCAGGGTGTACGCCCGCGGCGCCTGCACCGGCACGATCGTCAGCAACCCGGCGGCCTACTGCAACTACGGCACGGGCGCGAACGCGCTCGGCGACGACCCGAACTACGCACCGGCCACCTCGACGGTGCCGGCGCGCCGCGCCCTGCCGTCCTGCACCACGCCGAACTCGGTGGTCACCTTCGAGCCCGGCTACTACGACGACGCGTACGGTCTCTCGGCCATGATGGCCGGCAACAGCGCGTGCCGGCACAGCACCTGGTGGTTCAAGCCCGGCGCCTACTACTTCGACTTCCACAACAGCGGCACCAACGCCAACCCGCTGCTCAACTCGAGCGGCGGCAACGTCTGGACGATCGACGACGGCTACCTCGTCGCGGGCACGCCGGTCGACGCGGCCGGTGCCGTGATCGTCTCGCCGGCGGTGCCGGCCACCATCCCCGGCTCGTGCAACAACCCGATCAAGAGCGCCAGCGCGGTCGGCGTGCAGTTCATCTTCGGCGGCGACAGCCAGTTCGCGGTCAAGTCGGGCCAGGTGGAGATCTGCGGCACGTACAGTGCCACCAAGCCGCCGGTCGCGGTGTACGGCCTGAAGTCCGGCAGCGAGACCGTCTCGACCAACACGCTCACCATGGCCGCGGCTGGCGGTGTGGTGTCCGCCGGCACGTTCAGCAACGCCGACAAGATCGTCAACGTGGATGGCCAGCTCGCGAGCTGGGTGAAGAACAACAGCAACACCCAGACCGGCACCGTCACGGTCAAGGGCTACGCCCCGCCGTCGGCCATCCCGGCCGGCTCCATCCTGCAGTCCGCACGGTTGCGGGTGGTGCACGGCAACACGGCCGGTTCCAACAAGGACACCCTCTCGGTGCAGATCGACCCGACCGGCGGGGCCTCCATCTCCGTCGACGTCCCCGCCTACGACGCCGTCGGCAGCCCGGACAACACGCTGCACGACGAGTGGATCGCGCTGCCCCAGGCCACCACCGGAGAGCTCGCCAGACTGGTGTACGCCGGCACGTTCACCGGTGCTCAGCTCAAGTACTCGGCGACCCTGAAGCACGCTGGCGAGGAGCGGGTGGACTCGCTCCAGCTCGAGCTGAGCTACACGGTGCCCGCGTTCCGGGGCGGCAGCGGCTGCGTGGTGACCGGCCCGTACACCAGCGGTGGCAACGCCTCGTCGTGCGCGCTGGTCAGCACCGTCAACAACAACGGCAACCGGTTCTACGTGCAGGGCACCACGTACGCGCCGAAGGCGGTCCTGGACGTCACCCTGAACAACGTCGCCGAGCAGGTGTTCCGCTTCGGAGTAATCGCGCGGTCGCTGTGGATCAAGGAGACCGGCAGCTTCGCCTACACCGGGCCGGTGATCGAGGTCCCAGACGACTCACCTGGGTTCGTGTTCAGCGTCTACCTCAGCGCCTACATCTGCGCCGATGCCGGCAGCTGCGCGCCGAGCGGCCAGCCCGTGTTGGAGTCCAAGGTCGCCTACGTGGACGCCGACCCGGTGACACCCATGCCCGGCAATCGACAGGTGATCGTGCTGAGCTGGTCAACTCCACACTGAGCCGGTCAACTCCATACCGAGCTGGCGATGGGCTCGGCCACGAACATCGCCAGCACCGCCGAGGCAATCATGAACGGGCCGAACGGCAGCGCGGTCTTGCGGCCGCCGCGGCCGCTCGCGATCACCGCGACGCCGACCACGGAGCCGAGCAGAAAGGCACCGAACGCGCCGACCAGCAGCGCCGACCAGGACAGGTAGCCGAGCACGCCGCCGACCACGCCGGCCAGTTTCACGTCGCCGAACTGCATGCCGGCCGGGTGGGCCAGCGCCACCGCGAGGTAGAACGCGAACAGCGCCGCCGCGCCGATGGCCGCACGGGCCAGCGACCACCAGTCGTGCTGCCAGGCCGCCGACGCGGCCAGCAGCGCGGCCAGCACCGGGTAGGACGGCAGCACGATCGAGTTCGGCAGCCGGCGGTGCGCGAGGTCGATCAGTCCGAGCGCAATGCCGGCCGCCGCAAAGTAGAGGTAGGCCGGCAGCGCGCTGAGCAAGTGCAGGTCGCCCAACCGCACCGCCACCGCTGCGAACACCAGGGCCGTACCCGCCTCGACCAGCGGGTAGCGGGGGGCGATCGGCGCGCCGCAGTCGGCGCACCTGCCCCTGAGCACCAGCCAGCCGAGCACCGGCACGTTGTGCCTCGCCCTGATCGGCCGGTCGCACGCCGGGCAGTGCGAGCCGGGGCTGACCAGCGACTCGCCCCGCGGCACCCGGTGCACCACGACGTTCAGGAACGAGCCGACGGCGAGCCCCAGCACGACGGTCACGGTGAGCAGCACGGCCATCACGCAGAGATCATTCCTGGCCGCGCCGCGCGGCTGTCAGCCGGGTGCCGGCTGACAGCTCAGCCGAGGTGCGCCGCCGCGCGGTCGCGGTCACCGCCCCGGGCCCATTGCTGGTCGGGCCGGTCGACCCTTCAGGCGCACCAAGTGGTACACATTGTTGTGGACGGCCGATGACCGCCCATCCACTCCGCATGGAGGCATCCCCATGAACACCGCGCCGGATACACCCGTGACCCAGTTGGTCACCGGGCCGGCCATGACCGTAGACATGAACCAGGCCGCAGCCGAGGTGCGCGCCGCGATGAACCGCCGTGGCGTGCTCTTCGCCGCAGTCTGCCAGGACGGCCGGGTGACCGCCGTCCTTGATCGGCGGAACCTCAACCGCCAACTGGCCGCGGCCGGCCGCTGGCTGCGAGTCCGCGACGTCGTACACCCCGGCATGGCGTGCCTTCGGCCGACCGCCACCGTGAGCGCAGCGGCCCGTCTCATGCACATCACCGGGTCCGCCGCGGTGCCTGTGGTCGACGAGCATCACCGCCTGATCGGCCTGGTCACCGCCGATGCCGTGGCCGCCGTCGGCACCCCGGCCGGGGCCACACCGGTCTGACACCCGGCCACCGACCCGGCTACCGATCAGGACGACAGCGAACCGGGCAACGCCGCCTCAGCGGCCGGGTGCAGCGACGGCAGCTGCGGGTCGACGAAGCAGTGCGCGACCTGCTCGAGCGCCGAGTGGTGGACGCGCGCGTGGTGCCCGCAGAACAGCAACGTGCCGCCGCCGTGCAGGATGGCGAGCACGGCCGCCCTGGCGCCACAACGGTCGCACCGGTCGGCGACGCTCAGCGGACGGCCGAGAGGGTGGTCGGTCGACGGGGCCATGGCTGCCTCCCTGGTGTGACGTTCTGTGTTGACGCCAACGCTGCCAGTGGCAGAGGCCGCCGCCGACCGGCCGAAGACCTGATCTTGCGGCCCGGATGTCCCGAATCCGTCGAGACCTTGGTCCGGCCGGACCGGGTCCCCCCAGGTCCCCCAGTCATGCCAGTAGGCTCGCCTCCACATCGCCGTGGCACCCCGCACCAGGTCCGACTTTCCTGCAGGGAGCCCGCCGCCGGCAGCGCCCGGCGGCCCGCACAGTTGGGGACCTCCGGCTCGTAGCTACCGAACTCTCCCGTGACCTTTGCCCCACGCCCCGGTCAGCCGGCCGGTCAGCCGGCCGGTCAGCCGGCGGGCACCAGCACGATCCACACCGGGCCGTTCGCAAACGGGCAGGGCCCGCCGTCCGGCAAGGTGAAAGCCGTGCCGCTGTCCGGCGTCGGACGAGACCAGCGGGCGGGGAATCTCATGCCGTCCCGCAGCACGAGCGCGGCGCCGGCTCCGACGGTCTGCGCGTACGGCGAGACGTTGCCGAGCACGTCGCTGATGCCGGACGGCCGCACCACGACGGACTGCAGCACCACGGTCGCCGCGCCGAGCCGGCCGCCCTCGGCGGCGAGCAAGGGCGCGCCGTCGAAACCGACCAGCCACCGCCCGTCGGCCGGCGACCAGTCGAAGGACACCTGGGCCGCCGGATAGCCGGCCACCTCGTGGGCCGACGGCGTGCCACCGGGCGCAGCCGGGCCGAACCGGAGGCCGATGTCGGCGGACAGCGTGGCGTCCGGCGCGGCGGCCAGCAGCTGCGCCGGCCGGGCGTACGCGTTGTGCGGCGGCCGCCGTGCCCGGTCGCGGTAATACGCCTGCGGCGCCTGCCGCGGTGACACATTGACCACCCGCGCCGCGGCGAGCGTTGGCAGCAGTTCGGGCGCGGCGCCGGAGTACGCCAGCGCCGGCCGGCCGAACTGGCCGAGCAGCTCGAGGTCGGACTCCCTGGCGCTGCGCACCGGACCCACCGCGGCCGGCAGGTGGCTGGAGAACACCGCGAGCAGCCGGCTCAACCCGGCCTCCACCGGCTCGACGTACACCAGGTCGGCCGCGGTCAGCCCGAGCGGAGGCCGCGCCGCCCGGACATTGTCGATCTTGACGGCGAGCACCGGCGCGGCCGCGGCCGGCAGCCCGGTGAACGGAGACAGCAGCGGCGCGGGCGGCGGCACCGTGGTCGTGGGCGCCGCGGTCGTCGGGGTGGGCGCCGGTCGGCTCGTCGTCGATTCGGCCGTGCTGGCAGGCGGCGCCGGGGCCGACACCGGCTGTGCCGGGCTTAGCGCCACAACGAGCCAGCCGACGGCCAGCACCGCGCACACCACTGCGCACGCCAGCAGTGCCGGCCGTCGACGCGACAGCGCCTGCCATGAAGGCCACGGCGGCCGCGCCAGCCAGCTGAGCCAGCGGAGCCGACGATCACCCGCCATGGTGCCCGTCCTACCGCACACACGATGAGGGCGGGACCTATGGCCCCCCAATGGGGGGCCGAAGGCTGATGACCAGGGGCACGCCACGGCACACCGTTGTCATTTGCTGCCAGAGCATGCTGCCGCGGCATTCGGAGGCCTCGATGAACGCGCCGAACTACCAGGCCAGCGAACAGGCGACCTACCAGGACAGGACGGCCGGCCGGTACGCGGACCCGACCATCGACCAAGCGGCCTGGCTCGATGCGATCACCGCGGCCAGCTCAGCGCCGTCGGTGCACAACACCCAGCCGTGGCGCTTCATGGTGCGCCCGGACGCCGTCGGGCTGCACCTCGACGAACAGCGGGTGCTGCCGGTCGCCGACCCCACCGGACGCCAGGCCAGGATCAGCTGCGGCGCCGCTCTGCTCAACCTGTGCCTCACGCTGCGCGCCAACGGCGTCGAGCCGGCGGTCGCCCTACTACCCCAGCGCGCCCACCCCACCCTGCTGGCCATCGTCCGGCCGGCCGGCCGCCGCCCGGCCACCCCGACGGAGATCCAGCTGAACCGGGCCATCCCGCGCCGGCACAGCCACCGCCACCCGTTCCATGCCGCGCCAGTGCCGCAGGCCGCCCTGCGCAGCATCGTGTATGCCGCCGGCCTCGAAGGCGGCTACCTGCGCCTGGTCATCGATACGGCGACGCTCGGCACGATCGCCGCGCTGGTCCGCCGCGCGGAGAACCACCAGCGACAGGACGAGGCCTACCAGGCCGAGCTGGCCGCTTGGACCTTCAGCACCGGCGCGCGCCTGGATGGCGTGCCACAGGCCGCAAGCGGTCCCCGCCCCGAGCCCGGCGACCTGGTGACCCTCCGCGACTTCGCTCCCGACACCGATCGTCCGACCCGGCACTTCGAGTCCGACCCGCTGCTCGGTGTGCTGATGTCGGCCGGCGACACCCCACTGGATCAGCTGCGCTGCGGCCAAGCCCTGCAGCGGGCCCTGCTCACCGCCACCGACCTCGGGATCGCCGCCACGATCATGAGCGCGCCCACCGAGCTGCGGTCGGCCAGGGCCGCCCTGCGCCGCGAGGTCGGCGGAGCCATGTGGCCCCAGCTGGTGCTGCGGTTCGGCTCCGGGCTGTCGACCATGGCCACCCCGCGCCGACCGGTCTCCGACATCGCCGAGCTGGGCACCGGCGACCACCAGGCCGGGCTGTGACCGGGCCACACACATCGTGGTCTGTTGTTCCTCGCGTGTGACCGGTACAACCGTGGGTGAGAGCCGGCAGGTGAGGGGTTTGTCATGGCCATGATTCCGTCGGCGCCGTCCGGCAGGGCCGCGACGGCCAGTCAGGCGAAGCTGCGGTTGGACGAGCTGCTCGCCGAGATGAAGCAGCGGCTGGACGAGATCGTCAACACCCGCGACTCCATGCAGGCCCTGCTGGACGCCATGCTCGCGGTCGCCTCCGGCCTGGAGCTCGAGTCCACCCTGCACCGGATCGTCTCAGTCGCCACCGAGCTGGTGGACGCCAGATACGGCGCGCTCGGCGTGCTCGGCCCGGACAACTACCTCGCCCGGTTCGTCTACGTCGGCATCGACCCACCGACCAGGGCGAGGATGGGCGACCTGCCGCAGGGCCACGGCCTGCTCGGCCAGCTGATCAGCGACCCGAAGCCGCTACGGCTGCGGGACCTGAGCGCGCACCCGGTCTCGGTCGGCTTCCCGCCCAACCACCCGCCGATGAGCAGCTTCCTCGGCGTCCCCGTCCGGGTACGCGACGAGGTGTACGGCAACCTCTACCTCACCGAGAAGAACGGCGCCGAGGAGTTCACCGCCGACGACGAGGTGGTGGTGCAGGCGCTGGCCGCCGCGGCCGGCATCGCGGTGCAGAACGCGCACCTGTTCGACGAGAGCATGCGCCGCCAGCGCCGGCTGGAGGCGGCCGCCGAGATCACCACCGAGCTGCTCGGCGGCAGCTCCGCCGAGCACGTGCTCCGGGTCATCGCCGAGCGGGCGATGGAGCTCTCCGGAGCCGATGCGGCCTTCATCGCGCTCGGCCGCCCCGGCTCCGGCGCCAGCTCCGGCGCTGGCTCTGGCGCGGGTTCCGACCTGAGGGATGTCGAACTCGGCGCGTCTGCCGGCCTCACCGCCGACCAGGCCGCCGGCCTTTCCGGCGAGAGGGACGGCCTGCCGCTGGCCGACGTCATCGCGTCCGGCACACCGCTGCTCTCCGACGTCGGGGCGGAGCCGAGCGACGGCGGCCTGGCCGGCTTCGGCCCGGCGATCGGCGTGCCGCTGCGCTCCGGCGAGCACAGCACCGGCGCCATCGTCGCGCTGCGCCGCACGGGCCGGGAGCTGTTCCGCCCGGACGAGCTCCCGCTGCTGGCCTCGTTCGCCGACCAGGCGTCGATCGTGCTGGAAATGGCCGCCAACCAGCGCGCGCAGCGCCAGCTCGACATCTTCGCCGATCGCGACCGGATCGCCCGCGACCTGCACGACCACGTCATCCAGCGGCTGTACGCGGCTGGCATGAACCTGCAAGGTACCCAGCAGCGCAGCACCGAGCCCGACGTGCAACGGCGCATCCAGCACACCGTGGATCAGCTCGACCAGACCGTACGGGAGATCCGCACCTCGATCTTCGACCTGCACACCCCGCCGAGCACCGCGCCCGCCAGCCTCCGCCGCCGGCTGCTGGACGTGATCGCCGAGGCCAGCCATGGCGCCACCATGTCCCCCTCGGTGCGGATCTCCGGCCCCGTGGACAACACCGTGCCGGCCCGGATCGGCGAGCACGCGCTGGCGGTTGCCCGGGAGGCCGTCAGCAACGCCGTGCGGCACTCCGGCGCCACCGACCTGGTGGTGACGATCGACGCCAGGGATGACTTCACCATCGATGTCGAGGACGACGGCCGCGGCATCCCCGAGGAGGTGCGCCGCAGCGGCCTGCTCAACCTGCAAAAACGGGCCGCGGAATGCGACGGCACCTTTGAGGTGCAGCCTCGGCGCGGCGGCGGCACGCACCTGCGCTGGACCGCGCCGCTGCACCGGTAGCCGCCCTTCTCGATCGCCCACGGACCCACCCCACGCCGGGCGGCGGTGCCGGCGTCCTCGCATGAACGCGACATCAGTCAGGTTCGGCGGCACGGGGCACCGGACTCACGTCGCGTTCATGCGCCGCCCCACACGCTGGGCCAGCGTGGTCGGCGCGACTGGCCGACACTGGAGGCGGACTTCCGTGGGAAGGAGGCGTCATGGCAGACCGGACCGCGGTGGTGACCGGAGGTACCGCCGGCATTGGCCGGGCGACCGCGGAGGGGCTGCTGGCCACCGGCTTCGACGTGATCATCGTGGGGCACAACCGGGAGCGGGGCGAGCGGGTGGCCAGCGAGCTGCGGCAGCGGGCCGATGGCGGGCGGCCCACGTTCGAGGCCGCGGATCTCAGCTTGGTGCGGGAGGCCAGTGCGCTCGGCGAGCGGCTGCTGCGGCGGTATCCGCGACTGGACGTGCTGGTGCACAACTTCGGCGGCATGTACCTCGACCGGCGGCTGACCGAGGAGGGCCACGAGGCCACGTTCGCAACCAACGTGCTCACGCCGCTGCTGCTGACCGAGGAGCTGCTGCCGGCGCTGCGCGCCGGTGCGCCGAGCCGGGTGGTGTTCGTCAACTCCGACGCACACCGGTTC
>DASXTS010000290.1:0-5157 GCA_036505275.1 Pseudonocardiaceae bacterium
GTCCGCTCAGAGGCCGCATCGTCATCGCCCGCGGCCGGGACGCCTCCGACGTCGCGATGGCCACCACCTTCGGCGCGCCCGTACTGGAGTCGATGGTCGTACACGCCGAGGAGCTACCGTGATGACCATCGACGACAGTACCTTCAAGGCCCCCCTGCTCGACCATGACGGCCTCGACCTGCGGTTGGCCGAGCGGATCACCTACCGACTCGAGCAAGGCTTTCGCTACGACTACGACGCCCCGGTCGAGTCCGTGCGGCACCGGTTGGTCGTCGTGCCTCCGGCCCGCCACGGCGATCTGCACCGGCGCGCGCACCGGGTGGACGTGACCGGTGCGGCCGCGCGGCGGCGGGTGCGGCGCGATGCGGCGGGCAACACCATCGTTCAGGTCCATGCCGAGCGGGTCGAGTGCGCCGTCGAGTTCCGGGTCATGGCGATCATCGAGCGACTCCGGGGCGACGGAATGCCCGTGCTGCCGTTGTCATCGCTGGCGGATCCGCGGCTGCTGCGGCCCACCAGGCTCACCGCCGCCGACGACCGCCTCCGCTCGTGGGCCGCCGACATCCTACGCGGCGGAGACGGGCAGCTCGAACTGGCCGAGCGGATCTGTAGCGAGGTGCACGCGGCCATCACCTACGCGTCCGGCGCGACGACGGTGCGCACCACCGCGGCCGAGGCGCTGGCCGGCGGCCGCGGCGTCTGCCAGGACACCGCGCACCTGATGCTTGCGCTCTGCCACCTCGTCGACCTGCCGGCGCGCTATGTGTCCGGGCACCTGCTAGGCCAGGGCGGCACGCACGCCTGGGTCGAGGTCGTCGTGCCCCGAGGCGGCCAGGCGGTTGCGGTGCCGTTCGACCCATGCCACGGCCGGCGCGCAGGCACCGGACACGTCACGGTCGCGATCGGACGCGACTACGCCGACGTCGCCCCGACGTCGGGCTCCTACGTCGGCACGTCCGCCAGTCGGCTGACCACCAGCCGCCGTGTGGGCGTGATCGCGGTGGCCGCCTGAGCCAAAGCCGCTGTCACTCGTCACAGCGACTCGTCATGAACTCTGCGCGCTTTCCCAGCGTCGTCCGCGCCTTCGCGCCGCCCGCGATCTTGTGCTCCGGGCAGTCCTGCAATGCGACCGCCGGCCCCTGCGACCGCCGGCCCTGCGACGACAAGGCCCGTCCGCAGGCGACATGCCCGACGACGGCCGGGACGATCACCATGTGCGAATGCCCGTCGAGCAGGCCGCGGACGTCGCCGTACGGTCTCGCCGAGCAACGGCTTGCCCCGGACGTCGCGGCTGGATCACGGGGTCGCCTCCCCCGTGCCGCGGCCCGCCCATGTCCAGGCGTAGCCGGGGTCCTCGCAGGCCAGGCCGCCCTCGCCCAGCTCCAGGGGGCGGAACGTGTCGACCATCACGGCGAGCTCGTCGAAAACCTCCACCCCGAGGCTGGCCTCGGCCGCGCCGGGCTGTGGGCCGTGTGCGTGCCCGCCCGGGTGCAGCGATATCGAGCCGACCCCGATGCCCGAACCCTTGCGGGCCTCGTAGTCGCCGCCGACGTAGAACATCACCTCGTCGGAGTCGACGTTGGAGTGGTAGTACGGCACCGGGATCGCCTGTGGGTGGTAGTCCACCTTGCGCGGCACGAAGTTGCACACCACGAAGTTGTGCCCCTCGAATACCTGGTGCACAGGCGGCGGCTGGTGCACTCGCCCGGTGATGGGTTCAAAGTCGGCGATGTTGAACGCATACGGGTACAGGCAGCCGTCCCAGCCCACGACGTCGAACGGATGCGTCGGATAGGTGATCACCGTCCCGGCGATGCCGCCCGGACCCGGGCCGCGATGCTTGACGAGCACGTCCACGTCGTCCCCGTCGACAAGCAGCGGCGAGACCGGCGCGCGCAGGTCCCGCTCGCAGTACGGCGCGTGTTCGAGGAACTGCCCGTACCGGGAGAGGTACCGCTTCGGCGGTGCGATGTGGGAGTTGGCCTCGATCGCGTAGGCGCGCAGCGGCTGATCCCCGGTGGGCACCCAACGGTGTGTCGCCCCCCGCGGGATCACCACGTAGTCGCCCTGCCCGAGCTCCAACACACCGAACACCGTCTCCACCCGCGCGGTGCCGGACTCGAGGAAGACACACTCGTCGCCGATCCCGTTGCGATACAGCGGCGAGGGCTCACCGGCGACGATGTAGGAGATCCGCACGTCGCCGTTGCCCAGCACCAGCCGGCGGCCGGTCACCACGTCGGCGGCCTTCCACTCCTGTCCGGGGAACAGCGAATGTAGCCGCAGGTGCCGCGGCCGCAGCGGGTAGTTTGCCGTCGTGCCCAGGTCGGATAGCTGCCACGGCCTGGTGTCCACGATCGCCGACGGGATCGCGCGGTGGTACAGCAGCGACGAAGCCGAGGAGAATCCCTCCTCGCCCATCAACTCCTCGCAGTACAGCCCGCCGTCGGGACGGCGGAACTGGGTGTGGCGCTTGTGCGGCACCTCGCCGGCAGTGCGGTAGTACGGCATGGTGGCGATCCTTGCGTGCGTCAGTCTTGCGGTCAGGTCGGTTCGCCGAGCATCCGGCGGGTCGCCGCGCGCACGGTCTGCGGTTGGGGGTCGGTGAGCACGGCAGCCACGTGCCCGTCGGGCCGGATCAGCCACGCCTCGCCCGGTCGCGAATCCAGCGCGGCCGCGACGGTGTCGTCGACATCGATGTCGGCGAGCCGGAGCACGCGCCCTGGCGCATCGGTCGCTTCCTTGAGGGCGGCGGTCACCGCGGCGGCGTCTACGCCGTCCATGGTCAGCACGAGCAGGCCGTCGCGGACCAGCTCGCGCAGCCGGCTCACCTCCGGGCCCTGCGGCGCGGACACCGGCGCGTCGGGCACGATGACGCCCGGCGCTGCCGGAGGCGTCTCGCCCTTGGGCGGCCGACCGGGAAACGTCCGCTCGGGGCTGGGCGTGGTGAGCGGCGAGTCGATGTACCAGAAGGGTTCGGCGAACCGGCCGGAGTCGACGCGGGCCCGCGCCTGCGGGTCGGTGAGGGCGCGTCCGAGGAGGTCCCGCCGGGTGCGCCATTCCTCGTCGTTCTGCGGCACAAGGAAGCGCATGGTCGCGCTGGTGACGTCGATGTTCTCCAGGGCGGCGGCGAGTCGCTCGACGTGGTAGCTGTCCAGCAACGCGTCGGGGGCCCAGCCGTGCAGCACGAACGCCAGCTTCCACGCGGCGTTCTCCGCGTCCGGCACACCGGAGTTGAGTCCGCGGGCGCCGAACGGGGCGACCAGGTGGGCGCAGTCCCCGGCGAGCAGCACCCGATCGACCCGCATCCGGTCCACGTGCCGGGCGTGGAAGCGGTACACCGACTTCCACACGATGTCGTACGGGCGGTCACCGGTGATCTTCCGGATCCGCGCGTCGAGCGCGCCGCTGGCCTGCTCCGCCTCGAGGTCGAAGCCGGCCGGTACCTGCCAGTCGATGCGGTAGGTCGAGTCCGGGCAGGGGTGGATGAGCACCTGCCGGTCCGGGTTCCATTCAGGATCGAAGTAGAACCGGCGCTCGCGTTCCCACCCGGGCAGCTCGGCGTGGATGTCGCAGATCAGGAACCGGTCGTCGAACGTGTGCCCGGCGAAGCTGACCCCGAGCAGGTGCCGGAGGCGGTCGGCGCGGGCGCCGCCGGCCGCGACGGCGTACGCCGCCCGTAGTCGGGTCTCGCCCCGCCCGGTCGCGCAGGTGAGCATGACGCCGGAGTCGTCCTGGGCGATGTCGGTGACCTCGTGTCCCCAGCGCACGTCGATGAGCGACTGCTTGGCGATCTGGGCGTCGAGGATCTGCTCGGTCCGGGACTGGGAGATGTTCACGAACGGCGGCAGTGGTGAGCGTCCGCGGTCGACGAACGACCAGGCGAACAGCTCGCGGTCGCGGTAGAAGGTGCGGGCCGTGGTCCAGGTCAACCCCTCGTCGGCGATCTGCTGGGCGCCGACGGCCGCCCACACGTCCAGCACGTCTCGTTGCTGGCAGATTGCCTTCGATCCCACCGCGTCCCGTTCCGGTCGGCCGTCGAGCAGCAGCACCGGGATGTCCCAGCGGGCGAGCAGCAGTGCCGCGGTCTGCCCGACCGGGCCGTTGCCGATCACCGCTACCGGCGGGCCGGCGTATCGAGGCAACGACGCCATCTCAATTGCCCTGCAGCTGGTCCCAGACCTCGCGGTCGCGCTGGGCGGTCCAGATCCGCGGCCAGTCGATGCCGTGCAACTCGTCCCACAGCCGGGACACATTGAAAGGCAGGCAGTGTTCGAAGATGGGCCATCCGCCGAACGTCGGCGCCAGCGCCTCGCGGGCGGCTTCGAATGCCTCCTTGAGCGTCCCGCCCCGCGTGTGCACCGCGCCGACCTTGTCCCGCATCACCAGCAGGAAGTCGCGGGTCTGCTCGATCGCCGCGTCGACCGCCTGCCGGCCCCGCGGGACCGTGCCCCGCCCGCCGACCAGCGCCTGCGCGCCGAACGCCGCGACCCCGTCCAGCGTCGTCGTCGACCAGTCGGCGTGGAAGGCGTCCCCGGTGTAGAGCGCGGCCTGCGCCTCCACCAGGTCGCCGGCGAACAGGATTCGTTGCCGCGGCAACCACGCCACGATGTCCCCGGCGGTGTGCCCCCGGCCACAGTACTGCAGCACCAGCTCACCGCGATCTCCGCCCAGGTCGATGGTCAGCCGGTCGGTGAAGGTCACATCCGGCCACGTCAGCCCCGGGATCGACGCCGGATGCTTGAACAGCCGCGGCATCCGGGCGTACTCGGACTCCCAGTCCTGCTTGCCGCGCTCCGCGATGAGCCTGCGGGTGTTCTCGTGCGCGACGATCACCTCGGCGTCGAACGCCGATGCTCCGAGCACCCGCACCGCGTGGTAGTGGCTGAGGACGAGGTACTTCACCGGCTTGTCGGTGTGCTCGCGCAGCCGCGCGAGCCACTCGGATGCCGCCACCGGCGTCGCCCGCGCCTCGAACGCGACGAGGAAGTCCTCCCCCTCGATGGCGCCCACATTCGGGTCACCCTCCGCGGTCAGCGCATACACCCCCTCGGCGAGCACCTCGAGGGTCTCGGTCTTCTCGACGAGATCTGCGGAAGACGCGAAAGGCTTGACCACCGGACACCCCCTGCCGTATTTCTATAGTAGAGAAACAAG
>DASXTS010000291.1:0-3965 GCA_036505275.1 Pseudonocardiaceae bacterium
GACCCAGTCCGGGAACGGCTTGCGGACGCTGCGCCCGGGCCGCGGCTGGGGCCGGAAGTGCTTGTCGTTAAGGAAAAGCACGCGGCGCACGCTGGACGCCGACACCCACACCCGGTGCAGGTAGGAGCCGCGGTGGGCGAGCTTGCGGTGCGAGCGGTCGGTCTCCCCCCACTCGTCGAACAGGGCCAGGATCTCGGCCACCTCGTCGTCGAGCAGGCCGTGCATCGCCGACCCGCCCGGTGGCCGGTCGGCGAGCCGGCCACCGGCCCGGCGGGCGATCCAGCGGTGCGCCCTGGGGCAGCTGCAGCTCATGACAGACCCGGCGCAGCGTCCAGCCGGCGTCGACCGCATCGTCGAGCAGGTCGAGCAGCCCGGCCTTGGTGGCCGCGTCCACCCGGCGGGGGACCCGGCCACCTAGGCCCAACCGCCTTTTCCCATGATATGCGGGTGATCCTGGCCAGCCTGTTGATCAGCACAGGCGCTTCGTCAGCAGAGGGGAGCAGCGCCATGCTGCTGGATCATCGGTGCATCATCAGCTACCACGTCGACCGGTCGGTGCGGTCGGTCACTGTCGGCCACGAGCTGCTCGACGAGTACCTGCGGTTCGTTGGCGCCCGGGTCCGCCCCAACACCTGGGTGGCGGTCGGCTACGACCTGAAGGTGTTCTTCACCGTCGTCGCCAAGGAGCCAGTCGAGGTGACCACCGCCGACGTGCTCGCCTTCATCGAGGCTCAACGCCAACCCCGCGCGGCGGGGAATGTGGTGCGCCTGGAAGACGGCGAGCAAGGACTGTCCTCGCGCACCATCAAACGCCGGCTGGCCAGCGTCTCGGGCCTGTTCGGCTACCTGCTCGCCCGCGGCGACGTCACGGCGAACCCGGTGCCGCGCGGGATGGCCACACGCCGCGCTCACAGCCGGCGCCGCGGCGGCCGGGTGCCGCTGCTACGCACGCCGCGCACCCTGCCCCGGCTGCTCGACCCGGACGAGGCGAACGCCCTGATGCGTGCGCTTCGCACCCACCGCGACCGGGCCATGGTGGCCGCGATGCTGCTCGGTGGGCTGCGCCGCTGCGAGGTGCTCGGGCTGCGTTTGGAGGATCTCAACCCCGGCGAGCGGCGCGTGTTCGTCGGGGAGGGCAAGGGCGGGCATCAGCGGATCGTGCCGGTCTCCGCGCGGTTCTTCGCGGCCGTCGGCGACTACCTCGCCGACGAGCGCCCCGCCTCGTCGGCCACCGACCTGCTGTTCGTGGTGCTCAAGAGACCCCGGCGGGGCAAACCGTTGTCGGCCGCGGGCCTGGACCAGGTGCTTCGCGATGCCCGCGACCGGGCCGGTCTGGTCCATGCGACCTGCCACGAGTTGCGGCATACCTGCCTGACCCGGCTGCGTGAGGCCGGGATGGCGTTGGAGGCGGTGCAGGCACAGGCCGGTCACCGCTCCATCGAGTCCACCCGGCTCTACCTGCACCTGGCCAACGACTGGCTGGCCGAGGAGTACCGGCGCGCCGCCGAGGCGATCGACGCCCAGCAGCTGCTGGCCGACGGAGCAGACCGGTGACCGCCGCGGCGCCCGGCCCGGCCGGCGCCGAGCAGAGCGAATCCGTGGTCTGCGACTACGCCGCGCACCTGAGCACGGTGAGCGCCCGAGTGAACCCGGCCGAGCCGACCGCGGCCCGGCAGCTGTGCTCCCGGTTCGGTGGCCCGAGCGGCTTCGCGACCGCTGCGCTGGCCGAGCAGCTCGAGGTCCCTCGCCCCGCGCTGCGCTTCATCGACTGGCTGATTGCCACCGGCCGTCTGAACCCGGGCGCCGACTACCTGCTGGCACGCCGGGTGCAGGCCGGGCAGCTGCTGGCCCGCACCCACCCCGACCTTCACCGGCGGTTTCTCGCCGCCGCCGGCGAGCTCGGCTTCGCCGGGCAGATGCCGCAACGACAGTGGACCGCGTTGGCCTACCTCGCCTTCATCGCCGGGCACGGCCCACACCAGTTCGACCTTGACCGGCTGCAGGACGCCGCCGACCAGTTGCTCGCCGCCGCCGGCCGGTACTGGGCGCCAGCCACCTCCCACCAGCTGCACGCGGCCATGTTCGGGCTGGAGGCCACCCTGTTCCATCTCGGGCTGCTCGAGCGACTGTCCACCACGAAACGACGCAGGCGACGCGCCCAGTCGCGAGACCAGAAGTGGGCGCACCTGCCGACAGGGCTGACCGCCACCATGCACCACTACCTTGACCAGATGGCGATCAGCCTGCGCCCGGCAACCGTCAACCGCTACGAGGTGTGGCTGCGCCAGTTCGCCGGGTTCCTCGCCAGCCAGAACCCGCCGGTCACCACGGTGGCCGGCGTCACCCGTGCTCACATCGAGGCGTTCAAGACCCACCTGACCGATCGGGCAGCACAGCACTCCGACCGGCTCGCCCGCGGCAGCGTCCGCGACGCCCTCGTGGTGTTGCGCTGCGTCTTCGAACGCCTCACCGAATGGCAGCACCCCGACGCGCCTGCCCGGGTGCCGATCTTCGGCGGCGACATCCCCACCAAGGACCGGCCGCTGCCCCGGTTCCTCGACGACGCCGCAGCCGCCAAGCTGCTCCGCGCCGCCCGCACCCACCCCGACCCGCTCGTCCGCGTCATCGTGGAAGTCCTGGCCCGCACCGGGCTGCGCCGCAGCGAGCTGGCCGCCCTCACCACCGACGCGATCGTCCGCATCGGGTCGGCCTGGTGGCTGAAGATCCCCGTCGGCAAGCTGCACACCGACCGCTACATCCCGCTGCACCCCACCGTCAAGGAACTCCTCGACCAATGGCTTGGTCACCGACCCGCCGCCCGGTCGAACCTCCTGTTCCTCGAATACGGCAGACCGCTCAGCGCGCAACGCGTCAACGAGGCGGTCGCTGCCGCAGCCACCGCAGCCGGTCTCGACCACGTCACGCCGCACCAGCTCAGACACACGCTGGCCACCCAGGCGATCAACCGAGGCATGTCCCTAGAAGCCATCGCCGCCCTGCTCGGGCACACGTCGATGACCATGACTCTGACCTACGCGCGGATCGCCGACCGCACCGTCGCCGACGAGTACTTCGACGTCACCAGCAAGGTCGAAGCCCTCTACGACGGGCAGCCCGCCACGCTGCCCGCCGACGCCGAAGGCCACAAGATGCGCAAACTACGGCGCGAGATGCACGAACGGCTACTCGGCAACGGCTACTGCACCCGCCCACCCGAACTGGACTGCCGGTTCGAGTCCATCTGCGAGTCCTGCACCTTCTTCGCCACCACCATCGAGTTCCGGCCCACCCTGCAACGACAACGCGACGACGCCGCCGCCAAACACCAACACGACCGTCAGCAGCTGTTCGACCGGCTACTCACCGAACTCGACAACCAGACAGCCTCTTGACAGCCATCACCCACATAACCCTCGACCAGCGTGAGCTTGACGGCCATCTCCTTGAGCGCCTCGGACAGCCGCGCCACCTCGGCCTTGGCCAGCTCCAGCTCGTAGTCGCGCTCCCTGGCCTGCACCCCGGGCTTGGAGGCCGCCAGCGCCGCCAGCGCACCCTCCTTGGCGACCGTGCGGATCCGCATGATCGTGGACCGGTCGACATGCTGCTGGGCCGCCGCCTCGGCGATCGTCACCTCCTGACGCACCAACTGCAACCAGATCCCGTACTTCTGTGTTGGCGTCAGGAACCGCTTCGAGCGCCGGCCGGCACGGTCGGTTCCACGGTCGAGTTCGGACATGATCAGATCCTCCGAGAGAGGTCGGAGAACCCGACGGATGTTGTCTGATAGACACGCCGATCTGCGTCACGAAGTCAGACGCAAACCACAAGCATGCGCTGCGTTCCTTGGCGCGCCGCCACGCAGCGCTCGACGAGGAGATCAACGAGCTCCATCAAGCGTTGACGGAGTCGACCGCACAGGCCGCACCCGAGCTGCTGGCCAAACAAGGAGTTGGCGTGCAAGTCGC
>DASXTS010000292.1:0-15498 GCA_036505275.1 Pseudonocardiaceae bacterium
GCGATCGCGCCGCCGAAGCCGCTGCCGATCACCAGGACGTCGGCGCGCTCGACGCCCCTCCCATCGCTGCTTGCGGGGCTCGCTGTGTTCATCCAAGGCTCCCTGAGGGGATCGTGTCCGGGTGCAGATTGGCCAGCGGCCGGCCGTAGGAGTAATCGGGGAACCGCCACAGCCCGTCGTCGTTCGGCGGGGCGAAGCCCATCGCGGACAGCCCGGGGTGACCGTCGGCGATCGCCTCCGCGGTATTGCGGTGCGGCGCGAGGTCGAACGCCATGTTGCTGAACAGGGCGAGCAGCACCCAGCCGTCCCGCTCCGGGTTGTCCCGCGCGGTGAGCCGCTGGATGACCGCGGCGCGGTGCTCGTAGGGCAGCGCGACGAACGCCGGCACGTCGTCGTCCAGGGTGAGGCCCTGCTCCGCTGCATAAGCCTGGGCGTGCCCGTTGGCCGCCTGGGCTAGGTAATCGAGGCCGGCGGCGACCCCCGCCGCCGGCATTTCCAGCAGCTCGACGGCGCCGGCCACAACGGCGCCGGCGCCGGTCGCGACGCCGGCGATAGCCCTGTCCTGCGGTGACCGCTTCGCACCCGGAATGATCGTGTCCGCGAAGGCCTCGAGCGTCGTGGTCCGGACCCGATCTGCGTCTGAGTCACCCGGCTGCACGGGCGTTCCTCCTGTTCGAGTCGCCGTCCGTCGACGACGGAATAGAACTGCGTAAAGAAGTGGCCATGGATAATCGATGGCCGGGGCACACGCTTGAGGTCAGACTCTTCCTGGCGTTTCTGAACGGCCGCTCGACGGCCACTCGACGGCCGCTCGACCAGCCCTTGACTGGCCCTCGACCCGCGCTTGACCAGCGGTTTCGCCTGCTTGCCCGGTAGGATTGGCACTGTTACCGTTACCCGGCCAGAAAGATCGGGGACAATTCGGCGATCAGCCAGGTGGACGCCGGTTATCGGCGATTACGCCGCACTCGGGTAGGCCGCGTCGGCCAGACGCGACCTTCTCGTCGCCGAACGGAGGCGCAGCAATGGAGACCATCGAGGTCGCGGTCGGGCGGGTCATCGAGGCCATGCGCGACAATCTGGGTGAGCGGCTCACCATCGACGACATGGCCCGCACCGCCATGTTCAGCAAGTTCCACTTCTCACGGCTGTTCCGCAAGGTCACCGGCGTGTCGCCCGGCCGGTTCCTGTCCGCGATGCGCCTGCAGGAGGCCAAGCACCTGCTGGTGACCACGTCGCTGACCGTGACCGAGATCAGCCATCAGGTCGGCTACACCAGCGTCGGCACGTTCAGCTCGCGGTTCCGCAAGAGTGTCGGGGTGTCGCCGACGACCTACCGCCAGCTCGGCGGATTCACGGCGCCCATTGCCATCGACCGCCGCCGTGGCGCAGCCACCCGCTCGGCCACCGTGCGGGGTGAGATCCACTCGCCGCTGACCGACCGCCTCGGCCTGATCTTCGTCGGCCTGTTCACCGACCGGATCCCGCAGGGCCAGCCGGTCCGGTGCACGGTGCTGTACCAGCCCGGACCGTACGTGCTCGAGGACGTGCCGCAGGGCACCTGGTACCTGCTCGCGCACTCCGTCGCGGCCGGTCTCGAGGAGTTCATGCGCGGGCCGCTGGCCGAGGAGCAGACCCTGTGCGTCGGGTCGCACGGGCCGATCCGGGTGCGACCCGACACCACAACCGTGCCGGCCGACGTGCTGCTCGGGCCGGTGCCAGCGCCGGACCCGGAGGTGCTGACCGCGCTGCTGGACATCCGGTCGGTGGCGCTCAGCGTCGGCGCGGCGTAGGCGAACCCGGTCGCCTTCCGCTGATCATCGTGTGCCCGGCTGTCCGCGTGGCCGGGGAGGCTGCGAGGCACCGACCGTGCGGCTAGGCCGCGGCGGCACCGTGCCGGCGGGTGGACTCCACCGAGCGGACGGTCATCGGGAGGCCGCCGCGGATCCGCAGGGAGAGCATGGGCTCGGGGACGACCTTGTAGCCGGGCGCCTTGGTCAACCGCAGCTCGCGGGCGATCATGGCCAGCACGAAGGTGGCCTCCATCATGCCGAGGTGGTTGCCGACGCAGAACCGCGGACCGGCGCCGAACGGGATGTAGGCGTAGCCCGGCCGGCCGGTCGGCGACGACGGATCGAAGCGGTCC
Source organism: Pseudonocardiaceae bacterium (assembly GCA_036505275.1). GTDB lineage: Bacteria > Actinomycetota > Actinomycetes > Mycobacteriales > Pseudonocardiaceae > DASXTS01. Next base: position 2,147 of record DASXTS010000292.1, read on the forward strand.
GGGTCGAAGCGGTTGGGCGCGGTCCAGAACTCCGGGTGCCGGTGCAGGGTGTACGGGCAGATCATCACGTCGACACCGGCCGGCACGTGGTAGCCGCCGACCACGTCGTCCTGCTGACCGAGCCGGGAGAGCATCCACACCGGCGGGTACAGCCGCATGACCTCCTCGATCACCATGGCGGTGTACTTGAGCCGGTGCAGGTCCTCGTAGGCCGGCAGCCGGTCACCGAGCACATCGACCGCCTCGGCGTGCAGCCGCTCCCGGACCTCGGGGTGCCGGTCGACCAGGTACAGCGACCAGCCCAGCGTGCTCGCGGTGGTCTCCTGTCCAGCGAGCAGCAGGGTGACCAGCTCGTCGCGCAGCCGCTGCCGGCCGACCCGCGGGTCCCGCTCCTCGCGGGCCGAGACGATCAGCCGGGACAGCACGTCGTCGTGCCGGCCGCCGGACCGCGCCAGCCGCTGCGCCACCAGGGTGTCCACGATCCGCTGCAGGTCCCGCCGCGCGCGACGGAAGCGCAGCTGCCTGGGTAGCGGCACCCAGGTCGGCACCAAGCTCAGCGACACCGCCTCGAACATGGCCTGGTCCTGCACGGTCTCGAACGAGTGGGCGATGGAGCCGAACACGCTCAGGTCGGCATCCAGCAGGGCCCGGCCGAGCACGCCGATGGTGAGCCCGTTCATCTCGGCCAGCACGTCGACCGGCCCCCGACCCTCGTGCGATCGAAGCCGGGCCACCAGCTCGGCGGCCTCCTCGGCGATCACCGAGGCCTGCGCCGCGATGCGCCGGCTCTGAAAGGACGGGCGGATGATCTTGCGTTGCTTCCGCCACAGCTCGCCCTCGCTGGTCAGCAGGCCGTCGCCGAGGGCGCGGCGGGCCTGGGCCAGGCCGAACCCCTTGTGGTAGTTGGCGCTGTTGTCGGCCAGCACGTGCCTGGCGTGCTCCGGGTGGTTGAAGAAGTACAGCACCTTGGGGCCGACGGCGATCCGCACCGCGTCGCCGTAGCGCTCCGCGGCCGAGCTCATCAGCCCGAGCCGGTCCCCGATCAGCTGCCGCAGCAGGCTGAACGTGGCCCGGCGCGGCGGTCCCGGTGGCGTCCTCATGCGCTCATCTCGCTTCGCTCCGGGTAGATCTGCCGGAACCGGCCGCGGAAGAAGAGCAGCGCGTCCTGCTCGGTCGGCGGCTCCATCGACAGCAGGTTGCCGACGAAGATGGTGTGGTCGCCGCCGTCGTAGGTCTGCCACAGCTCGCACTCGAGGCGGGCCAGTGCGCCGTTGATCAGCGGTGCGGCGGTGACCCGGCCGGGCCGCCAGTCGATGTTGTCGAACTGGGCCCCGCCGAGCGGCCGCCAGCGGTCCGCGAAGTGCGCTGCGACGAGCTCCTGGTGGGCGGCCAGCACGGACACCCCGAAGTAGGCGTTGGCGGTGAGGATCCGGTGCATTACCGCGTTGCGGCGCACACACACCAGCAGCAGCGGCGGATCCAGCGAGACCGAGGTGAACGAGTTCGCGGTCATGCCGTGCGGGTTCTCCCCACCGGTCGTCACCACCGTGACGCCGGTTGCGAACGCCCCGAACGTCCTGCGCAGCAACTGCGCGTCGGCCACCTCGCGGGATGGCTTGGGTCGGCTCTTCATGCCGCCCTCCGGCCCGGCGACTGCTGCACCGTGTACGGCACGAGGGCCCGCACCAGGGCCTGCGGTACCGGGGACGGCACGGTGCGGGTGTTCGGGCCGCGCATGCAGGCCACCCGCTGCCGGCCGCGGGCGATGAGCGTCTCGCGGCCGTCCGGGTCCAGCCGGACGTAGTCGAAGCTGAACTCGACCTGGGTCCGGGCGAGGTCGACCAGCCGCATCCGGATGGACAGCTCGTCGAACGCGGTGATCTCGGCGAAGAACTCGCAGTCGACCTTCAGGGTGAACAGCTTCAGGTCGTCCTGCACGTCGGCCAGCACCTCCGGCGCCTGCGTCTTGAGGAACATCTCCCGGCAACGGCCCTGCCAGCGCAGGTAGTTGACGTAGTAGACGTTGCCGACGATGTTCGTCTCTTCGAACCCGACGGTGTGCCGGTACTCGAAGTACGGCGTTGAATTCGGCCCAGCCATGAGCTAGGAACCCCCATCCGTGAGAACGGCGAAGACGACCGGGTTCTCGGCGTCCCGCAGGGTGGTGACCAGCGTCGCGATCCGGAGGTTGCCGGATGCGAGCACGGTCCATGCGTCCCGCCGCGCCGGCGTCAGGGTGATCGGCGCGGCGGCGGCGGTGATGCCGGCCTTCTGTAGGCACTCGATGGCGGCCCAGACCCGTGTCGCCGCGGCGTCGTGGTCCTCACAGAGCTCGGCCGCGAGCACGCCGGCCAGCGGTGCGTGTGAGCCGAGCAGGCCGTCCCACTCGGCCGCCGGTCGCGGCACCACCTGTTCCACATCGCAGCCGACGGTGCCGGCGGCGCCACTCGTGGCGACGGCCAGGGTCAGCCCTGGCGCGTGCGAGGCGGAGATGGCCCGGTCGCCGTCGACCTCGGGCCGGCCATCCGGCCGGTACCGGACGGTGACCGGCTCGCCGAGGGCCCGCCCGGCCGCCACCGCGGTGTGCCGGCGGCGTTCGTCAGTGTCGGCCGCCTCGGCGTGTGGCTCGACCGCGACCGCGATGTCGGCGCCGAGCAGGTCGTTCAGCGACCGCTCCAGGTAGGAGCCGAGGAGCGGGATGACCCACGGCCCGCGGCCGTCCTTCTTGCGCACCGCGTGCAGCCGCAGGCCGTCCCAGCGCTCCACGACCTCGCCGTCCTTGGTGCGGACCGCGATGTCGTAGACGTAGGTGTCACCGTCGCGCTCCCGCTCGACGGCGCAGAAGCGCACCTCGCCCGCGCCGGCCAGCCGCCCGCCGGCCGGGTGTACCCGCTCGATGCCGGCCGGCAGCAGGGTGCCCTCCGGCACGCACACCTGATTGCCGTGCATCAGCGCGTCGCGCATGCCGGGGTCGCCGAGCAGCAGCTCGTCCGGCAGGAAGCCGGCGAACCAGCCGGCCCCATCCGGAGCAGCACCGTCCAGCGCGGCCACCTCGGCGTCCACGTGCCTGGCGGCGGCCCGGTGGTAGCGCCGCAGCCGGTGGAACAGCGGCCCCTGGAACAGGGTGTCGCCGTACATCTCGGTGCCCGGGTCGAGCGGAACGGCCGGCAGGCCGTCGGCGACCTGGTGCGGCCCGCCGTCGGGGACACCGGCGTCGGTAAGGCGCAGCCGCGCGGTGAAGTGGTCGACGGCGAACCCGGTCTCGGCGCTGCGGATGGCCACCTCGAGCGTGTCGGCCCCGTCGACCGAGTCGGTGACCACGGCGGCGATCCGGACCGTGGTGCTGCCGTCCGGCGGCACCACGATCGGCCGCAGGAACTCGGCGTTCTCGATCACCGGGGGGTCCGCCTCCGGCCGGCCGGTGACCGCGATCGCGGTCTGCGCCATCGCCTCCATGCCGAACACGGCGGGGAACAGCAGGTTGCCGTCCAGCAGGTGGTCGGCCAGGTACAGGTCGGTGCCGGCGTTCAGCTCGACCTCGGTGACCAGCTCGACGCCGTGGTAGCGGATCAGTGGTTTCGCCACGAACCGAAGCAGCGGCAGCTCGGGCAGGTCGTAGCGGACCGTGTCTATGCCCTCGGTCCGGCCGCTGATCACCACGACGGTCGGCGAGGTCGGGTCGGCGACCAGCCGCCGCATGATCTGCACGCCCTGATCCGGTGAGATCGGGATGACGCCGTCGCGGGTCAGTGACTCGACCACGGACAGCCGCTCGCCCATGCCGACGCCGGACCAGACCGACCACTCCATGCACAGCGCGCGGCACCGCGGATGGCGCTCGGCGAACTCGGCGGTGAGCTCGGCCAGCCACTCGTTGGCCGTGGCGTAGTGCGCCTCGCCGCGCAGGCCGGCCCGGCCGATGATGCTGCCGAACGTGACCAGCAGCCTCAGCCGCTCGGGCTCGACGGCGGCCAGCACCGCCCGCAGGCCGTCGATCTTGGGCGCGAATGTGCGGCGGAACGCGGCCATGTCCAGGCTGGCCAGCCCGCTCGGCTCGTTACGGCCGGCGCCGTGCAGCACCGCGGTGATCGGCTGGCCCAGCTCGACCACGAGATCCGCAACGGCGGCCCGCACCGCGTCGGCATCGGTGACGTCGGCCCGCGCGTACCGCACGGTGACGCCGGCGTCGGCCATCCGCTGGAGGTTCGCGGCCAGCTCCTCGTCCTGCGCCGGGTCGGAGCGGCCGAGCACGGCCAGCGCGGCCCCGCTGTCGGTGGCCACGGCCAGCGCGCACTCCGCGGTGATGCCCTTGCCGCCGCCGGTCACCAGCAGCACGTCGGTCGCGTCCAGGGGGTGCCGCTCGGCGGCCGGCCGCACCGGCATGGCGCGCAGCGTCGGGATCCGCCTCGCGCCGTCGTCGTCGTAGTACGCCTCGACGTACGACGCGGTGGCGGCCACCTCGGCGACCACCCAGCCGATGGCCTGGCTGTCCTCGACGGACGCCGGCACGTGCACGATGCTGGTGCGCAGCTGCGGCGCCTCCAGGCGCAGCGTCTTGGCCAGGCCGGCCGCGCCGTGGGCGTGCTGGACCAGCACGAACCGGGTGCCCGGTGCGCCGCCGATGGCCGCCTTCGCGCCGTTCAGCGCCAGCTCGAGGTGCTCCTCGGTGCATCCGGCCGGCAGGCAGACCAGCACGCCGGAGCCAACGTTCTCCCGCTCGAGGGCGCGGCGCAGCGGCTCGGCGAGCGGGTGCCCGGCCGGCGCGAAGACCTGCCAGGCGCCGCCGGTCTCCGGCTTGAAATCCGGCACCGAGCGGGCCGGCAGCGGCAGCTCGTCCAGGTCGAGCGCGAACGGCCGGGCCCAGGTGGCCGCGCCGGCCACCACGGGCGCAGCCGAGCTGTCCGCGTCGCACGCGGTCGAGGTCAGCTCGTCCAGCGCCTCGGCCAGCTCGCGCAGCGTCGAGGTGGCGAAGTTGGTCGGGGTCTGGGCCGCCGCCACGCCGAGCAGCTGCGCGGCCTGGTTCACGATCTGCCCGACCGTGATCGAGCTCAGGTGCAGGTCGTCCAGCAGCAGGCTGTCGTCGCGCACCGTGTCCACCGGCAGCTCGGCCCGCTCGGCGGCCAGCCGTCGCAGCAGGTCAAGCGTCGACTCACCGGCCGGCGCCGCCGCCGCATCCGGGGTGGCGTGCGACTCGGCGCGCTCCGCGATGTCTGGCGTTGTCGCGGTTCCCGGCGGCTGCGATTGCGCGGTGAGCTGGCTGGCCGCGCGGACCGACACGGCGGGTGCGGCCTCACAGGGGCTCTGCAGGAACGAGAACTCCTGGCCGATCCGCAGCGGCCGGACCAGCCGGCCGTGGAACAGCGCCTCGTGCGCGCCGGACACGCCGACCACGTACGCCGCACCGACCACCCGCAGCAGCCCGGTCAGCGACTCGTCGTCGGTGTCCAGCGCGACCGAGGGCACGTCCACGAGGTCGGTGACCATCCTGGTGAGCACCCGGCCGGGGCCGACCTCGACGAACAGGTCGATGTCCTTGGCCGCCAGGGTCACCGCCTGGGCGAACTGCACCGGGTCGGTGATCTGCCGGCGCAGCAGCGCGGGGATGTCCACGTCGTGCGGCAGCGCCTCGCCGGTGACAGTGGAGACGATCCGGCGCGCCACGACCCCGAAGGACTCCTCGGCCAGCCGCGCGCCGAACGCCTCGGCGGCCGGGGCCACCAGCGGCGAGTGGAACGCATGCGAGACCGAGAGCAGGGTCCATCGCAGGCCGGCCTGCTCGGCCTTGCCGCCGACCGCCTTCACCTGGTCCACCGGGCCGGCCACCACGGTCTGCTTGGGCCCGTTGTACCCGGCGATCACCACCGACGTGCCGGCCAGCAGCGCGTCAACCGCCTCCGGGCCGGCCGCGATGCCGGCCATGGTGCCGTTGGCGCTGTGCTCGGTCATGGCCCGGCCGCGGACCCCGGCCACCCGCAGCAGGGTGTCCTCATCCATGGCGCCGGCCCACTGCAGCGCGGAGATCTCGCCGAGGCTGTGGCCCACCGCGACGGTGGCCTCCAGCCCGAGCTCGGCCAGCGCGCGCAGGCCGGCCATCGAGCCGGTGACGATCCGGGGCTGGGCCACCGCGGTGGCCACCAGGTCGCCGCCGGCCGGCAGCGCCGCCTTGGTGTACACCTCGTGCACCTCGGCGAAGCGACGGCGCAGCGCGCCGCCGCTGGTGCCACGGCCGGAGCCCTGGCCGGGAAAGAGGAAACCGATGCGGGCGTGCGCCGCGGCGTGCCCGAGGAACACCCGGCCGTCCGAGGAGAACAGCGACTCCTCGCCGGCGTCGATCGCGTCCAGGATCTGGCGCAGGCGCCGCGTCGCGTCCTCCGGCGAGGAGGCCACCACGGCGGCCCGGTGGGGCAGGTCGCGCAGCTCCCGCTGAAGGGTGGCCGCCAGGTCGCCGACCTGGGCGTAGGCCACGGTCGGCACGAACTCGCGCACCCTGGCGACCCGCTCGCGTAGCTCCGGCAGCGAGCGGCCGTCGAACAGCAGCAGCTCGGCGTCCTGCAGCGAGGCGGCCAGGGCCCTGGTGCGGCTGTCCAGCGTGCTGCGCCGGCGCGGGCCGGCCTTGTCCAGCACGATGTGCGTGTTGATGCCGCCGAAGCCCATGGCGGTGATGCCGGCCCGCACCGGGGCGCCGGCCGGCCAGGCCTCCGCCTTGCGCAGCGCGCGCAGCGCGGCGCCCTCGGCCGTCAGCAGCTCGTGCGGCTCCACGCAGCCGATGGCCGGTGGCAGCACCTCGTGGTGCACCGCCATCGCGGCCTTGATCAGCCCGGCCACCCCGGCGGCCGCCTTGGTGTGCCCGATCATCCCCTTGATAGAGGTGATCACCGCCGGCGGCGCCGAAGGGTCCGCGGCCAGCCGGGACTCCATGAGCGCGGTGAGCTCGGTGGCGTCCCCGGTCGGGGTGCCGGTGCCGTGGCCCTCGAAGAGCTCGACGGTCTCGATGCCGAACCCGGCCTGCTCGTAGGCGCGCTGCAGGGCGAGCCGGTAGCCGGAGACCTCCGGCCTGGTGATGCCGCCCTTGCCGTCCGAGGAGATGCCCCAGCCGACGAGGTTGGCGTAGCTGCGCAGCCCGGCCACGGTGGCGTCGCGCTCGCGCATCAGCACCACCATGCCGCAGCCCTCGCCCGGCCAGAAGCCGTTGGAGTCGCGGTCGTAGAGCCGCATCTCGCGCTTGGCCAGCGCACCGGTCTTGGCGAAGCCGATGATCTCGAAGGGGTCGATGGACAGGTCGACGCCACCGGCGATGGCCACGTCGGCGCTGCCGTCGGTCAGCGCCTTGCAGGCCGTCGCCACCGACAGCAGCGAGGAGGAGCAGGCGCCGTCGACGGTGTAGCCGCCGCCGTTGAGGTCGAAGTAGTTGCAGATCCGGCCGGCGATCGTGTTGGCCAGCCCGCCGGCCAGGGTGTCCTCGTCGACCGGCGGGAACGGGCTCTTGTAGCTGACCTCCAGCTCGTCGAGGAAGTCGGCCAGCGCATCGTCCGGCCAGCCCTGTGCCGTCAGCGCGGCCGCGACCGTGCGGCGCACGTACGGCCAGCGCAGCCGCATCACGTTGGCCCTCGAGAATTCGCCGGTGAGGGTGTTGCCCACCACCACGGCGGTGCGCTCCCTCGGCAGGCCCTCGGCCTTCGGGAAGCCGGCGTCGGCCAGCGCCAGGCCGGCCATGTCCAGTGCCAGCCAGTGGGTGAGGTCCGTCGACCGGTAGGTGCTGCCGCCGATCTTGTGGCTGATCCGGTCGAACTCGTAGCCCTCGAGCACGGCCGCGTTGCGGGCGTAGAAGCGGTCCGGGGTGGCCGGGTCGGCCGACCAGTAGTCGTCCAGGTTCATCCGCCCGTCCGGCAGCCGGCGGAAGGCTCGGCGGCCGGCCACGGCGTTCTCCCACAGCTCTCTCGGCGATGTCGCGTCCGGGTAGCGGCACGCCATGCCGACGATGGCGATCCTCGTCATGCGGCCACGGCCTCTCGCGGGTTGGGGGTGTCCACTGGCCCACCGGCGGTGGCCAGCCCAACCGGCCCAGCCATGGGCGCGACCGCCGGCTGGGCCGGCTGCGCGGCGCGGGCCTTGTTGACGAAGTGCACGGCCCACAGGAAGCCACCGCGGATCAGGCAGACGATCGCCGTCGCGAAGAAGATCGCGTAGGTGATGCTGAACCCGGTGAGCAGCCCGTACACCGCGGCCACCCCGCCGCCGAAGGCGACCTGCGACCACGGCTTGGACGGGCTGGTGCCGGGGTCAGTGATCATGTAGTTGGTGAACAGCACGAACGCGACGCCGGTCATCATGCCGAGGCCGGCCAGGATGGAGATGTCCAGGAGGATGCCGCGGATGATCGCCTGCAGGGCGAACCCGCCGACCCAGGCCATGATCAGCCACATCCGGTTGGTCAGCTTGGCGTTCAGCATGGTGCCGGCGGTGATGATGATCAGCGGGATCAGCCAGTCGATCGGGCCGCTGACGCGCTCGGTGAAGTGGTACGGCGGCGCGATGCTGGCCCACGGGTAGACCACCAGGATCACCGCGATGCCGAAGTTGGACGGGTTCATGTAGTGCCGCAGCCGGCCGCGGACCGGGGCCCGCAGCACCCACTTGGCGCCGACCGCGACGGCCACGCCGAACACCATCACCATGACCCGGTCGTTGACGTAGGTCAGCATGTTGACCGCGAGGCTGGTGATGTGCGCCGGCAGCAGGAACTCCATGAGGCCGCGCGGTCCGGCGCCGAGGAAGCGCGGCGAGCGGCCCTCCACGCGGGCCCCGATGGTCTCCAGGACGATCTCGACGGTGTAGCCGGTGGCCAGCGCGATGAACGGCCACAGGTAGGGCTGCTCGAAGCCGAGCAGGGTGTAGCCGATGATGTTGAAGACGGTGATCGACATCGCGAACCGGCGCAGCGCCGTGATCACCTTGGGGTCGTGCCGTGGCTGGCTTTGGGGTGGCTGCGCTTGCGGTGGCTGCGTTTGCGGTGGCTGTGTTAGCGGTGTCTGTGTTAGCGGTGTCTGTGTTAGCGGTGGCTGGGCCACGTCCGTCACCTCTCCTTGGCCTGGCGGCCGAGCTGCAGCGAGTGCCAGCCCGTGGTCAGCTGAAGGTCCTGCTCGTGCACCGCGCCGGTGCGGTCCCGCCACTGCAGGTGCACCTGCAGCGGGCCAGCGGTGTCGCCGTAGTCCAAACCGAGGCCGAAGTGCACCTCGTGGCTGCGCTTGCCGGAGTGGCCGCTGCCGCCGTCCACCCGGGAGATGTACTTGTGGCCGTCCGGGGTGGTCACCGTCACCTGGGCGCCGATCACCGGCGAGCCTGGCGCGCCCTCGTGGCTGATCCGCAGGCCGAGGAAGGCGCCGGCCGGGCTGTCGTTGTGGTAGAAGACCGGGGCGTCCCACTGCCTGGCCACCGCGAAGTCCAGCCGGCCGTCGCCGTCGGCGTCACCGGTGGCGATGCCCCTGGTTGGAACCGGTACGGCCAGGCCGAGCTGCTCGGCGAGGTTGACATAGCGGCCGTCGCCGGCCTTGGCGAAGAAGTGCAGCGTCTGGCTGCCGCCGACGTCATCGCCCTCGCGGACCTTCGGCCACCAGATGGGGTTGGTCAGCACATCGTCGTTGGCGGTGGCCAGCTCCTGAAGCTGTGGCCAGCGGTTGACGTCGCCCTTCACGAAGCCGGTGGCCTGGGCGATCACCGGGCAGCCGCTGTTGTTGAAGTCGGCGATCTTGACGTCCCAGCCCCAGCCGGACCAGGCCAGGTTCAGCGGTGCGCTCTTGTCGACCCACGGCGCGGTGCCGTTGTCGAGCTGGTTGCGCAGGTCGGCCTGGTCCTTCGCGGTGCTCATGAACGCGAAGTGGCTCTCCTCGATGCCGAACGAGGTGGTGATGTTGCTGACGTACATGTCGTAGAGGCCGTCGCCGTTCAGGTCGGCGAAGTCCACGCCCATGCCTTTGAACGAGTCGTGGCCGATCACCTTGGACTTCGGGGTCAGCGGCCCGCGGACGCCCTCGACCTGGGCAAACTTGACGTGCCCCGGAGTGGAGATATTGTGCAGCAGCCGGTCCGGGCCGAAGTCGTGCGCCAGGTACAGCTCGGGCAGCAGGTCGCCGTCCAGGTCGTTGGACGAGGAGGCGAGCGCCCAACCGAGCGACGCCTCGCGGGGCAGCGCGTCGTCGAGCTGCTGGTAGCTGGCCGACGGCTGGCTGTCCGTGGTGGCCGCGGTCGCGGCCGTCCAGCGGAAGACGTAGTCCGGGCCGCCGTTCTGCGCGTTGGACATCGAGTGGTTCATCCACACCCCGCCGCTGACGCTGCTGTCGAGCACCGGGCCGTGCTGGAAGTAGTTGCCGATGTAGATGTCGTCGTGCCCGTCGCCGTCGAAGTCGGCCACCGTCGCGGAGTTGGTGTTCCACTGCGGGCCGGTGTACTCCTCGCCGGCGGCGTTGGGGCCTGGCACCAGCTCGACCGAGCGGAAGGTGGCCGCGCTCAGCGGCGCGTGCGCGCCGGCGGCCTGGGCGCGGGCCAGGTGCAGGATCGGGGTGCGGCCCCAGAAGTAGACCAGCAGGTCCATCCGGCCGTCCTCGTTGAAGTCGCCGGGCACGCAACCCATCGGCGCCATCACGCCGTTGGTCGGCAGCCCGCCGGCGGTCAGCGCGAACGGCTCGTACCGGCCATCGCGCGCGCCCGGGGTCGGCGTGATGACGACCTGGTCGATGCGCGGGTCGACAATGCACAGGTCGTTGGACAGCCCGTCGCCGTCCAGGTCGTTCATCCCAATTGCCGCGCCCACCGAGGAAATCCACGCGTCGATGTGCGTGTAGTCCTTGTTCACCTTCCGGACGGTCTGCTGGGTGTACCCGCCGGGCAGCGCGATGGACATCGGTGAGAAGGCGTACTGGCGCGCCAACGCGGCGGTATCTTCCGCGGCGGACGTGGGCGGGCGGGCCACCAGGAATACGCTCGCCACCATGGCGAGCGCGACGATTCCTGGCAGCTGCCTGCGCAGCCAGCCAAATGTCGCGGACACGTACTAACACCTCCCAAGGGACACGAACTGATTGGCGATGCGCTGCCGCCACACCTCGTAGGCCGGCAGATTGCCCTCGACCGGCCGGTCGGGGCGGGTGTCGATGGCGATCTGCGCCGCCTGCTCCGGCGTCACGCCGCAGAACACCCCGGTCGCAACGCGGGTGTGCGGCACCACCAGCCCGGCCCGCACCCGTGCCTCGGCCGCGAACGAACCGCCTTGGGCGACGCTCGGGCGGTGCCGCCCGGCGCGGTGCCAGAACGCCCACAGCTCCTGCTCGTCGCCGCCGCCGGCGTAGGTGGCCGCCAGCCCGGCACCGCTGTACAGGTCGGAACGCCGCTCCTCGGCGAACCGGTCGATCGTCGAGGCGACCAGGTTGACGTCGGTGCCGCAGATGAACCAGATGGCCCGCCCGATGCCTTGGTCGATCGCGCGGTTCGCGTACCAGTTGTGGCTGCCCGGAGGCCAGGGAAAGCGCTGGTCCTGGTACTGCTCCTGGACGTAGCGGCGGGTGGCGAAGTAGGCCTGGTGGAAGCCGTAGCCGTCCAGCACCAGCCAGCGCAGCAGGTGGTCCAGCGAGTCGGGGTCGGGCCAGCGGAACCTCGGCAGCCGGGCCATCGCCCAGCCGATGCCGACGTACACCAGGTAGCTGTGCGCGCCACCACGGCCGGCGAGGAAGCGCTCGACGTGGTTGTGGCGGCCGAACGGCAGCCCGTCCCGGACCGCGAAGCCCATCGCGGCGCCCTCGTAGGCGAAGCCGCGAAACCGCGTCGGCACCTGTTCCAGGTGCTCCTCGGCGTCGGCCGGCCGACGCGCCTGCGCGGCGTACCCGAAGCCCTCGAGGAAGGTCCGCCCCACCGACTCCAGCAGCTGGGTGGACTCCGGGCTCTTCTCGTGGAACCCGCGGACGTCCACCCGGGTGGCCGAGACGTCTGGTGTCAGAATGCGGCGTCGCAGTGTTCCCCAAACATCGGTCAACTTGCTCTCCAAACGTCGCGCTGACCCGCCATCGGCGATTCACTGGGAAAATGCTCGCAGGGGCCTCGATCGGCTCGCATCTTCCTAGCTGCCCACTAGATGTGTGGTGGACGGGACGTTTGGCGCACGCTGCCGTGACGGCGACGACATGGATAACGGCACGAAATAGAGACGGGTCGCGTGGAGAAAGGTGGGCTATAGCACTACTTTGTACGCACGACCCCAAAATGCGCGCGCACCTGGCGGCGCCACACCTCGTAGGCGGGCACATCGCCGTCCGCGGAAGCATTGGATCCGACGTCGGCGAGCACGTCGGCGTCGGATACGGACAGCCCGGTGAGGATGCCGACGGCGCTATCCGTATGCGGCGGCACGAAACCGGCGTGCACCCGGGCCTTGGTGGCGAACACCGAGCCCTGAGCGAGCTCGGCGGAGTAGGCGCCGGCCCCTTCGCGCAACGCGGCGTACCCGAGGGCATCGCAACCGCCGGCGAACGTCGCGGCAAGGCCGACGCCGCTCCACAGGTCGGCCCTGCGGTGCTCGGCGAACCGGCCGACCGCGGCCGCAACGGCCAGCGGCTGGCCGCCGTGGATGAACCACAGCGCCCGGCCGATGCCCTGGTCGACGGCCCGCGGGAAGTAGTCCGGCGCGCCATCCCACGGGTACGGCTCGGGCACCTGCTTGGCGTCCACCCACCGCGCGGTGTGGAAGTAGGCCAGGTCGAAGCCGTACCCGTCCACCGCGAGCCAGCTCATGGTCGGGTAGTACGGCGAGCCGCTGAGGTCGGGCATCACCTTGCGCCACAGCGGTCGCGGCAGCCGGGCCATGGCGAACCCGATGCCGATGTAGGTGAGGAAGATGTGCGGCCGTCCCGGGCCGAGCAGCAGCTCGCGAGTTCGAGTGCCGCGGCCACCCGGGCTCATCGCGTCCAGCACCGTGAACGCCATCGTCACGCCCTCGTAGGCGAAGCCTCGGTGCTCTGGTGCGACCAGCTCCAGCCGCCGCTGCACCTCCCACTGGGACCGGGCGTCGATGCCCCACTCGAAGCCGCACACCACTGCCTGCGGGATGGCCTCCAGCCGCCGGGTGGCCTCGGTGGGGGTCACCGGGAAACCACGCCGCTCGAAGGTCACCTCGGCCAGCGACGGCGTGAGCAGCAGCCGGCGCAACGAGCCCAACGTGGTCGGCAAGGCGATCCTCCTGGCGGCAGTGGCGGCGCACACGACGGCGCGCACCGAATGTCACATCCGGTGCGCGCGCCGCGCATCTCTTAGGGTGCGCTGCTTTACGCCGCCTTGAGCGCCGGTTGACTCCAGGTGGACCGGGCGGC
>DASXTS010000293.1:0-7372 GCA_036505275.1 Pseudonocardiaceae bacterium
CTCGTCGGCCAGGTCGGCGCCGGTGAACACGGCAACCACGCCGGGCAGCCGCCGGGCGGCCAGCAGGGTGAGCACCTCCTCGCGGGTCACCTGGAGCTTGCCGCCGAAGCCGCCGCCGACATCCGGGGCGATCACACGTAGCTTGTGCTCGGGGATGCCGAGGGTCAGCGCCAGCATCACCCGCAGGACGTGTGGGATCTGGGTGGCCGACCACATGGTGAGCTGCTCGCCGGTCGGGTCGACCACCACGCTGCGCGGCTCCATGAACGCCGGGATCAGCCGCTGCTGCCGGAACCGGCGCTTGACCACGACGTCGGCCTCGGAGATGGCCTGCTCGGCGTCGCCGCCGGTGCCCGCCTCGGCGGAGTCGAACACCCATAGCGCGTTGCGGTTGGTGCCGAGGTCCGGGTGCACCAGCGGGGCGCCGTCGGCCAGCGCCGCCTCCATGTCCAACACCACCGGCAGGTCCTCGTAGTCGATGTCGATCGCCTCGAGGGCGTCCCTGGCGATGTAGGCCGACCTGGCGATGACCATGGCGACCGCCTCACCGGCGTACCTGACCGTCTCCACCGCGAGCGAGGGGTGTGGCGGCGCCTTCATGTCCGCGGTGACCGGCCAGGCGCACGGCAGGCTGCCCTGCTCGTCGGCCAGGTCGGCGCCGGTGAACACGGCAACCACGCCGGGCAGCCGCCGGGCCGCCGAGACGTCCAGGTTGGTGACGCGGGCATGCGCCGCGGTGCTGCGCAGGAGCGCCATGTGCAGCATGCCGGGCAGCTGCAGGTTGTCGGTCCAGCGGGTGCGGCCGGTGATCAGCCGGGCGTCCTCCTTGCGGCGGCGCGCCTTGCCGATCTCCTTGCCGGGCCGCTCGATCGTGGCGGTCATGCCCCACCACCCCCGGCCACCCGCGCGGCCTCGCGCTCCTCGGCACGTTCCAGCTCCGGCCCGGCGCCGGCGCTCATCTTCTTGGCCGCGTCGAGCACCGCCCGCACGATGTTCTGGTAGCCGGTGCAGCGGCACAGGTTGCCCTCGAGACCCTCGCGGACGGCATGCTCGTCCGGATCAGGGTTGTCGGCGAGCAGGTCGATCGCCTGCATGATCATGCCGGGGGTGCAGAAGCCACACTGCAACGCGTGGTTGTCGTGGAACGCCTGCTGCATAGGGTGCAGCCGGCCGTCCCGCGCCAGTCCCTCGATCGTGGTGACCTCGTGACCGTCGGCCTGCACGGCCAGCACCGAACATGACTTGACGCTGTGGCCGTCCAGGTGGACCGTGCACGCTCCGCAGTTGCTCGTGTCGCAACCGACTACGGTTCCCACCTTGCCGAGGCGTTCCCGCAGGTAGTGCACCAGCAGCAAGCGCGGCTCGACGTCGTCCTGGTATTGGGTCCCGTCGACGTTGACTCGGATTCCGACCACAAACCTCACCTCTAATTCGGGTGTCGGAACGACTGGGGGGGTGATCTGTTAACACATAAGACTCCTGGCGACTGCCGGCCGCAACCCCCGGCCGGTTACCACCCCCGGATTGATCAAGCTCAGGCGGCCGGCGATGCCTGCTCGATGGCCCACCCTCAACCCCAGCCTGCCAACTCTGCCCAGGTCAATGGCAGTGTCGGCATACCGAGCCGGGCCTACTCCAAAGGTGTTGCAGCACGCGCCCTTGGGCTCCAGAAAGATCGACTCTGCGCTCCGCGAAGCCGTAACTACTGGCTGACGGATCCGCGGGCGACCTGGACGCTCGCCTAGGCAGTCCCGGCGGTGGCGTGGGTGTGGTGGATGGCGCCGTCCATGGTCGACAGGCGCTCACCGCGGCCGCCCCAGCGCAGGGCGATGATCTCGGCGGCGATAGAGACGGCGGTCTCCTCGGGGGTGCGGGCGCCGAGGTCGAGGCCGATCGGTGAGGACAGCCGATCGAGCTCGGCGTCGGTGAGGCCGGCCTCACGCAGCCGGGCCAGCCGGTCGTCGTGGGTACGGCGCGAGCCCATGGCGCCCACGTAGGCCAGGTCCAGCCGCAGCGCGACCTCGAGCACCGGCACGTCGAACTTGGGGTCGTGGGTGAGCACCGCGACCACGGTGCGCTGGTCGAGCCGGCCGGCATCGGCCTCGGCGGCGAGGTAGCGGTGCGGCCAGTCCACCACCACCTCATCGGCCGCCGGGAAGCGCTGCGGGGTGGCGAACACGGGCCGCGCGTCGCAGACGCTGACCCGGTAGCCGAGGAAGCTGCCGATGCGGGCCACCGCGGCGGCGAAGTCGATGGCACCGAAGACCAGCATCCGCGGGCGCGGTGCGAAGGAGTTGACGAAGACCCGCATGCCCTCGCCGCGGCGCTGGCCCTCCGGTCCGTACTCCAGCGTCGCCGAGCGGCCGGCGGCGAGCAGGCCGCGGGCGTCGTCGGCCACCGCGTCGTCGATCCGCCTGGTCCCGAGATCGCCCTCGGTGGTCTCCGGCCAGACCAGCATGGTGGCGCCGACCCGTGCGGCGTCCGGGTGTTCGATCACTGTCGCGATCGCCACCGGCCGGCCCTCGTGCACCGCGGCGGTCACCTCGTCCAGCCACGGCCAGCTGGCGCGGTCGACCCGCTGGACAAAGACGTCGATCACGCCGCCGCAGGTCAGCCCGACGGCGAAGGCGTCGTCGTCGCTCACGCCGTACCTGGCCAGCCGTGGCTCACCGGCCGCGATCACCTCGGTGGCCAGCTCGTACACCGCGCCCTCGACGCAGCCGCCCGATACGCTGCCGGACACCGCACCGTGCGGGCCGACCAGCATGGCCGCGCCGGGTGCCCGCGGCGCGGAGCGGAACGTGGCGACCACGGTCGCCAGGCCGGCCGGCGCCTCGGCGCGCCACCAGCGCAGCAACTCGTCGAGCACTTCACGCACGGCGCACCTCCGCGAGCAGCTCGTCCAGGCTGGCCAGGCTGTGCCCAGCCAGCAACCGATCAACGTGCGGCAGCGCCGCCGCTATTCCGGACTGCACCGGTGCGTAGCCGTGCTGGCCGGCGTGCGGATTGAGCCAGAAGATCTTGTGCGCCAGCCTACGCAGCCTGACCAGCTGCTCGCCGAGCAGCGCCGCGTCACCGCGCTCCCAGCCGTCCGAGCAGATCACCACGACCGCGCCGCGGGCGGCGCCACGCTGACCCCAGCGGTCGACGAAGGCCTTGATCGTCTCGCCGAGCCGGGTGCCGCCGGCCCAGTCCGGCACCGCCGCGGTGGCGCCGGCCATCGCTCGCTCCGGGTCGCGATGGCGCAGCGGCAGCGTGACCCTGGTCAGCCGGGTGCCGACGGTGAACGCCTCGACGGCGTGTGGGGCCCGCCGGACCACGGCGTGCGCGAAGCGCAGCAGGGCGTCGGCGTACGGGCTCATCGAGCCGGAGACGTCCAGCAGCAGCACGACCTTGCGCGGCCGGGTGGCGCGGCGCCGCCGCAGCGGCCTGGCCAGCTCGCCGTGGGCCTTGATCGTCGCGCGCAGCGTGCGGCGCGGGTCGACCTCACCGCCGCGGGCCGGACGGTGCCGCAGGGAGGTCCTGGTCGGCGGGTCCGGCCGCAGCGCGGCCAGCACGGCGCGCAGGTGTTCCCGCTCGGTGGCGGTCAGCTCGGCGAGGTCGCGCCGCCGCAGCGTCTCCATATCGCTGGCCGCGGTGCGCAGCGGGTCTGCGGCGTCGTCGTCCTGCTCCTCTCCGTCGCGAGGGGTCAGCGGCGCGGTGAGCCACGCAATCCGACGTTGCTGCCTCGGTCGCCCGACCGTCCTCGGCGCCGGCATGCCAGGGATTCCCGTGCCGTCGCCGCTACGGAACCAGGCCGCGAACGCCGCGTCGTAGCGGGTCAGATCGTCCGGCTCGGAGCACAGCGTCAGCCGGCCGGCCCAGTACGTCTGCGCCGGGCTGGACAGGTCCACCTGGTCCAGCGCCGTGAGGTACGCCTCGACCCGGTGCGCGTCGATGGCCAGCCCCGCGTGCCGAAGCGACCTGGTGAACCCGACGAGCCCGGCGAGGGGATCCATGGGAGCCCGACCTTAGGACGCCAGCAGGGTGTCGACGGCCTCGCGCACCCGATCGGCGTCCTCGCGGTACTTGAGAACCGCACCGAGCGTGATCGCGGCCGAGTCGGCGTCCAGCTCGTCGCGGCCGAGGGCCACCAGCGCGGCCGCCCAGTCCAGCGACTCGGCGACCCCTGGCGGCTTGAGCAGCTGCATGGCACGCAGCCCGCGCACGGCGTGCGCCACCTGCTCGGCCAGCCGCTGGGAGACATCCGGCAGCCGGCGGCGCAGGATGGCGACCTCGCGCGGCAGGTCGGGGTGGTCCAGCCAGTGGTAGAGGCAGCGCCGCTTGAGCGCGTCGTGCACCTCGCGGGTGCGGTTGGAGGTCAGCACGACCAGCGGCGGCGTCTCGGCCCGGACCTCGCCCAGCTCCGGGATGCTCACCGCGAAGTCGGCCAGCGCCTCGAGCAGGAAGGCCTCGAACTCGTCGTCGGCGCGGTCGATCTCGTCGACCAGCAGCACGCAGGGCGCCTCCTCGAGAGCCCGCAGTAACGGCCTGGCCAGCAGGAACCTGCGGGTGTACAGCGAAGCCTCGGCCGCGTCGGCGTCCAGCGGGCCCTGCGTACCGGCCTCCAGCGCGCGCAGGTGCAGCAGCTGCCGCGGGAAGTCCCAGTCGTAGAGCGCCTGACCGGCGTCGATGCCCTCGTGGCACTGCAACCGGATCTGTGGCACTCGCAGCGCCTCGGCGAGGGCGGCGGCCAGCGCGGTCTTGCCGGTGCCCGGCTCACCCTCGCAGAACAGTGGCCGGCTCATCCGCAGCGCAAGGAACGCCGCGGTGGCGATGCCCTCGTCGGGCAGGTAACCGGTGGCGTCCAGCGCCGCGCTCAGCTCGGCCGGCGACGGCACCGCATCCCACATGGCTGCGACGCTACGCCAGCAAGGTGTCGTCTGGGACGTCGCGGTCACGCCCGGTCGCCAGGTCCGCGCACTCCACCAGCAGCACGTCGCGCCGGTCGGCGAGCCAGTCGCGGGCGCCGCGGTCGCCGGTCGCGGCGACGGCGACCGCAGCCCAGTGGTGCCGGCCGATCAGCACCGGGTGGCCCGGCGCACCGTCAAACGTGGCCCTGGCCACCGCGGTGGGCGTGGCGTGCCCGACGATTCGGCGGACCACGGCGGCGCCCACGTCCGGCAGGTCTACGAGATGCACCAGCGCCGCCGCCGGCTGTGGCACCAGCCACGCCAGGGCGTCCAGCCCGGCCCGCAGCGAGGCGGACATGCCGCGCTCCCAATCGGTGGCGACGATCGCCATCTCCGGCGCCGGCAGCAGTTCCACGACGCGCTCGGCGGCGGCGCCGAGCACCACCCGCACCGGCTCGCACCCGCCGTCCGCAAGCGCGGCGAGCGCGCGCCGCAACCACTCGCCGCCGTGCGCCAGCGCCTTCGGCCCGCCGTAGCGCCGCCCGGCACCCGCCGCCAGCAGCAGCCCGGCGGTCATCACCGGCGGCTGAGGACAACCGTCTGGCACGTCCAGCAGACTAGTGTCGCGTGATCGAGGTACGTTGCCCAGATCCGGCGATCCAGGTGGACGCATCGCAAGGCGGAGGCCCGCCACCACCGGTTCAATACGGGCGGCCGCCAATTCCGCCAGCGACGAAGAAGGCCCGGAAATGGCCGTGGATCATCCTTGGGATCATCGCGGCTCACCGCCGTCGCCATCGCCAATGGCGACACCGGCAGCACCTCGACTGGCAACGCAGCACCGAAACCGCCGGCTCTCAGGGATCGGCGGGCGACGGGGCGCCGCGCGGGAAATTGTGCGGGGTCGCTTCTCACCGGCCAAGGGCGCCTATCGGCGTCGCCTGACGGCGATTGCCCTGGCGGGCAACCCTTGACCGCTGAGCCTCGGCGACCCCTAAAGTGCGGGCATCTTCATTCTCTTTCCGCGCGGCTTCTTTCCGCGCAGCGCCCTTCTGCCTATTGCAATTCCGGGGCAGGCCGGTAGAATCGGACAGGTGGGGAGGGAAATCTGGCAACAGGACAACACCGAACTGGTGCACGCCCTCCACGACCTCGAAACCCGCATGCGCCGCGACTACGCCGCACAACTCGAGCTCATCGCCGAACTGGAAACCCGCAACATCGCCGCGGAGCGCGGATATCCGAGCCTGACCGAATTCCTGCGGGACGTGCTGCGCATCAGCCGCACCGACGCCACCCGCCGCATCGCCCACGCCCAGGCGGTCACCGATGTCGAGCTGGTCTCCGGCGGCACCACGGCGGCCCACCTGCCGGCCACCGCGACCGCACTACGCGCCGGGGAACTCGGACCCGAGCATGTGCAGGCGATCGCCACGACCCTGGTCAACCTGCCAATCTCGGTCAGCCCGGAGGATCTTCGCCACGCCGAGACCGTGCTGGTGCAGGCCGCGGCCACCATGGACGCCGGGACGCTGGCGAAGCTTGGTGTGCAGGTGCGCGCCCGGCTGGACCAGGACGGCACCCCACCCCCGGACGTGGAGCTGGCCAACCCGGTCAACGAGCTGCGGTTCGACACGACGTCCACCGGGCGCACCCTGTTCCGCGGTGAGCTGGACCCGGAGGCCTCCGCGCTGCTGCACACCGTGCTCAGCCCACTGGCCAAACCCCGCCCGTCCAGCGAGGAGGGACCGGACCAGCGCACCCCGGCCCAACGCCACGGCGACGCCCTGGTCGAGGTCCTACGCCTGGCCGCCGACACCGGCCAGCTGCCCTCGGAAGCCGGGGACAAGCCGCACCTACTGGTCACCATCCCGCTGCAGAACCTGCGCGACGGCCTGGGCAGCGCCCTGCTGGACGGCGCCGGCCTGCTCGACGCCGCCTCCGCACGGCGCATCGCGTGCGATTGCAAGCTCGCGCCGGTGGTGTTGGGCGCCACTTCCGAACCCTTGGACCTTGGGCGCAGCAGCTACACCGTCTCCACCGCCCAACGCCGCGCGCTGATCGTGCGCGATGGTGGCTGCGCGTTCCCCGGCTGCGATCGTCCGCACCGGTGGTGCGCCGGGCACCACATCGCGCATTGGGCCGATGGCGGTCCCACGAATCTCACCAATGTGCTGCTGCTGTGCGGCCGCCACCACCGGCTGGTGCACCATTCCGACTGGGACTGCGCCATCGTCGATGGACGGCCCGTGTTCTACCCGCCAAAGTATGTTGATCCGTTGCGAAGACCGCGGCGAAATACCATGCACCCATGCCCAACCTAGTTACTTCGCCCCGAAAAAGGGGCTCGTGTGGGCGGCTGAGGTCGCCCGGGCAAGATCGGGTGGGCGCTTGTCGTCCCCGCTGTCCCGATCGTCCGGCCCTTTGGCGGTACTCCTGAGGCGGGAGGGCCGACCGGCGCAGGCCGGGTCGAGCGTGGA
>DASXTS010000294.1:0-11037 GCA_036505275.1 Pseudonocardiaceae bacterium
CCGAGGAATTCGGACAGACCGATCTGGAGAAGGAGGCCTGGGTCTCCAGCGTGTTGCTGGAGTGGGGCTCCTGCGGCAAGATCGTCTACTCGGACGGCGTGCCGGCCGGATACGCGTTGTACTCCCCGCCGGGCGCGGTACCCCGCTCGGCTGCGTTCCCGACCGCCCCGGTCAGCCCGGATGCGGTGCTGCTGACCGCGCTCATGGTCCGCCCGGAGTTCGCCGATGGTGGGCTCGGCCGGATGCTGGTGCAGGCGGTGGCCAAGGACCTCACCCGCCGCGGCGTCAAGGCCATCGAGGCGTTCGGCGACGCGAGGCCGGACGGCGAGACCACCTGCATGATCCCGGCCGACTTCCTGCTGCACGTCGGCTTCAAGACGGTGCGGCCGCATCCACGCTGGCCGCGGCTGCGGCTCGAGCTGCGCACCGCCATCACGTGGAAGGAAGACGTGGAGGCCGCGCTGGAACGGCTGCTCGGCTCGGTGACCATCAGCTCGACGGCCACAGCCAGCGCCTAGAAAGCGCCGATCGCGCCCGGGAGCCCCTAGGCAGGAGCGGCCAGTTCACGGCGCAGCAGCTCGTTGAACGTGAATGTGCCCGTGGGCTGGTCGTTCTCGCCAAGCAGGTACAGCCGTTTGACGGCGACCAGGATGCCCTCGGCGAGCACATCGCGGAACGCGGGATCGAGCAGCCGTGCCCGGTCAACGGTGTTGGTCAGATAGCCGGCCTCGATGCGGACCGCCGGCATCCTGGTCAGCCGCAGGATCTCCCAGGTCTTGGGGTGCGCCCCGCAGTCGAGCATCCGGGTGCGGGCCACCAGTTCGCGGCGGATGAAGCCGGCCAGCGCCTCACCGACCGTCGAGGTCGTCCCGTTGCCGGTGCCGAAGTGGTAGGTCGCGATCCCCTGCGCGTACGGCGAGGAGTTGGCGTCGGTGTGCAGCGAAAGGAACAGATCCGCGCCGGTGTCGTTGGCGAACTGCGCGCGCGCCGCGTCGTCCTGGCAGCTCGTAGGGCCTCGGGAGAGCAGGGCCTCCATGCCGGTGGCGGCCATCCGGCCCTCCAGCCGCCGGGCCAGGTCCCACATCAGGTCTGCCTCGGAGGCGCCGCCGGCGACCACGCCAGGGTCCGGTCCGCCGTGCCCGGGGTCGATCACGATCCGCTTGCCGCGCAGCCGCGGGCCGGCGTTGCGCACCCGCTCCTGCTCGCGCAGGAACACCGGCCGGCCGCCGCGCACCTTCGGCGTCAACTGGCGCAGCGCCCGCATGGTGGCCGGCCCACACACCCCGTCCACGGTCAGCCCGTAGTCGCGCTGGAACCCGCGCAGGGCGGCCTCGGTCTGCGGCCCGAAGATGCCGTCCGGGCGGCCGACGTCGTAGCCCAGCTCGAGCAGCCGCTCCTGCAGCGCGAATACGTCGTCACCGGTGATCGGAGAGGACACCAGGAAGGCCAGCATGCGGTCGCCGAGCGTCCAGCGAGCGTCGCGCAGGGCGCGGTAGGTGCTCGGTCCCACGATGCCGTCCGTGATCAGGCCACGGCGCTGCTGGAACGCCCGCACGGCGTGCTCCAACTCGGCGTCGAACACCGGCCCCGGCCTGGCCTCGGGTCGCCGGGACGAGGCCAGCAGGCCCAACGCACGCAGCGTGGCCGCAACCTCGGCCACGGCCGGACCCACGTCACCTCGGCGCAGCTGCAAGGCACCCTCGCTCCAGGTCGGGCGCCGGCGGCTGTCCGGCGCGGGGTCGTGGTCATTGTGCCTGTCGTGCGTGGCTCCCGCCGATCGGTGCGACATCCCCGCGTGTCTGGTACCGACGGCGACGAACTATCGAGCCTGAGGACGGACATGCCGGCGTGCGGGTTGCACGCCGGCATACACCTTAAGGGGTGGTCCGGTTACAGGTAGTCGGCGAGGTCGTTCAGCAGCGCCGCCTTGGGCTTCGCCCCGACGATCTGCTTCACCGGCTCGCCGCCCTTGAACAGGATCAGGGTCGGCACCGACAGCACCCGGTAGTCACGGGCCAGCGACGGGTTCTCGTCGATGTCAAGCTTCGCCACGGTGAGGATCTCGGCGTGCTCCGCGGCGAGGTCCTCGAGCACCGGGGCGACCATCCGGCACGGCCCGCACCAGGTGGCCCAGAAGTCGACGAGTACGAGCTTGCTGCTCTGCAGCACCGTCTCGTCGAAGGTTTCCTCGGTGACGGTCACGGTGTTGGCGCCCATGCGCCCTCCTTGGGTTCGTCGATGGTTGGTACGTACTGGTCTCATCTGGTGGCCGGGGCGAGCCGGGCCGTGTGCGACGCCGCGTTCGACGCTGCTTTCGACGCTGCTTTCGACGCTGCGTGCTCGTGGGCCCGCTCGGCCAGCCAGCGCTCCGCGTCGATGGAGGCGGCGCAGCCGGTGCCGGCCGCCGTTACGGCCTGCCGGTAGGTGCGGTCGACCAGGTCGCCGGCGGCGAACACACCGTCCATCGAGGTCACCGTGCCGGGCAGGTCGACGCGCACGTACCCCTCGTCATCGACGTCGACCTGGTCGCGAACCAGATCGCTGCGCGGCACGTGACCGATCGCGACGAAGACCCCGGTGACGGCCAGCTCGCGGCGCTCGCCGGTGACCGTGTCCCGCAGCCTGACGCCGGACACCGTCGACTCACCGAGCACCTCGGTGACCACCGCATTGGTGATGAACCTGATCTTGGGGTTGACCCGGGCCCTGGCCAGCATGATCTTGGACGCGCGGAACTCATCGCGCCGGTGGACGACCGTGACACTCCGCACAAACCGGGTGAGGAAGATCGCCTCCTCCATCGCCGAGTCACCGCCGCCGATGACGGCGATGTCCTGGTCGCGGAAGAAGAACCCGTCGCAGGTGGCACACGAGCTCACGCCGTGCCCGAGCAGCCGCTGCTCGCCGGCGACGTGCAGGTAGCGCGGCTGCGCACCCATGGCCAGGATCACGGCCTTCGCGGCGTACTCGGTGCCGTTGACCGTGACGGTTTTCACATCGCCCTTGAGGTCCATCGCCTCGACGTCCTCGGCATGCAGCTCCGCGCCGAATCGGGCGGCCTGCTCGCGCATCTGTTGCATCAGGTCGGGGCCCATGATCCCGTCGCGGAAGCCGGGGTAGTTCTCCACCTCGGTGGTCGTCATGAGCGCGCCACCGAACTGGCTGCCCTCGAACACCAGCGGATCGAGCTGCGCGCGAGCGGCGTACACCGCTGCGGTGTACCCGGCCGGGCCCGATCCGACGATGATCACTTCGCGAACCTTGTCCGTCAACCTCGCCCCTTCCACGGCAGGATCGTCCAGCGGTCTCAACACGATCGTAGGTGCGGGTATTCCGCCAGGCCGGCTACCGTCGGCCGCCGTGTTGTTCGAGAAACGATTCTGGGGCGGGATCGCCGACGGCAGCATCACCGTGACGTTTCGTCGATGGAAGCGGGTGCAGGCCCGCCCCGGCCGCCGGCAGCGGACGCCCGCCGGCATCGTCGAGGTGGATGCCGTCGACGTGGTGACCGCCGCTGACATCACGGACGAGGACGCGGTGGCGGCCGGGTACCCTGACGCCGCCGCGCTCGTCGCCGACCTGCGCGGCTCGCCGGAGCAGCCCCTGTACCGGGTGCGGTTCCACGCCGGGGCCGGTCCCGACCCGCGGGCCGAACTGGCCGCCTCCGATTCACTGTCGCCGCGGGACCTGGCGGCGCTGGAGCGGCGGCTGGCCCGGTTGGACAGCCGCGGCCCCTGGACGCTGGCCGTGCTGCTGGCGATCGCCGCACGGCCCGGCGTGCGGGCCGGCGACCTCGCCGCCGCTCTCGGCCGCGACCGCGCCTCGTTCAAGCTGGACGTCCGCAAGCTCAAGAACCTCGGCCTGACGATCAGCCTCCCGGTCGGCTACCGGCTCTCCCCGCGCGGCACGGCCTACCTGGCCGCCCGACAGTCAGCGGCCGATGGTGGCGTCGGCGAGCACAGCCGAGCTGCCTGGGCCACAGTCCGGGGACACCACGAGCAGCCGAAGCCTGCCGGCGGTACCGGTGGGCAGGATCAGCAGCACGCCGGGCCGGCTGCCGTCCAGGGTGACCTCGCGGGCGCCGAGCGGCCTGGTCGTGCGGGGGTCGAGCCCGTTGGCGGCGAGGCAGGCGTCGAGCCGGCCGGCCGAGCCGAGCGGTCCGTAGTCGGCCACCGCCAGGACGTCGCCAACCGCGGCGCCCAGGTTGCCCGACGACACGGCCAGCCGGGGTAGCGGCCGGTCGCTGGCGTTGGTGGTCGGGCCGGCCACCGGGGTGCCGGCCGTCCGGCCGCCGGTCAGCCCGGACACCGCGATGATCCCGACGGTCACCGCGGCCGCGGTGAGCAGTGCCGCGCCGGCAAGCAGACCCCGGCGGCGCCGGCGGACCGCGGCGAGATCGGCGAGCGGAGCGGGCGGCGGCATCGTGGCGAGGGCCGGCGGCTGGCCGGCCATGGCGGTTGACTGGCCGGCCGGGGCCGTGGTGGCAGACCGTCCGGCGGCCTCATTCCGCACGGCTGCGTCGAGGCGGGCGGCGACGTGGTCGGGCATGCGCAGCGGCGGCAGGGCGGCGAGGGCCGCGCGGGTGGCGTCCAGCGCGTCAAGGGTGGCCCTGGCCTGCGGGTCGTTCTCGATTCGGGCCCGTAGCTCGGCCGCGGTCTCATCGTCGAACACACCGGCGTGCAGGTCGGCCAGCAGCTCGATGGGCCATGGCGGGACGCCCGGGGCGCCACCGCCGACGGTGGGCGGCGCGTCGTTGCCGGTCATCGTCCCTCCCTGGATCCCGCCGGTGGGGTCACGGCGTCGGGTCGGACGTTCGCAATTGCATCGGCGTTCCGCAGGTGGCCGAGAAGGACGGCGAGCTTGGCCCGGCCACGGGCGCATCGGCTCTTCACCGTGCCCTCCGCGACGCCGAGGATGGACGCGGTCTCCGCGACCGAGTAGCCCTCGACGTCGACCAGCACGATCGCGGCCCGCTGCTCCGGCGGCAGGGTGCCGAGCGCGCCGTGCACCGCGAGCTGGGTCTCCCGCTCGCTCATGGCGTCCCGCGGCGTCGCCGGTTCGTGCGGCCCTGCCTCCGGCAGCGGCCAGGTCGGCCGGGCATTGCGCCGCCGGACCCGGTCCAGGCAGGCGTTCACGACAATCCGGTGCAGCCACGTGGTGACCTGCGACTCGGCCCGGAACGAGCCGGCCGACCGGAACGCCGAGATGAACGCGTCCTGCAGCGCGTCGGCGGCCTCGTCCGGGTCACGCAGCGTGCGCAGCGCCACCGCCCACATCCGGTCCCGGTGCCGTCGAACCAACTCGTCGAAGGCCCACCGGTCGCCGGCCACGTGCGCCGCGATCAGTTCGGCGTCGTTGGCTGCTGCCGCGGTCACGCAGAGCAGCGTAACGGCCCCCGTCGAGTGACATTGGACTCGGCCAGCGCACCGGCGTGGCCGCCGGTCAGCGGGCGCGGAGGAAGGTCAGCTCGGTGAGCTCCGTGGCGTTCTTGCCGCTGCGGTTGGCCAGACCGGTGATCCAGATGAGGATGCGCTGGCCAGGGGCGGACTCGTTGAGCTTGATCTCGGTGCGGCCCTCGGCGAGGGTGGCGCTGCCGAGGACGGTGGTGCCGGCGAGGCCGGCGTCGCCGGCGGGCGCGGTCCTGACCTCGATGGTGGAGCCGGCGCTTGGTGAGTCGACCTGGACCGCGGCGAGGACGACGGGCTCGGCGAAGGAGACCAGGACGCCGACCCCGGGCTTGAGCGTGGGGAATGGCTGGTTGTAGTCGTAGGTCTTCCAGGACGAGCGGGGATTGCCGTCGATGGTGCGGCTGACCCGGTTGGGGTTGTCCGGGTCGCCGGTGACATCGAACACCTCGACGCCGGCGGCCTGGATCGGGCCGGGCGCGGCCTGGCCCTGGTTGGGTTGGCCGCCGGGACCGGTGCCGGGCGGCCCCGAGCCGGGTGTGCCCGACCTGGACACCACGACCGTGGGGCCACCGGCAGTCGAGCCGTCCGAGAAGAAGTTGGCGACCTGGCTGGCGATCCAGCCGAACACGAGGAGCACAGCGACGCCCAACACCGCCATGCCAATGGCCAACTTGCGGCGCCGGTTGCGGTCCGCGTCATAGTCCCGACTTGTCCGGGGCGGGCGCGGCCAGTCCACGTCCGGGCCGGTGGCCGGCACCGGGGCGAGCAACATGGTCTCGGCCTCGGCGTTGGTCACCTGCTCGAGGAGCTGGTGGACGGCCGCGCCCGAGTGCACGCCGTTGGCCGATCCGCCGGCGAGGCAGCGCTGCGCGAGGGTGGACAGCGTCGGCGAGCTGGCCGGGCGCAGCGACTGCGCGGGCAGCGCCACACCACCTGCACTGGCCGGCGCCGCCAGCAGCCCGGCCGGTGGGTCGGGTAGCGGCCAGCGGCCGGTGAGCAGCAGGTAGATAGCGGCGCCGAGGCCGCGCACGTCGTCGGCCGGCCGGCCGCTTGCCGGCGCGACGGGGAACGCGATGCGGGCCAGGCCGTCGTTGCCGATCCTGATCTTCTGCGGGTGGTCGGCGCCGAGCACGAGGCCGGCCCGGTGGGCAGCATCGACCGCGGCGGCCACCGGCGAGAGCGCGCGGGCGATCATGGCGGCGGGCAGCGTGCGGCCGGCCCTGGCGGCGTCGGTGGCCAGCGTCCCGAGGTCGGTGCCGGCGACCCATTCGGTGACGATCAGGCCGGTCAGCCCCTGGCCGGCTTGTCGCGGGTCGCCGAGCACATCGAGGATCCTGGCGATGCCGGGGTGCTCCAGCCGGCCGGCGGCCAGCGCGACCTGCACCGACCTCGGGCCAAGCGGCCCGGTGAGCGTGGTGAGCGCCACATCGCGGTCGAGGCTGGCATCTCGCGCCCGCCAGAATGTGGCGGCGACCCGGTCGTCCCCACCCATCCGCTCCAGCAGCCGGTACCGGCCGCCGCCGACCATGACACCGGGTGTGATCGGCTCGGGGGTGACCTCGGCGGGCACGCCAGGCGCATCGCTGTCCTGCTGCCTGGTCACGGACCCAACTCCCGACGCGGTTGCGGTACGGCTTGCGCACGTCAGGCTACTTCACGGCGACGGTGCGTATGGGGCGGGCGTCGGGCGGCAGTGTCGGTGGCCGATGGCCGGCACGCCGTCAGCGGCGCCGTCAGCGGCGCCGCAGGCGGGCGGCGGCCGCCCGCAGCTCCGGCACCCGCAACGCGACCATGGTCAGCACCGCCACGGCGCCGCCGAGCAGGGCGCCGACCACGAGCTCCAACCACGCCCGCGGCACCGCGGCCACGGTGTCGGGGACGGCCAGCACGACGGCGATCGCGGCCAGCGCGGCGGCCACGCCGGCGACCGCGGTCCTGGCCACGGTGGCCAGCACGAGCGTGGTCTGCAGTCGGCCGAGTCTGGCGCGAAGCCAGGTCTCACCGACGATCGCGCCGACCACGAAGCTCACCGCGTTCACGAAGGCCAGCCCGAGCACGACCCGCTCCGGCGCGAGGACCAGCGGACAGGCGAGCAGCAGCGGCACCTTCACCGCCACCATGATCATGTTGATCAGCGTTGGGGTGCGGGCGTCGTGCATGGCGTAGAACACCCGCAGCTGGAGCATGACGACGGCGAACGGCAGCAGCCCGAACGCGGACACCGCAATGGTGTCGCCGAGTCGTGCGGCATGCTCGACGCCCACGCGGCCCAGCGAGAACAGGGCGATGCCGGCGGCGCTGCCGAGCACGGTGAGCAGTGCGCTGATCGGCACCAGCATGAGGGCGGACAGCCGCTCGCCGAGCGACAGGTCGCCAACGACCCTGGCCGTGTCGCCGTCCGCGGCGGCCCGGCTCATCCGCGGCATGATCGCGGTCAGCAGCGAGACACCGAGCACCCCGTAGGGCACCTGCAGCAGCAGCCAGGCGTAGCTGTATGCAGCGACGCTGCCGGGGTCCGCGCTGGACGCGACGCGGGTGGTCGCGACATAGCCGACCTGGCTGACCAGGACGTAGGCCACCACCCACAGTGCGAGCCCGCCGAACGCGGACAACCGCGCGTCCCAGCCGAGGCGCCAGCGGAAGACGAAGCCGGCGCGGCGCAGCGCCGGCACCAGCACGCCGGCCTGCACCACGATGCCGAGCGTCGTACCGATGCCGAGCACCAGCAGCTTGGGCTCGCCCATCCGCACCGGGCTGAGGCTGATCTCGCCGGGCAGCAGGGCGTACAGGCCGAGGGTGACGATCACCACCAGGTTGTTGAGCACCGGCGCCCACGCCGGCGGGCCGAACACGTTTCGGGTGTTCAGGATCGCCGCGAACAGCGCGCCAAAGCCGTAAAAGAGGATCTCCGGCAGCAGCAGGTAGCCGAACGCGGTCGCCAGCGCGAGGTTGGCCTTACCGGTGGAGCCGTCCAGGTACAGCCGGGTGAGTAGCGGCGCGGCCAGCACGGCGAGCACGGTGGCCACGCCGAGCACGAGCGTGGCGACGGAGAGCAGCCGCTGCGCGTACGCCTGGCCGCCGTCCGTGTCCTCCTTCTGCGCCCGGACGAGCACCGGCACGACGATGCTGGTCAGCACGCCGCCGAGGAGCAGCTCGTAAACGATGTTGGGCAGGGTGTTGGCCACGGTATAGGAGTCGTTGACCACGCCGAGGCCGATGACGTATGCCAGCAGGAGCTTGGACGCCAATCCGGTGATCCGGCTGACCAGGGTCGCCACGGCCATCGAGCCGCTGGCCCTGGCGAGCGATGCAGTCACCGGTTTTCCGCTCCTTCGGCTCCTTCGGTGGCGCGTGCGGCTCGCACCCTACGGGTGATCCGCAGCGCGGCGAGCAGCACCAGGGCCACCGCGGCGCCGCCGGTGAGGACGAGGGTGACCGTGCCGTACGCCGTCGAGCGGAGCTGGATGCGGCTGGCCGCGCCGCCGTGTGGGCCGAGCGGAGTGCCGCCGGGCGTGGTCAGCTGCGCCTCGACGCTGAACTGGCCGGCCCTGACCACCTCCGCCGGCACCCGCACCTGGCGGCGGCTGCCGGCCGGCAGCGTGATCACGTCCACCGGCGCGGTGCGCAGCCCGGCCACGGCGGACAGGGTGATCTGCACGTCGACCTGCACGGGCAGTGGGTTGTTCAGGTTGAGCAGCAGCGGCGAGTTGGAGGCGGCCAGCAGGTAGGGTCCGCCCGGGGGCACGATCTCGACGCTCTCCCGCAGCTCACGCAGCCGGTCCTCGGACTGCTGGACGAACCATCGGGCCGTGTCGCTGCGGCCCCGCCACGCCGTCGACGAGCCGCGCAGCAGGTTGAACCGCATGGGGTTGAGCAGCCTCGCCGGGTCGTAGCCAAGCCGAGGGTCGCGCCTGGTTGCCGCCTCGAGGTCGCGCAGCTGGTCGCGCAGCGCGCTGATGCTGGCGGTCACCGAACGCGGAACCTCGGCGGTGCCGGCCTCGGCGGGATAGCTCAGGGTCGCGGTGAGCGGCGGTGGTGCCGCACTCAGCAGCTGGCCGAGCCCGCGGGGCCGCGCCCACCCATCGGCAATCAGCCGAGCGGCGGAGCGCAGCAGCTCACCGGTCTCGGCGGCACTGGCCGACCAGCGCCGCGGCGGTGCCACCAGCACGCCGGCCGGGTCTCGGGTGGTAGCGCGGTAGGCCAGCGCGGCCAAGCCGTCCTGCCCGGACAGCGGTGCGTCGGTGCCGGCCGGTGAGGTGCTCGGTACGGTGTTCGGCTGATTCAACTCCGGCCGTCGCCCCGGTCGCAGCGTCGGTGTCGGTGTTGACGTCGGTGTTGACGTCGGTGTTGACGTCGGTGTTGATGTCGAGCCGCTCGGCGCCGGCTCCGGCTGGCTGCTCGGCGGCGGGCCGGTCAGCGCCTGGGCGACGGCGGCGTCAACGAGCACACCGCGCTGCGATGCGGTGGCCGGCGCGCCCGTGGCCAACCCGACGGCGGACTGGCCGGTGGAGCTGCGCGAGTCGGCGATGCCGTCCGGGCGGAGCAGCACGGCGGTGCCGCCGAGGCTGGCCAGGTCGGTGAGGGTGCGCTCGTCGAGCAGCTCGCCGATCGGCCAGGCGAGTTCGGTCAGCGGCTCGACGCCGAGCACGTCGCGGACGATCTGCGCACCGTCGGTGCGGGCCCGGCCCTGCAGGTCGGTCAGGCCGGCCCTGGACAGCGCGACCAGGTCGACGTCGGCCATCGGCAGGGCAAGCACGCAGCGGCCGGCGACCAGCTCCCGCAGGCTGCGCAGCCAACCGGCCGCGGCCTCCTGGCCAGCTCCCGGTGCCCCGTCGACGAGCTGGTAGCCGACCTCGGCCATCAGCCGCACGGTGTCAACCAGGTCCGGGTCAACGGCCACGCACAGCGCGCCGGCCAGCGGCGATCCGGCTGGCGCCGCGCCGAGCGCGGAGTGCACAAGGCCGTACAACCGGCCACCCTCGGCGAGCGAGCCGGCGAGCGAGTCGTCGCGCAGCACGACCGGCCTGTCGTCCAGGGTGGGCAACCGATGTGGCACGTCCATGATCGGCCACAGGATGGTCAGCGGCATGCCGGCCGTCCGGTCTGGCGGCGGGTCTGGTGACACCGCGGTCATGCTGCCGCTTGGCGTGTCCTGGGCCGGCAGCCCAAGCACCGGCAGCAGTAGCCGCACCGCGGCCAGCCGGGCCCTGCCGCCGAAGTCCGGCCGTCCGTTGAGGTTGACCAGCAGCGGATGGACCCCGAGCTGGCTGATGTGCAACGAATCGAGCGCGCCGCCACCGCGCATTGGGATGTCCACCCGGAACGGCGCGCTGCCGCCGGGACCCAGGGCGTCCGGCAGGTCGACGAACCGTGGTCGCGCCGAGTCCGTGCTGGCGTCGCCGGCCAGTGCCGCCGTGAGGTCGGCCTCGGACGCCAGCGGCTCGCCGCGCTGCACCCGCACGTCCAGCTCATGGATGGTGCGGTCACCGCGGTTGCTGACCCGGCCGGTGACGGTCAGCACGCCGGGCCCGTCGACGGTGACCGTCCGCGGGCTCATGCCGGTCAGCTCTATCCGCACCCCGAGGTCGGCCTGGGCCGCGGCGTTGGCCGATGGTGCGGTGGCGCCGAG
>DASXTS010000295.1:0-1710 GCA_036505275.1 Pseudonocardiaceae bacterium
GGGCCCTGCGCGAAGCGGCGACAGATGCCGCTGACGACGGCATCGACTTCTACGTCAACAGCGGATGGCGCTCCCCCGGGTACCAGAATCAGCTTCTTCGCGAGGCGGTCTCCGAGTACGGCTCGGAAGAGGAAGCTGCCCGATGGGTCGCCACCGCGGACACGTCTCCTCACGTGTCCGGAGACGCGGTCGACATCGGCCACTCCGATGCCACGGCGTGGCTGTCCAAACACGGCGCCGAGTACGGACTGTGCCAGATCTACCGCAACGAGCCCTGGCACTACGAACTGCGCCCCGAAGCCATCGATCACCGTTGCCCGCGCATGTATGCCGACCCCACGCACGATCCGAGGATGCAGCGGTGACCGGCGCTGTCGGCCTATCCCGCCCCGGCCCCGGAGACTTCCGGCCGTCCACCTGCGGCTCCGCCGGTGTTGCTGGTGCTGGGTGCGGGAAACAAGGCGACGTAACCGCGACTCGCACGCTGGGCTTGCCGCACGGCGAATGTCACGGAGATACCAAGAAACGCCAGGCCGCACGCTGCCGCCACCGCCCCGACCAGCGGGCTAGGTGCATCCAGCGCCACCGCCACGAGCGCGGCGAACACACCGGTCAGGCCGGAGTTCACCAACGTGATGAATGCCCCACTGCTTGCGAACGGCTGCCAGATCGGGTTGGGACCCATGAGGTGGTTATAGGTCTGCCAGATGCCGTTGTCGTCGTCGTGGGCGGACGTCACCAGGTACCGCTCGATATCCGGGTCGAGTTCGACGTAGGCGGCTCGCAGGCGGTTCATGCCGATCACGTGGCCAAGATCCTCAATGGCGGCGTTGCCCAGACGCATCTGGGTCAGGGTGCCGACCATGATCACCATGCCGAGCAGCACCAGCGCGAAGGTGATGAACCGTCTGTCGAATCGGGTCACCTGCCCGATCAGCGCCAGGCTGACGATGCTGGCCGACACCAGCATGAGGAAGGTGGTGATCCGGCTGAGGACCTCGCTCTGGGTCGTGCTGCGTGTGGCGAGCAGGCTCCAGTGCTCGGTGGCGAGCAGCTGCGCCCGGACATTCGGCGCCGTGCTGCCCGTCCCCTTGTGGCTCACATCCGACGTAGGTCGGCCCGCCGATGGCGCAGAGCCGCCAGCGGGTGGTGGCGGGACGGGGCCTCTCGCTCTCGACATGCGAGCCTCCTGATCTCACACGGCACTGGTGAGCAGTATCGCGCGTAGGTGAACCCGACTTACTCACCGTCGTCCCGACGGTGGCCGGGTCGCGCCGGGGGCGTCGCCGCGGATGGACGGGTGCAGGCGGTGGAACCAGGCCAGCACGGCCTGCTCGTAGGCCAGCCCGAACTCCAGGGTGGCCATGGCGTAGGGGTCGGGGTCGCCGCCGGCGCCGGCGGCGGCGCGGTGGAGCTGCTGGTAGCTGGCGAGCCGGGCCACGTGCGCTGCCCGGTGGTCGCGGACGAAGCTGGCCAGCCGCCCCGGCGGCAGGTGGCGGCCGAACAGGATCGTGAGCAGCAGCGGGAAGCGGATCGTCTCCGTGCCGGGCTCGCGGTCGACCCAGTCGCCGAAGGCGGCCCGGCCCGCCTCGGTGATCGTGTACGGCTGGCGGTCGCGGCGGCCGCGCTCGCCGGCCTCGACCAGCCCGTCGTCGGCCATCGCGGCCAGCTCGCGGTAGACCTGGCTCTGGGTGAGCGACCAGAAGTCGC
>DASXTS010000296.1:0-4275 GCA_036505275.1 Pseudonocardiaceae bacterium
GATCGTCGACTACGACGCGCTGCGCGGCATCGAGAGCACCGACGAGCGACTGTTCTAGTAAGGGTCGTGAGTGGCACATGGTGTTCTGGCACCATTTGCCACTCACGACAGACCGGCGGGGCTGGCATTTCCGCCGCAGAGCAGGACGCCGATCCGCTCGCCGGGTGCCGGCCGGTAGGCGCCGCAGCGCAGGGCGGCCAGCGCCGCCGCGGCGGCCGGCTCGACGGCGAGCCGCAGTGCCCGCCACAGCGCGGTGCGGGCCTCCAGGATGGCCTCGTCGGACACCAGCACCGATTGCACGCCGGCCGCGCTGATCAGCTCGAACGGCAGCATGCCCAGCCGGCGGGCGCCGAGCGCGTCCACTGCCACGCCGCCCACGGGGACGTCGACCGGCGCGCCGGCGGCGAGCGCGGCGTGCAGGGTCGGGCACAGCTGCGGCTCCACGCCAACGGCCCGGACCGCACGGCCAGCGCCGCCGAGTGCGGCGACCGTGCCACCGAGGGCGGCGACCGTGCCACCGAGCAGGCCGCCACCGCCGACCGCGACCAGCACGGTGTCCACGTCTGGGGCGTCGGCCAGCAGCTCCAATGCCGCGGAGCCCTGCCCGGCGACCACCGCGGGATGGTCGTAGGCGGGCAGGTAGGGCAGGCCGCGGTCCTCGGCGTGCCGCACCGCGGCCCCGGCGGCGTCGGCGTAGTCGGCGCCCACCTCCCGTACGACGGCGCCGGCGGCGCGCAACCCGTCCAGCTTCGTCGCCGGCGTCGCGGTCGGCACGAACACCTCGGCCTTGATGTCCAGCGCGGCGGCCGCCACCGCGACGGCCAACCCGTGGTTGCCGCCCGACGCGGTCACCACTCGCCGCGGCCGGACCGTGAGCAGGAAATGGAACGCGCCACGGGCCTTGAACGAGCCCGACCGCTGCAGCAGCTCGAGCTTGAGCACCAGCGGCCCGGTGCCCAGGTTCGGGGCCAGCTCGCCGGCGCCGACCGTGATCACCGGCGTGCGCCGCACGTATCCGGAGATCCGCTCCGCGGCGGCCGCTACGTCCTGAGCGTTCAGCACATCCTTCAGCCTGCCAGCGCCGCGGCGGCGGGCGGGCCGCGCGTGTGGCACCGTGGGGTTGGTCACGCCGGCGGCTCGACCAGCACGCGGGACGTGGCAGGATCGCTGGAACGAGTCTGGCCAGTCCCGGGAGGCACGACGAAGTGGCACGCGAATTCTCGACCGTCGGTGTAGTCGGTCTTGGCACGATGGGTTCGGGCATTGCGGAGGTCTTCGCCCGCAGCGGGCTGGACGTGATGGCCGTCGAGGTGGACGACGACAGCCTCGAGCGGGGACGCGAGCACCTGGAGCACTCCACCGACCGCGCGGTGGCGCGCGGCAAGCTGGACGCCGCCGGCAAGGCCGCGTTGCTCGGCCGGATCCGCTTCTCCACCAACATGCACGACCTCGCGGATGTCGACCTGGTGGTGGAGGCCGTGCCGGAGCGGCTGGACCTCAAGGCGCGGGTGTTCGGCCAGCTCGACCGGATCTGCCGGCCGGACGCGGTGCTGGCCTCGAACACCTCCAGCCTCTCGGTGACCGAGCTCGCCGTGCACACCGGCCGGCCAGGCAAGGTGGTCGGGATGCACTTCTTCAACCCGGCCGCGGTGATGCGACTGGTCGAGGTGGTCCGCACGGTGGTCACCGAGCCGGAGGTCGCCGAGGACGTCACGGCGCTGGCCGAGAAGCTGGGCAAGTCGCCCGTTGTCATCGGCGACCGGGCCGGGTTCATCGCCAACGCGCTGCTCTTCGGCTACCTCAACCACGCCGTGGCCATGTACGAGTCGTCCTACGCCACCCGTGAGGACATCGACGACGCCATGCGGCTGGGCTGCGGCTATCCGATGGGCCCCCTCGCGCTGCTCGACCTGATCGGCCTCGACACCGCCTACGAGATCCTCGACACCATGTACCGGCAGTCGCGCAACCGGCTGCACGCGCCGGCGCCCATTCTCAAGCAGATGATCACCGCCGGGCTGCTCGGCCGTAAGGTCGGCCGCGGCTTCTACACCTATGCCGAGCCGGACTCGTCCAAGATCGTCGACGACGCCGCCACCCCGGTCAGGACGGACGACGGCGGGTCCGGCGTGCGCGAGGTCCAGCGGGTCGGCGTGGTCGGCACGGGGACCATGGCCAGCGGCATCGCCGAGGTGTTCGCCAAGGCCGGCTACGACACCGTGGTGCGCGGCCGCACCGACGACCGCACCGCCGAGCTCGTCGCCGCGGTGCGCAAGTCGCTGGAGAAAGCCGTGCTCAAGGGCAAGATGGCCGAGCAGGACGCCGACGCGGCGCTGCGCCGGATCAGGACCACCACCAGCTTCGATGACTTCGCCGACTGCGACCTGGTGGTCGAAGCGGTCGCCGAGCACCTGTCGCTGAAGCACACCGTCTTCGACACCCTCGACGAGGTGTGCAAGCCCGGCGCCATCCTGGCCACCTCCACCTCATCGCTGCCCGTGATCGAATGCGCGGCCGCCACCTCCCGCCCCGGCGACGTCGTCGGTATGCACTTCTTCAACCCGGCGCCGCAGATGAAGCTGGTCGAGGTCGTGCACACCATTTCAACCGCCCCAGAGGTGGTGGCCACCGCGCTCGCCGTCTGCACTAGGCTCGACAAGCACCCCGTGCATTGCGCCGACCGCGCCGGGTTCATCGTGAACGCTCTGCTCTTCCCGTACCTCAACGACGCTGTCAAGATGCTCGAGGCCCACTACGCGTCGGTTGAAGACATCGACAACGCGATGAAGGTCGGCTGCGGCCTCCCGATGGGCCCTTTCGAGCTGCTCGACGTCATCGGCCTCGACATCGCGCTGGCCATCCAGCGCACCCTCTACGAGGAGTTCCGCCAGGCCGGCTATGCCCCAGCGCCGCTGCTGGAACACCTGGTGACGGCCGGCCGCCTTGGCCGCAAGACCGGCAAGGGGTTCCACGACTATTCCTGAGCCGGATCATCGACAAGGCCCGGCGGCCCAGACCAAGCGGCCCAGACCAAGCGGCCCAGACCAAGCGAGACGTCAGCCGCAGCCGCACGCACCACCGCAGCAGCCGCCGGCCTGAACGGGGGCTGCCGCCGAGGCGCCGTCACCACCACGAGCGAAACCGACGACGGAGAGCAGCTTGACCGTGTCGTGGTGGCCGCCTGGGCACGTCGCGGGGTCGCCTGAGGCGCTCATCGGGCGGCTGACCTCGAACGTGGTCGAGCACTCGCGGCAGCGGAACTCGTAACGCGGCACGGTACCCAGTGTAGGGACCGGGGCCCGATGTAGGGACCCAGGACCGACGCCGGCGGGCCTGATGGCAAGATCTGCGCTGCGATG
Source organism: Pseudonocardiaceae bacterium (assembly GCA_036505275.1). Lineage (GTDB taxonomy): Bacteria > Actinomycetota > Actinomycetes > Mycobacteriales > Pseudonocardiaceae > DASXTS01. The sequence goes on from DASXTS010000296.1 coordinate 3,360, forward strand.
AGCGCCGATTGCAGGGCAGGTGCGGGAAGCGGCGTGGCGATGCATGTTGTGGATGACGGGCGGGGCATGCCGCTTGTACTACTGCACGCCTTTCCGGTCGACTCGCGGATGTGGGACCCGGTGCGCGGGTTGCTGGCCGAGTCGACCAGAGTGATCACGCCGGACCAGTGCGGCATGGGCCGCAGCCCGCTGCCCACCGGGAGAGAGCCCAGCATGGACGCCGTGGCCGCCGACGTGCTGGCACTGCTGGACGATCTGGGCATCGAGCGCGCCGTGTTCATCGGCTGCTCGATGGGTGGCTACGCCGCGATGGCGGCATTGCGCGCGGCGCCGCACCGGGTGTCCGGGCTGGTGCTGATCGACACCCGGCCGGACGCCGACGACGAGGACCGCGGGGCCGGCCGGCTGGCGATGGCCGAGCGGGTCGAGCATGAGGGCACGGCGTGGCTGGCCGACACCGTGCTGCCCGGGCTGCTGGCCGGCGGCAGCCCGGAGGTACGGTCGGAGCTGGTCGGCTGGCTGCGGGTGCTGATCACCTCACAGCCGGCCGCCGGGGCGGCCTGGGCGCAGCGTGCGATGGCGGCCAGGCCCGACTCCACCGACGTGCTGCGCGCCTACGGCGGCCCGGCGCTGGTCATGGTGGGCGAGCGGGACGTGCTCAGCCCGCCGGACCTGGCCGGCCGGATGGCCGCGCTGCTGCCGGCGGGCGAGCTGGTGGAACTGCCCGGCTGCGGGCATCTCAGCCCGTTGGAAGCGCCGGAGGAGGTGGCCGCCACCATCACCGGGTGGCTGGACCGGACCGTCCGCGCGGCGCCGGACGCCTGAGGCCGCGACCGCCTGCGGCCGGTCGTACCCGCCCTGGTCAGCGGCGATGCACCGCGACCGGGTGAGCGTGGTCCTGTGGCATGCCGTCGGT
>DASXTS010000297.1:0-10640 GCA_036505275.1 Pseudonocardiaceae bacterium
TGCCGTCACCTCGCCGCGGTCGGCGGTGCTCGACTGGACCTCGAGCCCCGCACCCCATTCGGAGCCCCCCGGCGGCCCGGACCCCCGTCCCGGTCGCCGGTGGGCTCTGCCATGCCTGCCGAACGTGCAGCCGAACGGGCCGGCCGGTCGGGCAGCCGAACGGGCCAGCCGAACGGGCAGCCGAGCGGGCAGCCGAGCGGGCAGCCGATCGGCGAGCATGAACGCGACGTCAGTCAGGTTTCGCACCGCGGCAACCGGACTCCTGTCGCGTTCACGCGGCGGAAGCAACCACCGGGGGCGGTTGGATCGGTGGCACTCGCAGCCCGGCAAAACGGGTGCGGCCCTACCTATGGTGGAGTCGGTATGGACACTTCGACAGGGATCCGCGCCGAGCTCGCCGAGCTGCGGCGGCGGCTGCCGGAGCTGATGCTGAGCGACGAGCAGCGGCTGCGGCGTCGGCTGGACGGCGTACCCGGCACCGAGCGCGGCACCGAGCGCGACACCGAGCGCGACACCGAGCGCCGCACCGAGCGCGACACCGAGCGCCGCACCGAGCGCGGCACCGAGCGCGACACCGAGCGCGGTTCTAAACGTGGCACCACGCGCGGCACCGAGCGCGGCGGGCAGCGTGGCGACGGCAGGCCGGCGCTGCGGGCGATTGCAAGCGAGGTGGACGCCGCCGAGCGACGGGTGCGGGCGCGGCGGGCGGCGGTGCCCGCGGTCGACTACCCGGCGGAGCTGCCGATCAGCCAACGGGTGCAAGACATCGCGGCCGCGATCCGCGACCATCAGGTGGTGATCGTCGCGGGGGAGACCGGCTCCGGGAAGACCACCCAGCTGCCGAAGATCTGCCTGCAGCTCGGTCGCGGCGTCCGCGGCCTGATCGGGCACACCCAGCCACGCCGGCTGGCGGCCCGCACGGTGGCCCAGCGGGTGGCCGACGAGCTGGGTACGGAGCTCGGCGCGGTGGTCGGTTACCAGGTCAGGTTCACCGCGACGACCAGCGAGAACACCCTGGTCAAGCTGATGACCGACGGCATCCTGCTGGCCGAGATCCAGCAGGACCGCCAGCTCCGCAGGTACGACACGCTGATCATCGACGAGGCCCATGAGCGCAGCCTCAACGTCGACTTCATCCTCGGCTACCTCAAGCAGCTGCTGCCCAGGCGGCCCGATTTGAAGGTCGTCATCACCTCGGCCACGATCGACCCCGAGCGGTTCGCCAGGCACTTCGACGGTGCCGCCAGCCCCGCTCCGATCATCGAGGTGTCCGGCCGCAGCTACCCGGTCGAGATGCGCTACCGGCCGGTCGCCGACCCCGATGACCCCGACACAGACCCGGACCGCGACCAGGTCAGCGCGATTCTCGACGCGGTGCGCGAGCTGCGCGCCGAGGGGCCGGGCGACGTGCTGGTGTTCCTCTCCGGCGAGCGGGAGATCAGGGACACCGCCGACGCGCTGCGCGCCCTGCACCTGCCGGACACCGAGATCCTGCCGCTGTATGCGCGGCTGTCCGCCGCCGAGCAGCACCGGGTGTTCGCACCGCACCCGAACACCAGACGGATCGTGCTGGCCACCAACGTCGCGGAGACCTCACTGACCGTGCCGGGCATCCGATACGTGATCGATCCCGGCACCGCCCGGATCTCCCGGTACAGCCACCGGCGCAAGGTGCAGCGGCTGCCGATCGAGCCCGTGTCGCGGGCATCCGCAATCCAACGGGCCGGGCGCTGCGGCCGCACCTCGGACGGCATCTGCATCCGGCTGTACACCGAGCAGGACTTCAACGCTCGGCCACAGTTCACCGAACCGGAGATCATGCGCACGAACCTCGCCGCCGTCATCCTGCAGATGACCGCGCTGGGCCTCGGCGACCTCGCGGCGTTCCCGTTCATCGACCCGCCGGACCGGCGCACCGTCAGCGCCGGCATCCAACTGCTGCAGGAGCTCGGCGCGCTGGACGCCGACAAGCGCCTCACCCCGATCGGCCGCCGGCTCGCCCAGCTTCCGGTCGACCCGCGGCTCGCGCGGATGGTGCTGGCCGCCGGGGACACCGGCAGCGTCGCCGAGGCCATGGTCATCGCCGCGGCGCTGTCCATCCAGGATCCGCGGGAGCGGCCGGTCGAGCACCGCCAGGCCGCGGACGCCGCGCACGCCAGGTTCGCCGACCCGAACTCGGACTTCCTCGCCTACCTCAACCTCTGGCGCTACCTCGAGGAGCAGCAGAGGCACCACTCGTCCAGCCGGTTCCGCAAGCTGTGCCGCACCGAGTACCTCAACTACCTGCGGGTCCGCGAGTGGCAGGACGTGCACGGCCAGCTGCGGCCGCTGGCCAGGACGCTCGGCCTCACGGTGAACGCCGCCCCGGCCGAGCCGAATGCCGTCCACCAGGCGCTGCTCGCCGGGCTGCTCTCACACATCGGCCTGCTGGACGCCTCGCAGGAGACACGGGAATACCTGGGCGCGCGCAACGCCCGGTTCGCGATCTTTCCCGGCTCGGCGCTGGCCAGGAAACCACCGCGCTGGGTCATGGTCGCCGAGCTGGTGGAGACCAGCCGGCTGTGGGGCCGGGTCGCCGCCCGCATCGAACCGGAGTGGATCGAGCCGCTGGCCGGGCACCTGGTCCAGCGCTCGTTCAGCGAGCCGCGCTGGGACGCCCGCCGCGGCGCCGTGCTGGCCTCGGAGCGGGTGACGCTGTACGGCGTGCCGATCGTGGTCGGCCGCACGGTCAACTACGGGGCGATCGACCCGGCGCTTTCCCGCGAGCTGTTCATCCGGCATGCGCTGGTCGAGGGCGACTGGCACACCGGGCACCGGTTCTTCCACCGCAACCGGGAGCTGGTCGAGGAGGTGCGCGCGCTGGAGGACCGCGCCCGCCGCCGCGACATCCTGGCCGACGATGAGGTGCTGTTCGACTTCTACGACCAGCGGGTCGGCCCCGACGTCGTTTCCGCACGGCACTTCGACACCTGGTGGAAGCGGGTCCGGCAAGACCGACCCGATCTGCTCACGTTCGACCGCGAGCTGCTGGTGAATCCCGACGCCGATGCCGTGGATGAGCGCGCCTATCCGGACGAGTGGCGCCAGGACGGCCTGCGGCTGCCGCTGAGCTACGCGTTCGAGCCGGGCCGGGCGGACGACGGGGTGAGCGTGCAGCTGCCGCTGCCGGTGCTCAACCGGGTGGACGCCGACCGGTTCTCCTGGGGCGTGCCCGGCCAGCGCGCGGAGCTGGTCACCGCGCTGCTGCGCTCGCTGCCCAAGGCTCTTCGGCGCAACTTCGTGCCGGCGCCGGACGTGGCGCGGGCCGTGCTGGGCGCCCTGCCGGAGGACTCCGACGAGCCGCTGCTGGACGCGCTGGAGCGCGGGCTGCGCCGGCTGACCGGGGTCGCCGTGCCGCGCGAGGCGTGGCGGCTCGACCAGGTGCCCGACCACCTGCGGATCACGTTCAAGGTGGTGGATCCGGACGAGCGGCCGGTCGCCGAGGGCAAGGACCTCGCCGCGCTGCAACGCGCCCTGCGTGGCGAGGTGCGCGCAACGCTGGCTGCCGCGGCCACCGGCATCGAGCGCACCGGGGCGACGAGCTGGGACTTCGGCGAGGTGCCCCAGGTGATCGAACGCGAGGCGTCCGGCTTCGTGGTCCGGTCCTACCCGGCGCTGGTCGACGAGGGCACCACCGTGGGTGTGCGGGTGCTCGACACGCCGGACGCGCAGCGCGCGGCAATGCCGGCCGGCACCAGGCGGCTGGTGCTGCTGAACTCTGCCCAATCCCCTTGGCCGTCCCCGGTGAAGGCGCTGGTTGGCGGCCTGTCCAACCGGTCGAAGCTGGTGCTCACCCGCAACCCGCACGGCAGCGTCACCGCGCTGCTGGACGACTGCATCGCCTGCGCCGCGGACGCGCTGATCGCCGCGGCGGGCGGCCCGGCCTGGGATGCCGACGGCTTTGCCCGGCTGCTCGACGCTGTGCGGCCGCGGCTCGCGGACACCGTGTTCGCCGTGGTCGGCACCGTGGAGCGGGTGCTCGCCGAGGAGCACGCCGTGCAGACCCGGCTGGCCGCCACCACCGGCCCCGGCCTGGATGCCGCCCTCGCCGACATCCGGCAACAGCTCGCCGCGCTGGTGTACCCCGGGTTCGTCGCCGCCACCGGCCTGGACCGGCTGCCGCACCTGGTCCGCTACCTGCAGGCGATGCAGCGGCGGCTGGCGAAGCTGGCGGAGAACCCGCGGCGCGACGCCGACCTCATGCACCGGGTGCACGCCGCCGAACAGGCATACCGCGAGCTACCCCCCGCCGCCCGCCGAGGCGACATCCGCTGGATGATCGAGGAGCTGCGGGTGAGCTTCTTCGCCCAGTCGCTCGGCACCGCGCACCCGGTGTCCGAGCAGCGCATCTTCCGGGCCATGGACGAGCTCAGTCGCCCTTGACGTTCACCAGCTGGCGCAGCGTGTGCCGGACCCGGACGAGGTCGGCGGCGTCGGCCATCACCTTGTCGATGGGTTTGTACGCCTGCGGTATCTCGTCCAGAAACGCGGCTGTGTCCCGGTACTCGATGCCGCGCATGGCCTCCCGAAGCTGCGCCAGGGAGAACGTCCGCCGGGCCGCGGAGCGCGAGTAGCGGCGGCCGGCGCCGTGCGGCGCGGACCTCAGCGCCAGCTCGTTGCCCAATCCGGTCACCACGTAGCTCGCGGTGCCCATCGAGCCGGGGATCAGGCCTGGCCGGCCGGCGCTGGCGTCGATGGCGCCCTTGCGGGTGAGCCACACGTCCTCGCCGAGGTGGTGCTCCCGCTCGGTGTAGTTGTGGTGGCAGTTGATCCGCTCCCGCTCGATGACCGGCTCATGCCAGCGGCCGAAGCAGTCGATCACGCGGTCCATCATCTCCTCGCGGTTGAGCAGCGCGAAGTGCTGCGCCCAGCGCAGCTCGTTGACGTAGGCGTCCAGCTCCGGCCCGTCCTCGGTGAGGTAGGCGAGATCACGGTCGGGCAGCTGCACCCGGTGCCGAGCGCACCGGTCCCTGGCGATCGCGATGTGCCTGGTGGCGATCTTGTTGCCGATGCCGCGGCTGCCGCTGTGCAGGAAGAGCCACACCCGGTCCAGCTCGTCCACGCTGACCTCGATGAAGTGGTTGCCGCTGCCCAGCGAGCCGAGCTGAACCGGCCACGTGGACGCGTAAGCGTCCGGCTCGAAGCCGGCGGTCGCGGCCAGAGCCTGCAGCTCGTCGACCCGCCGCTCGGTGGACGAGCCGGGCAACACGGCACGGTTGTAGTGGCCGGCCGAGAGCGGGATGGCCCGCTCGATGGATCTGCGCAGCGTGGCCAGGTCACGGCCGGCCAACTCGGCGCCGCGGTGCTGGCTGCGGACCGCGATCATGCCGCAGCCGATGTCCACCCCGACCGCGGCCGGCATCACCGCGCCGACGGTCGGGATCACACTGCCCACCGTGGCGCCCTTGCCGAGATGCGCGTCCGGCATCAGCGCCAGGTGCGGCCGGACGAACGGCATCCCGGCGGCGCGCTCGGCCTGCGCCCTGGTGGCGTCGTCCAGGATCGAGGCCCAGCTCAGCAGCCGGTCGGCCAGCCACTTCACGGCCCGACCATGCCGCCGTGACACGTCCGAACGCAACCCCGGTTGCCGCGGGCCGGGTCGCCGGTCAGGTGGTCGCGGCGCCACCGGTGGGCCGCCGGTCGTGGGCGTGCCGCGGAGGTTGCGCACCACGTCGCGGTACGCCTTGCCATGGGTATGCCCAGCCCGGTCCGAGGGTCTGGTGGAGCACAGCGCGGCCAGCGATGATGGCGCCGCGACCCGTGGCGGCGGGAGCACCAGCGCTTCGACGTCGGGCGCCGGCAGCGGCGTCGTCGCCGTTGGCCCGCGGGGGCATTAGCGCCGCGAGGCGAATGCACTCGGCGTCCGACATGCCGCGTCCAACCAGCCCCAGCCCCACCACGACCGCGTCCGCTGCGCCACGGCTGGAACCTATCCGGGCGCTCGGCGGCCGGGTCGCGGCCGGCGCTCGAACGCCGCTACGCCGTCCAGGAAACCCTCCCGTGCGACGATCTCGCGGCCGCTGCGGTCCTCGGCGGCCAGCGCGGCGGCTTCGGGGCCGCCGAGCCCCTCGTACACCGAGGCGCGGTCGGCGAGCACGCAGGCCCACGGATGAGCGGCGATCTCGCTGGCCAGCACCCCGGCGGCGGCCAACGCCGTACCCGCCGGCACCACCCGGTTCACCAGCCCGATCGCCTGCGCCTCTGCGGCGTCCAGCTCGCGGCCGGTGAGGATGAGGTCGAACGCGCGGCCGAGGCCGACGATGCGCGGCAGCCGGTAGGTGCCGCCGTCCATCAGGGGCACGCCATACCGCCGTTCCAGGCAGCCGAACCGCGCCGTGTCGCCGGCCACCCGCAGGTCGCACCACGCCGCCAGCTCCAGCCCACCGGCCACGCACCAGCCCTCCACCGCGGCGATCACTGGCTCGGACAGCCGCAGCCGGGTCGGCCCGAGCGGCCCCGAGTCGCGCAGCGCCGGCAGCGACCGCAGGTTCGCCCCGGCGCAGAACGCCCGCTCGTCGCCGTACAACACGGCCACCCTAGCGTCGGGATCTGCGTCGAACGCCACGAACGCGTCATGCAACCGCTGCGCCGTCGCGGTGTCGATCGCATTGCGCACCTGCGGCTGCCCGATCCGGATCACCTGGATGGCCTGGCCCATGACCGGCACGGTATCGCCGGCCACCGCTCGTGGACCGGGCGAACAGCCGCCCTACCGATCTGGAACTGGCCCGCTTCGAACGCCATACCCGCCGGGAGAGCCGGTGGCCGCCATTGGTCGGTGCTGTTCAGCGCGTGAACGTGACGGGAGTCAGCCGGGCTGGCGTGAGGACCGGACTGGTGTCGCGTTCACGGGCCAGGCGCAGGGTCCGTGGGCCCCAACCTGAGGGGCGGCCAGCGGCGGCGGTCAGCATGACCGCCCTCGCAGATCAGATTGTCCGCGCCACGTCCGTCCTCTAGTCCGGAGCGCTCCTGACCCACGGGCCGCCCTGCGGGGATCTCCGTGCACCGGTCAGGAGCGGCGGCTGCCCAGGACGGCGTAGGCGAGGGTGCCGGCGACGGCGAGGGCGACGGCCGTGACGGTGGCGGATCGGACATCGGGCGGCTGCACCATCCAGGTGAGCATGATCTTGTACGCCGGGCGGGTGGGCGGCTCTCCCATGGGGGGCGCGTATCGCAGCACGAGCACGGTCCAGATGACGGGCAGCAGCGGTGCGCGGGCGGCGCCGAGGACGGCCGCGCCGAGGGCGACCAGGCCGGCGAGCCCGGCGACGTTGCGGGCGATGTGGCCGGTGCCGGCCATCTGCTGGCCGGCGAGTGCGGTGGCGGCCAGCAGCGCGGCGACGACCGCGCCGGCCACGACGATGTGCGCGGCGCGGCGCGGCGGCCAGGCGATGGCGGAGGCCCGGTCCAGATCCGGGTCGGCGCCGGCGAGGCCGGGCGCGAGCGCGATGGTGGCGGCCAGCGCGGTGAGCAAGGCGGTGAGGACCCGGCCCTGGGGGTGGTCGATGGCCAGGCCCAGGGCCCACAGCGCCACCGCGCAGCCCAGCACGGTGGCGGCGGTCGCCGGTGCCGCCCGGGAGCGCAGGTACAGGACCAGCGGTCTCACCGGGTGCCGCTCGTGCCGGTGAGAAGGTCCAACCGGTCGCCGGGGGCGCAGGTGCGCTCGGCGTCGCGCAGGGCCGCGACGCGGGCCCGCTGCCGGTCGGCGGGCAGGGCGTGCAGGGCGTCCAGGGCTTGGCGGGCGAGCGTCACGTCGAGCTCCTCGCCGGCCCGAGCCGGCTCCGGGTCGCGGTCGAGGAGCCAGGCCCCGGCAGCCCGCCGCGCCGCGAGGTACCGGGCCTCCGCGTCGGGGCGCGACCCGCCGGAGATCACCTTGCCGGGGGAGGCGCCCGGCAGGTTCGGGCACGGCGGGACGCCGGCGCCGTCGAGCATGATCTCCACCAGGTCGTCGGGGGTCCGTGCCAGCACGTCGTCGTCGGGTGAAACGAACGCCAGGAGCGTGTCCGCCGGTGGTCGACCGTCGTCACGGCCGTCGCCGAAGGTCCGCAGCATGACGCGGGTGGGCGCCGGGGGCAGCTTCGCCGCGAGGACGGACAGCGCCTGCCGGGCCGGGCCGCTCAGCTCGTCCAGCGCGTAGGAGTGCATTCGCGCGATGCACACCTGGGGTTCGTCGCGGGTGCAGACCACCTCGGTGGCGCGAGGATCCGCGACCCAGGCGGCGGCGAGCTGGCGGGGCATCGCCGGCACGGCGATCGCCGCACCGAGCAGCACCGGTAGGAGGGCGGCCACCCGGGTGGCGGTCCGGGCCGCCGCGAGCAGGGCCAGCCCGGTGGCGGCCACCGCCACCAGCCACAGCGCCTGGGACAGGTTCGCCCGGGCGGAGAGCACCTGCAGCTCGTACCCGCCGTCGCGAGGGCCCTGCAGGAACGGGAGGAGCAGGACGGCGCCGGGCTCGCCCCGGTCCTGGTCGCGGAGCATGGGTGGCACGACCGCGAGCCCGAGGAAGGCGATCACGACGAGCATCGGGGCGGTCAGCGGCGAGGGCAGCAGCGCGCCGATGGCCAGGCCCAGCCAGGCCGCGGCGACCAGGGCAAGCGCCCCGAGCGCGATGAGTGGGACCGCGCCGGCCGGAAAGTACCCGTCGGGGTGGCGCAGATGCCCGGTGCCCCCGGCCAGCATGACGAGGTAGGCGACGACGGCGGCGATGGCCATGGCGGTCGCGACCGGCAGCACCCGCTGCGGCCGCGGCCGCGCTGTGGTGGCGATCAGCTCCTCGACCCGCGAGCGGCGCTCACGGATGCCCTGCCAGGCGCCGGCCGCGAGCGCCAGCGGCCAGGTGAGCTGCATGATGTCGCGCTGGACGACGACCAGCTCCATCCACGACCGGTACGGCGGGTTGCTGGCGAAGAGCACGAACACGCCGACCGCCGCGATCACCAGCGCGGCCGGCATGGCGACCGAGCGGCGCAGCTCGATACCGAGGATCCGGGCGCCCATCAGGATTCCCTCTCGCGGTGGCGACGCAGGATGGCCGAGTAGCCGCGTTCGGCGGCGCTGTCCGCGGCGCCGGTGTCAGCGCCGACGTCACTGCTTGCCGCGGCGGCGAGATCGGTCGGCAGGCCCTGGAACACCAGCCGGCCGGCGTCGATCAGCGTGACGTCGGTGCAGGCGGCCGCCACGTCCTCCACCAGATGGGTGCAGACCAGCACGCAGGTGTCGACGCCCAGCTCGCGCAGCAGCGCGCGGAACTGCAGGCGCTGGTCCGGGTCCAGCCCGGCGGTGGGCTCGTCCAGCAGCAGGATCCGTGGGTCGTTGACGATGGCCTGGGCGATCCCGGCCCGGCGCACCATGCCACCGGAGAGGGTCTTCATCCGGTCGTCGGCCCGATCGGCGAGCCCGACCCGTTCGATCGCACGCTGCACCGCGCCCGGCGTCTCGGCGGCCGGCATCTCCTTGAGCCAGGCGATGTACTCGACGAACTCGCGAACGGTGAACCGCCGGTAGTAGCCGAACTCCTGGGGCAGGTACCCGATCTGGCGGCGCAGGCCGCGCAGGTCGATGCGGCCGTTGACCTTCTCGCCGAGCAGCGTCAGCGTGCCGCCCGCCGGGCGCAGCACGGTGGCGATCGAGCGGACCAGGGTGGTCTTGCCGGCGCCGTTGGGCCCGAGCAGGCCGTGCACGCCGGTGTCCATCGACAGGTCCAGCCCGTCGACGGCCATCCGCCGACCCGCGCGCACCCGCAGCGCCTGCGCGTGGATCGCCCACGCGTACGAGGTCGCCGCGGTCTCCGCGGCGCTCACCGCACGGACCATGTGTCACGCCTCCATCCCGTGTAGGCGCCGCGGCGCCACCCCAGCGCCACCGCGATCACGACGATCAACCCGGCCCAGTACGGCAGGCTGGCCGGCTCCAACAGCACGGGAGTCCGGGCGGCGAGCACGCTCGGGGCGATCACACCGCCGGTCCAGGCCAGCGCCAGCGCGCCGGCCGCCCAGCGCAGCCCGATCACCTCGCCCAGCGCGAGGGCGCCAGCCGTGAAGGTCAGGCACGGCAACAGCCACCGGGCCGGCGACGCGCCGACCAGCGAGCCGGCCAGGGCCAGCGCCGGGATGACCACCACCAGCACCGCCAGGGTGCGCCGCAGCACGAGGTACAGCCCGGCCCGCGGGCTGGCCACCACCACCTCGTGGGCAGGGTCGAGGCCCGCGGACCAGACCGCGGCCACCCCGAGCAGCGGCGCCACCGGTGCCACCAGTAGCACCAGCGACGGCAGCACCCGGCTGCTGCCCACCAGGTCCAGCCCGAGCGCCGCCGCGACCACCAGCACCGTCATGGCCAGCCGCGGCCAGACGCCCGGCGGCACCCACCGGGCCACCCGGCGCGGCAGCCGCCGCGCGGGCATCTGCGGGCTGCGGGCCACCTCGGTCGCCAGCCGCTCGCGCACCTGGGCCAGCAGCGACACCGTCTCCGGGCTGAACCGGGCCACCGCCGTGCCGAGACCCTCCCGGCAGGAGGCGCACGACTCCAGGTGCCCCTCGACCGCCCACAGCGCGTCCGCCGCGATGCCGGCGCCCCCGGTGGCGTACCGCTCCAGCACGGCC
>DASXTS010000298.1:0-3732 GCA_036505275.1 Pseudonocardiaceae bacterium
GTCGGAGTGAACCGGCTGCCCGAGGCTGCGATGACATGTCCTGACCTGCCTTTCCCGTGTGGCCCCGTGCAAGCCGAGGCCCTCTACGATGAACACGCCCGATCCGCCCGAACAGTTCAGCGCGATGACACGAGCGGAACCACCGCCGGCGGTACCGCGACGAACGCTCGGTCATCTGCCCACAGCTCGTCGAACACGCGATCCCGCGTCCGATCGACCTCCCCGACTGTTCGGCTCGACCCACGGTTGTCGTGTCGGACGAAGCCGCCTTGACCAGTGCCGGCGATCGACCGCGCGGCGAAGCCTTGAGCCGCCAATGATCGCCGACATCGGACCCGCTGAAGATCGAGGTCGGCGCCGACATAGTCGCAGTCTTGATCACCGGCTGCAGCGGGCCGCGATGTGTAGGTCGTCGATCGCGCCACCGCCAATAAGGCAGACAATCGCCGACCGTATACCGCATGCATGATCAGCGAACCTCGCCGGCTGGCACGGCCGTCATGATCGATGCACTGACATCGGCAGAGTAGTGCGGCGGCCGCTGATGCCGACCACCCTCTGCGGGTGTCAAACGACCCTTCGGTCGGTCAAGATCGCGAAGATGTATGCCGGACCACGCACTAGTCTGTTGATCTCGCCAGGTCCGCTCAGCGGCATGCGATCGAACGCCAAGCGGAACTGGCTCTTGTGTAGGGGATATCGAGTCCGATCGGGAACCACGTTCGTTCCTTCGATTGTGTACGTGAAAACGATCCCAGTTTTGGTTCGGAACTGCTGCCCAGCGAAGGCGTTGATCCGTTCCCAAGCTGTCTCGAAGGCGGTCATGTCGTCACCTTGCGCGCCGCGCTGCTGCTGCGCCAGATGTTTACAGCCGAACGCCTATGTGCTCGAACCGATCGGCTGACGTGTCGGACCGTCACATGCACAGCTGGCCGTGGCGCAGAGAGGATGAGCATCGTCGGCGGTGGGTTCCACGTTGGTCCCGCTACGTGCCCGACGCCATGTAGGCGGCGAGGATGTAGTTGGGGTGCCGGTCGAGGTTCTTGCGGGCGCGGTCGTAGCGCATCGTGGTCCGCGGGTCGGCGTGGCGGGCGGCAATCTGCACATCGCGCAAACTGACGCCAGCGTCAAGCATCGTGGTCACGAACGTGTGCCGGAGCATGTGCGGGTGCATTCGCGGGATCCGGATCCCCGCAGTATCGGCCAACTGCTTCAGCCTGCGGGTCGCCGCGTGCCGGTCCATCCGGACGCCACGGGCGTTGCGCAGGATCGGCCCGGCGTCGCGGCCATCAACAGCCCGGTCAATCGCTCGAGCCACCGCCGGCGGTAGCGGGATCAGCACCGTCTTGTCACCCTTGCCAGGGACCTTGAGCACGCGGTGGCCGTGTTCCTCGCCGAGGTCCCCAATGCTGGCGCCGCAGGCTTCGAAGATCCGCAGGCCGAGCAGGCCGAGCATCGAGATCAGCGCGAAGTCGTTGATGTTTGCCGAGAGCCGGGCCGTGGTGATCAGGGCTTCGAACTGCAGGTGTACCAGCCCCAACGTGGGCGACTCGGCCGGGACTGGTCGCCGGCGCACGTAGTCGGCCGGCGAGTACGGAAGGACCTGGTCGATGACGCACACCCGGTAGAAGCCGACCACGACCGACAACCGGCGCGAAACCGTCGAGGGCTGGTAGCAGCGCACCTCCTGCAACCAGCGCACATAGCGCTCGATATCCACGCGGCCCACGCCAAGCGGGTCCAGGCCCTGCCCGGCGCACCAGGTCAGGAAAACGTTGAGATCGGAGCTGGTGTGCAGCCGGGACTCTCCCCGGTAGCGACCCAGATATCCGGCCGCTGCCGCTTGGACAACACTGGAGTCAGTAGCTATGAGGGCTTGATCGGACGCAGAGAAGGCAGGCATATTCCACGGTGCGTAGATCTGCCCGCCAAGTGCGGGCATGACACTGGATTCGGGCAGCGCCAAATACTCAGATCGTTCATGCTGGCGACCGACAGGCGGTATGAAGCAAACCGCCGCCAGGTGACTCGATCGCCGGCCTTGTCGTTCTCCGCGCCAAGAGGGTTGCGGGCCATTCAGCCCGTGTGAACCCGTCTGGCGCGTCGGGCGCGAACTTTCCGGATGGTGTCCGTGCTGCTTTGGCAGTAGCAGTCGAGGCATGGCCGTCGAATGTCGGCCATGTCCGGATTCGGGGGCGCCGGCATAGTCACGTGCAGGACCTCGAGGAGTCGATGCTCGCCGCCCGCGGCCCGGCGCTGGGCCGAGCACGCCGAGCACGCCGGGCACTGAGGCCCGGCGCGGCCCCTTGCTGGCGGCCCGGCACGGGTGCACCCTCGGACTGGCCCTACTTCGCGTCGCGGGCCAGGTCCTACGGCGGGAGGCGGCATGGACGAGTCACGAGCACTTCAGCGCGCGGGCTGGGCGGGCGCCGCTTCGGTCGTGCTGCTCGTCGTCGGGTTGACGCTGTGCGCGACGGCCGGCGTCGACGAGCCAGGCGTGTCGGACGCCGCCATCCTCGACAGGCTCGACGACGGCGCGCGGCAGACCGCCGCCGGCATCGGGCTCCCGGTGCTCGCCGTGGGGCTCGCGCTGCTGCTCTGGTTCGCCACCGGGCTGCGGCGGGTGCTGGACCGGCTGTCCGGCGGCGACCCGCTCGCGCACGCGACCGTGCCGGCGGCGGCGCTGCTCGGCGGGCTGATGATCACAGGGGTGTCGCTCGACGTGTCGAGCGCGATCGCGGCATTGTCGGACGAGTTCACCCCCGACGCGGACATCGCCCGCGCGCTCGGCACGGCGGGGGGCCTCATCGGGTTCACCGGGCTGATCGGCGGCGCGGCGCTGGTCGCCGTGACGACGCGGATCGCCCAGCAGGCGCGCGCCCTGCCGACCTGGGCCGTCTGGGTGTCCTACGCCGTCGCCGTGCTGTGCCTGTCCGGCTTCTGGGGCGCGGACATGGCGGCTGTGCCCTTCTGGCTATGGGTAATCGGCGCCGTCATCGGGGTGCTGCGCGCGGCGCGGCGGACACCGCCGGCGCCGGCCGTCCTGGCGCAGGGCGCTCCGGCTCCGGAGGCGGCCCGCACGCCCCCGACCGCCACCAGCGGCTGACGCCCCAGCCGACGGTCGTCCACAGCCCGGCCCTTGTTCCGCCTGGAGTGGTGATGGCGGCGCCCTCGGCCCGCTCAGTGCCTGCTGTGTGTGGATGTCGTCATGGCACCCCATACGACCAGCCCGCCGACGACACCGGAGGCGGCGCGGGGGGCCCGCAGTGGTGCCGCCGGCCAGCGCGAAGCGGGTGACGATCGCGACGTCGGGACCGGGCACGATCGTCAGGAGAGCCAGGGCCGCAACTGCCGCCGCGTAAGAGGCCACCTCCCACCCAGTATCGGTACGGGAGGCGACCGCTCATCGGCATGACAATGCGCTATGCCGATGGCGCCCTCCGCCAGGTCGGTGCTGTCGGTCGCAGCTGACCGAACGACCTCGTTGCCGGCCGACGGGTTCCTCGTTGTCACAGGCATGTCGGCAGTGAAGCGCCGTACGCCATCGGTGGTGGTGCGGGAACCAAGGACGGCGCCCATGTCGGCGGAGGACCGGCAGCAGGCGGTCACCGCCCTGGTCGCCATGATCCACGAGTGGTGGTCGGACGATCAGGGCCGCAGCGCCGGTGCTGTTGGTGGATCGGATCAGCGTGGCGGCGCTACGGCGGCTGGGCGGTGAACCGGTCAGGGCAT
>DASXTS010000299.1:0-14546 GCA_036505275.1 Pseudonocardiaceae bacterium
ACGCGCTGCTGGCCACCCTCGGCGGCCAGACCGCGCTGAACACCGCGGTGGCGCTGCACGAGCGCGGCGTCCTTCAGCAGTACGGTGTGGAGCTGATCGGCGCGGACATCGACGCCATCCGCCGCGGCGAGGACCGGTTGAAGTTCAAGCAGATCGTGCATGACGTCGGCGGCCAGGTGCCGCGCTCGGCCGTATGCCGCGACATGGCCGAGGTCCGCGCCACCGCGCAGACCCTCGGGCTGCCGGTGGTGATCCGCCCGTCCTTCACCATGGGCGGCCTCGGCTCCGGCATGGCGCACACCGCCGAGGACCTGGCGCGGCTCGCCGGGACCGGGCTGAACGCCAGCCCGGTGCACGAGGTGCTCGTCGAGGAGAGCGTGCTCGGCTGGAAGGAGTACGAGCTCGAGCTGATGCGCGACCGCAACGACAACGTGGTCGTGGTGTGCTCGATCGAGAACGTCGACCCGATGGGCGTGCACACCGGCGACAGCGTCACGGTGGCGCCGGCGATGACCCTGACCGACCGGGAGTACCAGCACATGCGCGACGTCGGCATCGCGGTGCTGCGCGCCGTCGGGGTGGACACCGGCGGCTGCAACATCCAGTTCGCGGTGCACCCGCGGACCGGCCGGCTGGTGGTCATCGAGATGAACCCGAGGGTGTCCCGGTCGAGCGCGCTGGCCTCCAAGGCCACCGGCTTCCCGATCGCCAAGATCGCCGCCAAGCTGGCCATCGGCTACACCCTGGACGAGATCCGCAACGACATCACCGGGGAGACCCCGGCGTCGTTCGAGCCGACCCTGGACTACATCGTGGTCAAGGTGCCGCGGTTCGCGTTCGAGAAGTTCCCCGGCGCCGACCCCACGCTCACCACCACCATGAAGAGCGTCGGCGAGGCGATGGCGCTCGGCCGCAACTTCACCGAGGCGCTCGGCAAGGCGCTGCGCTCCATGGAAACCAGAGCGGCCGGCTTCTGGACCGTGCCCGATCCGCCCGGCGCCGACCTGCGGGACACGCTGGACGCGCTGCGCACGCCGCATGACGGCCGGTTCTACACCATGGAGCGCGCGCTGCGGGCCGGCGCCGCGGTGGAGCAGGTGGCCGAGGCCTCCGGCATCGACCCCTGGTTCGTCGACCAGGTGGCCTCCCTGGTCGAGCTGCGCACCGATATCACGGCGGCCCCGGTGCTGGACGAGCCGCTGCTGCGCCGGGCCAAGCGGGCCGGCCTGTCCGACCGCCAGATCGCCGCGCTGCGACCAGAGCTGGCCGGCGAGGACGGGGTTCGCACGCTGCGGCACCGGCTCGGCGTACGCCCGGTGTTCAAGACCGTGGACACCTGCGCGGCCGAGTTCGCCGCCCGCACGCCGTACCACTACTCGACCTACGACGAGGAGTCCGAGGTGGCGCCGCAGCCGGACCGGCCCAAGGTGCTGATCCTCGGCTCCGGCCCGAACCGGATCGGGCAGGGCATCGAGTTCGACTACTCGTGCGTGCACGCCGCCATGGCGCTGCGGGAAGCTTCCTTCGAGACCGTGATGATCAACTGCAACCCGGAGACGGTGTCCACCGACTACGACACCTCCGACCGGCTGTACTTCGAGCCGCTGACCTTCGAGGACGTCCTCGAAGTGGTGCACGCCGAGCGGCAGTCCGGCGAGGTCGCCGGCCTGATCGTGCAGCTCGGCGGGCAGACCCCGCTCGGCCTGGCCCGCCGGCTCGCCGACGCCGGGGTGCCGATCGTCGGGACGCCGCCGGAGGCCATCCACCTCGCCGAGGACCGCGGCTCGTTCGGCGAGGTGCTGCGCGCCGCCGGGCTGCCGGCGCCGGCCTACGGCACCGCGACGTCGTTCACCGGGGCCAAGCGGATCGCCGACGAGATCGGCTACCCAGTGCTGGTGCGGCCGTCCTACGTGCTCGGCGGGCGCGGCATGGAGATCGTCTACGACGAGCCGACGCTGGCCGCCTACATCGAGCGCGCCACCGAGGTGACACCCGAGCACCCCGTGCTGGTCGACCGGTTCCTCGACGACGCGATCGAGATCGACGTGGACGCGTTGTGCGACGGCGACGAGGTGTACATCGGCGGCGTGATGGAGCACATCGAGGAGGCCGGTATCCACTCCGGCGACTCCTCGTGCGCGCTGCCGCCGATCACCCTCGGCCGCAGCGACCTGGAGGCGGTCCGGCGCTCCACCGAGGCCATCGCGCACGGCATCGGGGTGCGCGGGCTGCTCAACGTGCAATACGCGCTCAAGGAGGACGTGCTGTACGTGCTGGAGGCGAACCCGCGGGCGTCACGGACGGTGCCGTTCGTGTCCAAGGCCACCGCGGTGCCGCTGGCCAAGGCGGCGGCGCGGATCATGCTTGGCGCCAAGATCTCCGAGCTGCGCGCAGACGGGCTGCTGCCGGCGTCCGGCGACGGCGGGCAGATGCCGGAGTCCGCCCCGGTGGCCGTCAAGGAAGCCGTACTGCCATTTCATCGGTTCCGGACCAGGGAGGGCCACGGAGTCGACTCGCTGCTCGGTCCCGAGATGCGGTCCACCGGCGAGGTGATGGGCATCGACGTGGCGTTCGGACCGGCGTTCGCCAAGTCGCAGACGGCCTCCTATGGCTCGCTGCCGGTGCGCGGCATGGTGTTCGTCTCGGTGGCCAACAGGGACAAGCGGTCCATGATCTTCCCGGTGAAGCGGCTGGCCGACCTCGGCTTCGAGGTGCTGGCCACCTCCGGTACGGCCGAGACCCTGCGCCGCAACGGCATCCCGTGCACCGTGGTGCGCAAGCATTTCGAGGGCCAGCCCAACATCATCGATCTGATCCACGCCGGCGAGGTCCAACTGGTGATCAACACGCCGTACGGCAACTCCGGGCCACGCATCGACGGCTACGAGATCCGCACCGCGGCGGTGGCGGCCGACATCCCCTGCATCACCACCGTGCAGGGCGCCGCGGCGGCCGTGCAGGGCATCGAAGCGCTGATCCGGGACGACATCGGGGTCCGCTCCCTGCAGGCGCTGCACGCGGCCCTCCGGGGCGCCCCGTGACCGGTGCTCCTGCTCCCGACGCGGCGCGGCGGGCGGCGGCACCGGGCTTCGGGGCGCGGTTGGTGGCCGCGGTGCGCGAGCGGGGGGCGCTGTGCGTTGGCATCGATCCCCATCCCGACCTGCTGCGGGCCTGGGGGCTTCCGGCCGACGCCACCGGGCTCGAGCGGTTCGCGCTGTCCACCGTGCACGCCCTGGCCGGCACCGTGGCGGTGCTCAAGCCGCAGGCGGCGTTCTTCGAGGCGCACGGATCGCGCGGCGTGGCCGTGCTGGAACGGACGATCGCGGAGGCGTCGGCGCGGGGCGCCATCGTGGTGCTGGACGTCAAGCGCGGCGACATCGGGTCAACCATGGCCGCCTATGCCGCCGCCTACCTGACGGACGGATCGCCGCTGGCGGCCGATGCCGTGACACTCTCGCCGTACCTCGGTTTCGCGTCGTTGCGGCCGGCCCTGGACGCTGCGTCGCTCGGCGGCCGCGGGGTGTTCGTGCTGGCCAGAACGTCCAACGTGGACGGTGCGGCGGTGCAGACCGCTGTTGTCCAGAATGGACGAACCGTGGCCCAGTCCATTGTGGACGCGGCGGCGGCGGAGAACGCCGGCGCCCGGCCGGTGGGCGACGTCGGGGTGGTGATCGGCGCGACCGCGCCGCACGGGCTGGACCTCAGCCGGCTCAACGGCCCGGTGCTCGCCCCCGGCCTGGGCGCCCAGGGCGCCACGGCGGCCGACCTCTGGACGGTATTCGGCGGCACGGCGCTGCTGCTGCCGTCCGCCTCACGCGACGTGCTGCGGCACGGCCCGGACCCCATGGCGCTGCGCCGGGCGGCCGACGACCTGCTCGCCGAGCTGCGTTGCAATTGGCCACCAAAAACCGGCACGGGAACAGCGGTTCTGCCACAATAGCTAGCGCCCCAAACCCAGCAATTGCAACCGTGTGGTTACGCCGTGCCCCCCCGCTTGTGGGTGATCATCTGAGGTCGGTACCGTGCGCCCCGCACCACATTCTTTCCATCCCTTACTGACGGAGGAGACCGTGGCCCTTCCGGAGCTGACCGAGGAGCAGCGAGCCGCTGCGCTGCAGAAGGCGGCCGCCGCCCGTCGCGCGCGGGCCGAGCTCAAGGACCGGCTCAAGCGTGGCGGTACCACGCTGGCACAGGTGCTCAAGGACGCCGACAGCGACGACGTGCTGGGCAAGATGAAGGTCTCCGCACTGCTCGAGGCGCTGCCCGGCGTGGGTAAGGTCCGCGCCCAGCAGATCATGGAGCGGTTGGAGATCGCCTCTAGCCGCCGGCTGCGAGGGCTCGGCGAGCGCCAGCGCAAGGCGTTGCTCAGCGAGTTCAGCGGCGAGTGAACCGCATTTGAGCGCTGATTCCGGTCCGTACGGACCGGCTCCATTGAGGTGAGCGAGCGCACCGACGAGCACGGCGCTCGACCGAGCGATACCCGGTCGGGGTCGGCCACTGTTGGCCGGCCCCGACTCGTCGTTCTGTCGGGCCCGTCCGGGGTGGGCAAGTCCAGCGTGCTGGCCGAGCTGCGGTCCAGGCGGCCCGCGGTGCACTTCAGCGTGTCGGTCACCACCAGGGCGCCCCGGCCGGGGGAGCGCGACGGCGAGCACTACCGCTTCGTCGACCGGGCGACCTTCGACCGCATGGTCGCCGACGGCGAGCTCCTCGAGCACGCCGAGTACGCCGGCAACTGCTACGGCACGCCGCGGCGGCCCGTCTTCGAAGCGCTGGGCGCCGGCCGGCCGACCCTGCTCGAGATCGAGGTGCAGGGCGCCATGCAGGTGCGGGCCGCCGTGCCGGACGCGTTGCTGGTCATGCTCGTGCCGCCGTCCTGGCCGGACCTGGTCCGCCGGCTGACCGGCCGCGGCACCGAGGACCCCGCGGTGGTGCGCCGCCGGCTGGCGCTGGCCCGCCGGGAGCTGGACCTCGCCGACGCCTTCGATGTGACCGTGGTCAACGACGACGTCAAGCGGGCCGCGGACCGCTTGCTAACCTTGTTGTTCGGCGGGTAGCAGCACCGGGCTGCCACTGGAGTGGTCGCCGCCCGCGGATCCCAACCACCACGACGCAGGAGCATGCGAGTGAGCATTCCCACCGAGCCGATCTTCAGCGAGCTCGGCGCGCTAGGCGCCCCGGCCAACAGTGCACCCGAGGGCATCACCAACCCGCCGATCGACGACCTGCTCGACAAGGTCAGCTCGAAGTACGCGCTGGTGATCTACGCCGCCAAGCGGGCCCGCCAGATCAACGACTACTACGCGCAACTCGGCGAGGGGCTCCTCGAGTACGTCGGCCCGCTGGTCGAGCCGGGCCCGCGGGAGAAGCCGCTGTCCATCGCGCTGCGGGAGATCCACAGCGGGCTGCTGGACCACACCGAGGGCGAGTGACGGCGTCCCCGCCCGAGCGCACGACGCCCGCGGCCGGGAGGTCGCCGGGCCGGCCGTTCATCGTGCTGGGCGTGGGCGGTGGCATCGCCGCCTACAAGGCGTGCGAGGTGCTGCGCCGGCTGACCGAGAGCGGCCACGACGTTCGGGTGGTGCCGACCGAGGCCGCGCTGCGCTTCGTCGGCGCGGCGACATTCGAGGCGTTGTCCGGCCGGCCGGTGCACAGCGGCGTGTTCACCGACGTTCCCGGCGTGCCCCACGTGCGGCTCGGCCAGGTCGCTGACCTGGTCGTGGTGGCGCCGGCGACGGCCGACCTGCTGGCCAGGGCGGCCCACGGGCTGGCCGACGACCTGTTGACGAACACCCTGCTCACCACCCGCGCCCCGGTGCTGATGGTGCCGGCGATGCACACCGAGATGTGGGAGCACCCGGCCACCCGCGAGAATGTCTCGCTGCTGCGCGACCGCGGCGTGGTCGTCGCCGTGCCTGCCTCCGGCCGCCTGACCGGTGCGGACTCCGGGCCGGGCCGGCTGCCGGAGCCGGCCGAGATCGTCGAGCTGGCCCGGCTGCTGCTGGCCCGGCCGGACGCCCTGCGGTACGACCTGCGCGGACGCCGGGTGGTGGTCACCGCCGGCGGCACCCGCGAGCCGCTCGACCCGGTGCGCTTTCTCGGCAACCGCTCCTCCGGCCGTCAGGGCTACGCGCTGGCCAGGGTCGCCGCGCAGCGCGGCGCCACGGTGACCCTGGTGGCGGCGAACACCTCGGCGCTGGAGGCCCCGGCCGGGGTCGAGGTGGTGCCGGTAGGCACCGCCGCGCAGCTGCGCGACGCAGTCTTGGCCGCGGCCAAGGACGCCGATGCGGTCGTGATGGCCGCCGCGGTGGCCGACTTCCGGCCGGCCTCCCCGGCTCTCTACAAGATCAAGAAGACCGACGCCGGGCCGGCCCCCGTGGAGCTGGCGAAGAACCCGGACGTGCTGGTCGAGCTGGTCGCCGCCCGCCGGGAGGACCAGGTGATCGTGGGCTTCGCCGCGGAGACCGGTGACGCCGCGTCGGACGTCCTGTCGCATGCCCGAGCCAAGCTGGCCCGAAAGGGCTGTGATCTGCTTGTGGTGAACGCCGTGGGTAACGGCTTGGCGTTCGAAGTCGATGACAACGCAGGCTGGCTGCTGTTCGCCGACGGCGCCGAGCTGGAGTTGCCGCACGGTCCGAAGACGCTGCTGGCCACCGAAGTGTGGAATGCTGTCGCCGGTCTGCTGCACTCCAGGTCGGTCACGGACCGCAGCACGTAGCCTGAGAGTCTGACCCGTTCGAGTGGACGACCTGTCCGAAGGAGGGTGTGCGTGAGTCGCCGCCTGTTCACCAGTGAGTCCGTGACCGAGGGACACCCGGACAAGATCTGCGACGCGATCAGCGACTCGATCCTCGACGCGCTGCTCGCCAAGGACCCGCGCAGCCGGGTCGCCGTCGAGACCCTGGTCACCACCGGGCAGGTGCACGTCGCCGGTGAGGTGACCACCGAGGCCTACGCCGACATCCCGACCATCGTCCGCGATGTGATCCTGGACATCGGCTACGACTCCTCGGCCAAGGGCTTCGACGGCAACTCGTGCGGCGTGAACGTGGCCATCGGCTCGCAGTCGCCGGACATCGCCCAGGGCGTGGACACCGCCTTCGAGGCCAGGGTCGATGGCGCGGTCGATCTGATCGACCAGCAGGGCGCCGGTGACCAGGGCCTGATGTTCGGCTACGCGTGCACCGACACGCCTGAGCTGATGCCGCTGCCGATCGCGCTCGCCCACCGGCTGGCCAAGCGGCTGACCGCGGCCCGCAAGCGCGGCGTGCTGCCGTACCTGCGGCCTGACGGCAAGACCCAGGTGACCATCGAATACGCCGGCGACCAGCCGGTGCGGCTGGACACCGTGGTCATCTCGACCCAGCACGCCGCGGACATCGACCTCGAGCAGATGCTCGGCGTGGATGTTCGCGAGCACGTGGTGGCCCCGGAGATCGCGGACCTGGCGCTGGACATCTCCGACGTGCGGCTGCTGGTCAACCCGACCGGGCGGTTCGTCATCGGCGGACCCATGGGTGACGCCGGACTGACCGGTCGCAAGATCATCGTCGACACCTACGGCGGAATGGCCAGGCACGGCGGTGGCGCCTTCTCCGGCAAGGATCCGTCCAAGGTGGACCGCTCCGGCGCCTACGCCATGCGCTGGGTCGCCAAGAACGCGGTGGCAGCCGGGCTGGCCCAGCGCATCGAGGTGCAGGTGGCCTACGCCATCGGCAAGGCCGCGCCGGTGGGCCTGTTCGTCGAGACCTTCGGCACCGAGACCGTGGACCCGCTGAAGATCCAGGAGGCCATCAGCGAGGTCTTCGACCTGCGCCCGGCGGCCATCATCCGCGACCTCGACCTGCTGCGCCCGATCTACGCGCCGACCGCCCGCTACGGCCACTTCGGCCGTACCGATCTCGACCTGCCCTGGGAGCACACCAACCGGGTGGACGCCCTGAAGGCCGCCGCCGGCGTGTAGTGGTTCGGCGCGGCCGACGGCCCGCCGTGATAGACCGTCCCGCGTGACCGCATCCACCGCGCCGACCGCGCGAACGGCCGGGACCGCGCCGACCGCGCCGACCAGGCCGACCGGCCGGCGGGCCACCCGTGGCCGGTCGACGCCCGCGGCGCAGCTGCCGGTGGCGCGGGTGTGGGTGGACGTGCCACTGTCCCACCTGGACCGGCCGTTCGACTATCAGGTGCCCGCCGAGCTGGCCGCCGATGCGGTGCCCGGCTGCCGGGTGCGGGTGCGCTTCGCCGGCCGGCAGGTGGACGGCCTGCTGGCGGCCCGACTGGCGGAGTCGGAGCACGACGGACCGCTGGAGTTCCTCGGCCGGGTGGTATCGCCGGAGCCGGTGCTCGCCTCCGAGGTGGCCGCCCTGGCCCGTGCGGTGGCCGACCGGTACGCCGGCCTGATGGTGGACGTGTTGCGGCTCGCCGTGCCGCCGCGGCACGCCAGGGTCGAGGCCGAGCCACCGGGGGTGCGGCCGCCGCCACCGCCCCGGCCGGACCTGGCCGCGTGGGCCAGCTACCCCCGCGGCACGGCGTTCCTGGACGCCGTCGCGGCCGGCCGGGCGGCGCACGCGGTGTGGCAGGCGGCCCCTGGCGAGGACTGGCCTCGCCGGCTGGCCGAGGCGGCCGCGACCGCGGCCTCCGCCGGCCGCGGCGCGCTGATCGTGCTGCCGGACTACCGCGACGTCGAGCGCGTGCACGCGGCCTGCATCGCGCTGGCCGGCGAGACGGCCGTGGTGGCGTTGACTGCCGATCTTGGGCCGGCCCGCCGCTACCGTCGCTGGCTCGCGGTGCGCCGCGGTGTCGCGCGCGTGGTGGTCGGCACCAGGGCCGCGATGTTCGCCCCGGTGGCCGACCCCGGCCTGCTCGTGGTCTGGGACGACGGCGACGACCTGCACGCCGAGCCGCGGGCGCCGTACCCGCACGTGCGGGAGGTGCTGGCGCAGCGCGCTCACGCCACCGGTGCGGCGCTGCTGTGCGCCGGGTTCGCCCGCACCGCCGAGGCCCAGTTGCTGGTCGATTCCGGCTGGGCGCACGAGATCGTCGCCGCGCGGCCGGTGGTGCGGGGGGCCGCGCCGCAGGTCACCGCGATCGGCGACGACGGGTGGCAGCAGGCCCGCGATCCGGCCGTCCGCTCGGCGCGGCTGCCACTGGTCGCCATTGAGGCGGCCCGGGCCGCGCTGACCGCCGGCGCGCCCGTGCTCGTGCAGGTGCCGCGCGGCGGGTACGTGCCGGCGCTGGCCTGCGGGCAATGCCGGACCCGGGCCCGCTGCCGGCGCTGCGCCGGGCCGCTCGCGCTGCCGGCCGGCGAGGTCGCCGACGGCGCCGCGCGGCCGCCGGCCTGCCGGTGGTGCGGCGCGGTCGAGACCTCCTTCGTCTGCCCGGCGTGCGGTTCGCGCCGGCTGCGGGCCGCGGTGACCGGCGCGGCCCGTACCGCCGAGGAGCTCGGCCGCGCCTTCCCGGGCGTGCCGGTGCGCACCTCAGGAGGGGGTGACACCGGCGGTGCCGACGCCGCGGTGCTGTCCAGCGTGCCGGCGCGCCGTGTACTGGTGGTGTGCACCCCGGGCGCCGAGCCGGTGGCCGACGGCGGCTACGGCGCGGCGCTGCTGCTCGACGGGTGGGCCCTGCTCGCCCGCCCGGATCTGCGCGCCACCGAGGAGACCTACCGCCGCTGGCTGACGGCGGCCGCCCTGGTCCGGCCCGCCGCCGCCGGTGGCCAGGTCGTCGTGGTCGCCGACGCCGGCCTGGCCCCGGTGCAGGCCCTCATCCGCTGGGACCCGGCCTGGCACGCCGCGGTCGAACTGGCGGCCCGCACCGAGCTCGGCTTCCCGCCGGCCGTGCGGATGGCGGCCGTGGACGGCACCCCGGCGGCCGTCGCCGAGCTGCTCGCGGTGGCCCGACTGCCCGCGACGGCCGAGGTGCTCGGCCCGGTGCCCGCCGGCGACGGCGAGCGGCTGCTGGTCAGGGTGCCCCGCGCGGACGGCCGCGCCCTCGCCGCAGCCCTCGCCGCGGCGCACGCCGTACGCACCGCCCGCAAGGCCGCCGACCCGGTCCGCATCCAACTCGACGCCGCACCCTAACCTCGCGCGTGTCCGCGCGTCCGTACACGTGTGTCCGCGCGGCCGTACACGTGAGTTAGCGATTTCGACAGATGACCACGTCGGTGCGGTGTGTTGAGGCTGCGAAGTCACATGTCCGCGCGTGCGGACACACCTGTACGAAACAGCGGACACACATGTCCGCGCGTGCGGACACACCTGTGCGAAACAGCGGACACACCTGTGCGCGCGTGCGGACACGCCGGCGGAACCTAGACTCGACGGCGCCGCCGACCGTGGCCGCCGACGGAAAGGAGAACCGTGGCAGTACAGCCCATCCGGCTCTTCGGTGACCCGGTGCTGCGCACCCCTGCCGTCGAGGTCACCGAGTTCGACAGGGAGCTGCACCGACTGGTGAAGGACCTGACCGACACGATGCTCGACGAGGACGGTGCCGGGCTGGCCGCGCCGCAGATCGGGGTCGGCCTTCGGGTGTTCGTCTACCACGTGGACGGCTTCTCCGGGCACCTGGTCAACCCCACCTTCGACGTCGTCGGCGACGAGGTCCAGGACGGTGAGGAGGGGTGCCTGTCCATCCCCGGCCTGGCCTGGGACTGCCGGCGGTACCTGAACGTGGTGGCCCGCGGCCACGACATGCACGGCGAGCAGCTCGTGATCGAGGGCACCGACCGGCTGGCCAGGTGCATCCAGCACGAGGTGGACCACCTCGACGGCGTGCTGTTCGTCGACCGGCTGGACGCCCAGACCCGCAAGCGCGCCCTCAGGGAGATCCGTGAGGCACCTTGGTTCGGCGACCAGCAGCCGCCGGTCAAGATCAGCCCGCATCCGCTGCTCGGCAAGGCGCGCTAGCCGTGCGGCTGCTCTTCGCCGGCACACCGCGCGCCGCGCTGCCCTCGTTGCGGGCGCTGCTGGACTCGCCGCGGCACCAGGTTGTCGGCGTGCTGACCAGGTCGGACGCTCCGGTCGGCCGCGGCAGGCGGGTCGAGCGGTCGCCGGTCGCCGAGTTGGCCGATGACCACGGCATCGAAGTGCTCACCCCGCGCCGGCCGTCCGAGCCGGCCTTCCTGGAGCGGCTGAGCGAGCTCGCCCCGGACTGTGCGCCGGTGGTGGCCTACGGCGGGCTGGTGCCCCGCGCCGCCCTGGACATCCCCAGGCACGGATGGGTGAACCTGC
The DNA here is from genome assembly GCA_036505275.1 of Pseudonocardiaceae bacterium. Lineage (GTDB taxonomy): Bacteria > Actinomycetota > Actinomycetes > Mycobacteriales > Pseudonocardiaceae > DASXTS01. Next base: position 11,226 of record DASXTS010000299.1, read on the forward strand.
ATTTCTCGCTGCTGCCGGCGTGGCGCGGCGCCGCACCGGTGCAGGCCGCGATCCGGCACGGCGACGAGATCACCGGCGCATCGGTGTTCCGGCTCGAGGAGGGGCTGGACACCGGGCCGGTGTACGGCGTGCTGACCGAGCCGATCCGGCCTCGGGACACCGCGGGCGAGCTGCTGGACCGGCTGGCCACCGCCGGCGCCGAGTTGCTGGTGTCCACCTTGGACGGCATCGAGGACGGCGTCCTGGTGCCGCGGCCGCAGCCGGCCGACGGCGTGTCGCTGGCGCCGAAGGTGACAGTCGAGCACGCCAGGGTGGACTGGGCCGCGCCGGCGCACGCCGTGGACCGGCTGATCCGCTCGGTCACCCCCGAGCCCGGCGCCTGGACGCTGTTCCGGGGCGAGCGGCTCAAACTCGGGCCGGTCGAAACGTCCACTGTGGACGATCCGGCTCCGGCCCCTGGTGAGCTGCTGGTGGACAAGCACGCCGTGCTGGTCGGGGTGGGCGGCGCCACGGTCCGGCTCGGCGACGTCCAGCCGCACGGCCGCAAGCGGATGCCGGCGGCCGACTGGGCCCGCGGCGCCAGGGTTGCTTCGGGGGAGCGGCTGGAATGACCCCGCCGGACCCGGCGGCGTGGCGGTCACGTGGACCCAGCCGGTCCGGGCGGGCACGGCGGGCATCGCAGGCTGGTGCGGCGGATGCGCCGCGGCGGGCCGCACTGGACCTGCTCGCCGCGGTCCGGGAGCGCGGCGCCTATGCCAACCTCGTGCTGCCCGAGCTGCTCCGGGCCCGCCGGATCACCGGTCGGGACGCGGCGCTGGCCACCGAGCTCGGCTACGGCACCTGCCGTGCCATCGGCCTGCTGGACGCCGTGCTCCAGGCCTGCGTCGACCGGCCGCTGTCCACCGTGGACGGCGACCTGCTGGACGCCCTGCGGCTGGGCGCATACCAGCTGCTTCGGACCAGGATCCCGAACCACGCCGCGGTGGCCACAACCGTCGAGCTCGTGCGGGCCGCCCGGGGCAGGGGCGCCGCAGGTTTCGTCAACGCCGTGCTGCGCCGGGTGGCCGGCCGCGAGGAGCAAGCCTGGGTGGCCGAGCTCGCGCCGAACCGGGACGCCGACCCGGTGGGCCACCTGGCGTTCGCGACCGCGCATCCGCGGTGGATCGCCGAGGCCTTCAGCGCTGCCCTCGGCGGCGACCCCGGCGACCCCGCCAAGCCGGCGGCCGAGCTGGCCGCCGCGCTGGCCGCGGACGACGCGCGGCCCGCAGTGCACCTGGCCGCCCGGCCGGGGGTGCTCACCGCGGCGGAGCTGGCCGCGATCACCGGCGGTCAGCCGGCGCCGTACTCGCCGTACGGCGTGCACCTCGGCGCCAACACCGGCGACCTCGCCCAGCTCGACGTGCTGCGCGACGGCACCGCGGCGGTGCAGGACGAGGGCAGCCAGCTGGTCGCCCTTGCCCTGGCCAACGCCCCGCTGGACGGCCAAGACGCCGGCCGCTGGCTGGACCTGTGCGCGGGGCCCGGCGGCAAGGCCGCGCTGCTCGGCGCGCTCGTCAGGCTCCTCGGGCCCGTCGGGCCGACCGGGCCGGAGAGCGGGATGCTGGACGCCGTCGAGCGGGCCGAGCACCGGGCCCGGCTGGTCGAGCGGGCCTGCGCCGGGCTGCCGGTGCGGGTGCACGTCGCGGACGGCCGGGCCAGCGGGCTGCCGGCCGGCACGTTCGACCGGGTGCTGGTCGACGTGCCGTGCACCGGTCTCGGTGCGCTGCGCCGCCGCCCCGAGGCCCGCTGGCGCCGCACCCCGGATGCGCTGCCGGAGCTGACCGCGCTGCAGCGCGGGCTGTTGGCCGCCGCACTGACGCTGGCCAGGCCCGGCGGCGTCGTCGGTTACGTGACCTGCTCGCCACACCGCGCGGAGACCGTTCATGTGGTCGCAGACGTGCTCGCCGGCGCGACCCCCGCCACCCCCGTCGCCACCCCCGGCGCGACCCCCGCCACCCCCGTCGCCACCCCCGGCGCCAACCCCGTCGCCACCCAGCTCGACGCCCGGCCGCTCTTCCCCGGCGTGCCGCACCTTGGCGACGGGCCGCACGTTCAGCTCTGGCCGCACCGGCACGGCACCGACGCCATGTTCTGCGCACTCCTGCGCCGTCAGTGACACGCCGGCATCGGGGGGCCGGCGCTGTCGGTGTGGGCCGATACCGTCCAGGTCCGTGGCTGACGTCGGGATCGGGTTCCGAGAACACTCCGGATGGGCCGCCGCCGTCACCGTGTCCGGCCGGCCGGCGGTGCTCGACCGGCGACGCATGCTGCTGTGCGATCCGGGGCTGCCCCGGCAGCCCTACCACGCCGCGGTGGGGCTGGATCTGGACCGGGCGAGGGATCTGGTCGTCGACGTGGAGCGGTCAGCGGCCGCAACCGCCGGGCACGAGCTGGCCTGCCTAGTCGGCGAGCTGAACGCCGCCGGCCACCGGATTCGCGGCGTGGCGGTGGCCGTCGGCACGGCCAAGGTGCCCGAGGAGCTGGCCACCGTCCTCGGCTCGCACGCGCTGCTGCACGCCGCCGAGGGCGAGCTGTACCGGGAAGCGCTGGCCGACGCCGTGGAGGCGGCCGGGCTGCCCGTCGTTCGGTTCGTCGCACGGGAGGTGCTGGCCGACGCGGCGGCTGCGCTGCGGCGGCCCATCGCCGACATGCTCGCCGAACTGGGTGCGGGCCTGGGTCCGCCGTGGGCCAAGGACCAGAAGGAGGCCGCCGCAGCCGCGCTGCTCGCGCTGCACACGGCAGCTTAGACTCGCGAGTGTGCGCCGCCAGCCGATGATCGCGCCGAGCATTCTGTCGGCCGACTTCGCCTGCCTCGCCGCCGATATCGAGGCGGTGGACGGCGCCGACTGGCTGCACGTCGATGTGATGGACGGCCACTTCGTGCCCAACCTGACCATCGGACTACCGGTGGTGCGCAGCCTGTTGCGAGTCACCGAGCTGCCGCTGGACTGCCACCTGATGATCGAGGACCCGGACCGGTGGGCGCCGGGTTATGCCGAGGCCGGCGCGCACAACGTCACGGTGCACGCCGAGGCGGCGGCCGATCCGGTGCGGCTGGCCGGGAACCTGCGAGCCGCCGGCGCGCTGGCCGGCCTGTCGATCAAGCCGCGGACGCCTCTCGAGCCGTACCTCGACCTGCTGCGGCACTACGACACGCTGCTCGTGATGTCCGTCGAGCCCGGCTTCGGCGGCCAGGAGTTCATCCCCGACGTGCTTGACAAGGTGCGCACCGCCCGCCGGCAGGTGGACGCCGGGCACCTCCGGTTGCTGATCGAGATCGAC
>DASXTS010000300.1:0-9279 GCA_036505275.1 Pseudonocardiaceae bacterium
AGCTAGCTACCAAGGGTCGCTAGCTACCAAGGGTCGCTAGGGCACGGCAGTTGCGCGAGACGAAGACCAACGCGGTGCGGCTGAACTCCGTCACGCCGGCTACGCGCGTTACGGCGTGGGGTCGCGGTCAGGGTGCGATCGCTGCAGGAGGGGTCGCAGGGTTCGGCTACTCGCCATCCAAGACCCCGCGGCGCTGACCGCCGGGCGCCGGCGTGACCAGCCCGGACTCGTAGGCGAACACGACGGCCTGCACTCGATCCCGCAGAGCGAGCTTGGTGAGCACGTGCGTGACATGCGTCTTCACCGTCGTCTCGCTGACCACGAAGGCCTGCGCGATCTCCGTGTTGGACATGCCACGGGCCATCAGCTGGAGCACTTCGCGCTCGCGCGCCGTCAGCCCGGCGGGCATCGGTGGCCGGCGGCGGGCCGCCGGCGGTGGCCGGCGGACGAACTCCTCGATCATCCGGCGGGTCACCGAGGGCGCGAGCAGGGCGTCACCGGAGGCCACCGCGCGGATGCCGGCCACGAGCTGCTCCGGCGGCACGTCCTTGAGCAGGAACCCGCTCGCTCCGGCATGCAGCGCCTCGTAGACGTACTCATCCATGTCGAACGTGGTCAGCATCACGACCTTGGTGCCGGTGAGGCCGTCCAGCAGCCGGCGCGTCGCCTCGATCCCGTCCATCTCGGGCATGCGCACGTCCATCAGCACGATGTCCGGCCGGAGCCGGCGGGCCTCTTCGACGGCCATCCGCCCGTCGGCGGCTTCACCGACCACGCGGAGATCGGCCTCAGCCTCCAGGATCATGCGAAAGCCGGCGCGCACGAGCGCTTGGTCGTCGACGATCAGGACGTCGAGGCTCATCGCTGGACCGGAAGCCAGGCGCGCAGGCGGTAGCCGCCTTCGGCCCGCGGGCCGGCCTCGAGCCTGCCGCCGTAGATGGAGACGCGCTCGCGCATCCCGACCAGCCCGTGCCCGTTGCGGTTCGCCTCGTGATCGGTTCCGCGGCCGTCGTCGCAGACCTCTACCTCGATACCCGCCGCGGCGTATCGCACCTGCACCTGTGCGTGCTCGGCGCGCGCGTGGGAGATGGCGTTCGTCAGTCCCTCCTGCACGAGCCGGTAGGCGGTGAGGTCGATGCTGGCCGGCAGCTCGACGGGCTCGCCATCGATCCGCAGCTCGACCGGCAGACCCGCCTCGCGAGCCTGCGCAACGAGCTTGCTTATCTGGCTCAAGCTGGGCTGCGGTGCCAGCGCCGGGGGCTCCGCAGTGTCGCGGAGGACTCCCACCAGGCGACGCATCTCCCTGAGCGCCTCCCGCCCGGTCTGCTCGACGGTCACCAGCGCTTGGCGTTCCCGTTCCTGATCGGATCGCAACAGCCGGCGCACGGCGGCGGCCTGCACGGTCATGACGGTCACATGGTGGCTGACCACGTCGTGCATTTCGCGGGCGATGCGGGCCCGCTCCTCGACGATCGCCCGGCGTTCGGCCTCCTCCTGCTCCTGCTCCAGCGTCGCCGCCCGCTGCTCCGCCGCATCGGCCGCCGTGACCCGCTCACGCAGGGCGAAACCGGCGACCCAGGCGATCGCGAACAGGAACGGCAGCGAGTAGTCGCCGACGACCTGGTTCGGGTCGTTGTAAACGATGATCGCCGACCCGCCGAGCACCACCGCCAGCCCGAACCGCGCCTTGGCGCCGCTGCGGAGGTTGCCGAGCAGGAACGACGACGCCATGCCGGCGACGGAGGCGCCGACCGGCAACACCACCAACCGCCCGTCGACGAAGGAGATCGCCGCGGCGGCGAGCCAGACCGTGGCGGGTGCGCCGAAGTGAAAGCGGTGGCGCGCCAGCAGGGCCAGCACGACGGCGGCAATGGCCGGTACGGCGAACCACGCCGTTGTACGCGGTGCCCGGTCGGGGTCATCGACCAGCCCGACCACAACCGCGCTCTGGATCGCCGCGGCCACGATGAGCGCGTCGAAACCGTACCGGCGCACGAAGGCCCACAGACGTCCCACGCCGTGACCGTAGAGCACGCAGGTCGGCCACCGCGTCCTACTCGAGGATGACTCGAAGATCCTGCCAGCCGACGAGGCGAGATCCCTATCCAGGCCGATGTCGTACCCGGCCGCCGGACCTACCGTCAGCGCCAGCAACCTTTGAACGGGCCAGAAGGAGGTCCCAGCCATGGCAGATCAGCTGGCGGTTACGAGTGTCGAGAGCCGCGCAGACATCATTTCGGCCGGGCAGGTCGAGATCCCGCAGTACAGTCGCCGCTCGATCCTCGCGATCTGGGCGGCGGCGGCCCTGCCGATGGGCGGCCTCGCCTGGGTGGTCGCACCGCTGCTGGCATCTGGCGGAGGGGATGCCACCCTCATCCGCGCGCTGCTCTGGTGCCTCACCGCTGGCCTGATCTGGCAGTTCGTGCTCGTGGTCGGCCTTGTCTGGTTCGAGCAGCGCAGCCTTCGTTGGTCGACGCTGCGTTCGGTGCTGTGGCTCAACGCCCCCAGCAGCCCACGAACCGGACGCACCGGGGGCAGGGTGTGGCTGGTCGTGCTGCCCCTCATCGCGGCCCTCGCCGCCGAGGAGCTGGTCCCCAGCCTTCCGCATCCGGGCGCACGGGACCTGGGTGTCTTTCTCGGGTCCGACGCCGGGCACGCCATGTTCCACGGGGCCTGGGACTTGTTCGCCCTCGTCGTCGTGCTCGGCATCTTCAACACCGCGCTCGGCGAGGAGCTGCTCTTCCGTGGGTTCCTGCTGCCGCGCATGAACGGCGCCTTCGGGCGCGCCGACTGGGTCGCCAATGGTGTCCTCTTCGCCGCCTACCACCTGCATGTGCCGTGGGTGATCCCGGCGGGGTTGCTGGACACGTTCATCCTGGCGTACCCGGCGAAGCGCTTCCGCAGCGCCTTGATCGGCATCGTGGTGCACAGCGCGCAGACCGTGTTCTTCACGCTGGCCGTGCTCGCCCTTGTCCGGTAACCGCGGCCGAGCTGTATCACGGACACAGGCGCTGCATCTGGCTTGTGTCCGTGATTCTTGGGGATCTGGTCGGGATGGTCGTGACGTTCGGCCCCAGCCGCAGCAGCCGGGCGGCTGGCGGCACCGAATTCTGGCTCAGCCCACCGAAAGCGCTGGCCCGTTACGCCTTCGAGCACCCGTTCGCCGTGGTGTCGGTGTACCCGTTGAGGCCGTCCGTGTTCCAAGATCCGCCGCTCCCGGTCGGAGGCGACGACAATGCCCGCAAGTCGAACAGGCGGGCGGCGTGACCACATCGGCGGGGCGCCGACCGCACCGATTTGCCGATGGCAAGGGCGGGTACCGGGACGGCATGGTCCGGCTCGAGGTGTCCCGGCAGCTGCGGTTTCTGCTGCCGGTGAGGTGGCGGGCCGGGGTGGTCGAGGTGGCCACCGACGGGACCGCCTCGCTCGGCCATCTCGTGCAGAGCGTCGGCATCCCGCTGACCGAGGTTGGTGAGCTGCGGGTGGCCGGCCGGACCGTTTCGCCGGCAACGCGGCCGGCGCCGGACGAGCGGGTCGAGGTCCTGGCCCGGCCGCGGCCACAGCCGCTGGACGGTCCGCCGCGGCTGCTGCTGGACGTGCACCTCGGGGCGCTGGCCCGGCGGCTGCGGCTGCTCGGCGTTGACACCGCCTACCGCAACGATGCCGTCGACGAGGAGCTGGTCGAGCAGGCCGGGCGGGAGGACCGGCTGCTGTTGACCCAGGACCGCGGCCTGTTGCTGCGGCGCGCCCTGCGGCGCGCGGCGTACGTGCGCGGCAGCCGTGCCGACGACCAGCTCGCCGACGTGCTGGACCGCTTCCGGCTTCCGCTGGCCCCGTACACCAGGTGCACGGCCTGTGGCGACGAGGTCCGGCCGGTGCCCAAGGCCGCCGTCGTCCACCTGCTCGAGCCGGGCACGCGGCGCACCCAGCAGAACTTCGCCCGCTGCACCTCCTGCGGCCGCATCTACTGGCGCGGCGCCCACGCCGCCCGCCTCGACCGCCTGGTAAACCGGCACACCTGACGGGTTGTCCGCTCAGACCGTCGAGAGCAGGATCGGCGGCGGCGTCCGACCGTCGGGGCCGGCACTCAATGTCACCGCATGGGAGGTCAGGATGCGAACGACACTCGCACGACGTGTGGTCCTCATCGCAGCGGCTCTCAGTCTGTTCTCGGCAACCACGGGATGGGCGACGACGTCCAGCGTCGGTGTGCTCCAGCAGGTCTCCGGCGACTCGCCGTTCGCTGCCTGCACCGCCGACGACGTCGCGGCCCAGGAGGCCGACGGGTCGATCGTCTACCACGACAGCGAGGTCGAGCCGTGGGTGGCGGCCAGCACCGTCGACCTCAATGCGGATGGCGCCGCGGACGTCATCGCCGGCTACCAGCAGGACCGGTGGAACGACGGCGGCGCCCGCGGTGTGTACGCCAGCGTCTGGTACCAGGGCGGCTGGACGCAGGTGGCGATTCCGGGTACGTCGGCGTGTGTCGGCAGCAGCCACCTGCGGGCGACCGACCCGTGGGTGACCTTCTCGCCGAATGGCGCCGCCTACTTCTTCACGCTGGCCACCTCGGCCGGCAACGACTCCGCCCTGTACGTGAACAAGTCCGTTGACGGCGGCCTGCACTGGGGTCCACCGGTCACGCTGATCGAACAGGACAGCCTCTTCCAGTTCAACGACAAGAACTCCATCACCGCGGATCCGTTCGACTCCAACTACGTGTATGCGATCTGGGACCGCAGCCGCTTTCCGAGCGACAAGCGGGAGGCGCAATCGCTCGCCGGGAATCCCCATTCGCTCCGCAGCGACGCCATGTTCTCCAGGACCACGGACGGCGGGCAAACCTGGGAGCCGCCGCGGGCGATCTTCCAGCCACAGGCCAATGAGTTCGGCATCGGCCACCAGATCGTGGTTCTCTCCGACGGCACGCTCGTCGACAGCTTCATGCTGTTCCACGGCTCAGGATCGAACAAGAAGGGCCAGGAGGTGGCGGTGATGATCTCCCGCGACCGCGGTGCCACCTGGACCGAGCCGATCACGGTCGCGAAGGTCCTTCCCGGGTACATCCGCGATCCCGAGGACGGTAGGGCCGTCCGGACCGGCGACATCATCCCGGACATCGCCGCTGGACCCAATGGGTCGGTGTACATCGTCTGGCAGGAGGCCACGCTCGCGCCGTCAGGGTCGGCGATCGCGCTGTCCACGTCGCACGACGGCGGGTTGACCTGGTCGGCGCCAACGCGGATCAACACGGTGCCCACCACCCAGGCGTTCACCTCGTCCATCGAGGTGCTGCCCGACGGAACGCTCGGCGTGACCCACTACGACTTCCGGTTCAACACGCCGGACGGCGGGGCCACGTTGCCCACCGACTACTGGTTCCTGCACTCGCATGACGACGGTGCTACCTGGGCCGAATCCCGCGTGACGACGAGGTCGTTCGACATGCGCACGGCACCGTACGCCCGCGGTCTGTTCGTCGGCGACTACGAGGGCCTGGCCACCCAGAGCGGACAGTTCCTGGCGCTGTTCTCCCAGACCCATGGAGCCGATCCGGCCAGCGTCTTCTTCACCCGAATCACACCGTGAACGGAGGGAATGAAGGAAGGGGAACCGCGCCGGGTGAACCTGCTCGACCACGGCGGGCGCCGTTACCTGGTCTCGGCCCGCGGTGAGGGGCAGTGGGTGCTCCGATGACCGATCTTGCCGGCTTCCGGCGGCTGGTCGGCCGCGACCACGGGCTGTGCGTGGTGTCGACGCTGCGGGCCGACACCACGATCCAGTCATCGGTGGTCAACGCCGGCGTGCTCGGGCATCCGAGGACGGCCGCACCGGTGGTCGGGTTCGTGGCGATTGGCGGCAGCCGCAAGCTGGTCAACCTGCGGGCCCGGCCGCGGGCCACCATCGTGGTCCGAGCGGGCTGGGACTGGGTGGCGGTGGAGGGCGCGGTGGACCTGGCCGGACCGGACGACCCGATGCCCGGCCTCGATGCCGATGCCACCCGCCTGCTGCTCCGGGAGGTGTTCACCGCTGCCGGCGGCACCCACGAGGACTGGGACACCTACGACCGCGTGATGGCCGATGAACGCCGAACCGCCGTGCTGATCACCCCGGAGCACGTCTACGCCAATCGGTGACTCCAGCCGGTGACCGCGGTCAGACGAGCACCTTGGCGAAGTCGGGGACGTAGGTCTGGGACTCGCGCGGTGGGCGCTGGTAGCCCTTGGGCGGCGGGCGCTTCGGCAGCGTCAGGGTGGGTCTGGCGACCGGCTGGTACGGGATCGAGGCCAGCAGGTGGCTGATCATGTTGATCCGGGACCGCCGCTTGTCCTCGCTCTCGACGACGTTCCACGGCGCCTCCGGGATGTCGGTGTGGACGAACATCTCGTCCTTGGCGCGGGAGTAGTCCTCCCACCGGGTGATGGATTCCAGATCCATCGGCGAGAGCTTCCATTGCCGCATCGGGTCTTTCAACCGTGCCTCGAATCGGCGCTGCTGCTCGGCGTCGCTGACCGAGAACCAGTATTTGCGCAGCAGAATGCCGTCCTCGACCAGCAGTCGCTCGAAAATCGGGCACTGGTGCAGGAACCGCCGGTACTCCTGGTCGGTGCAAAAGCCCATGACCCGCTCGACGCCGGCGCGGTTGTACCAGGACCGGTCGAACAGCACGATCTCGCCGGCGGCCGGCAGTTGCTCGACGTATCGCTGGAAGTACCACTGGGTGCGTTCGCGGTCATTGGGAGCCGGCAGCGCCACGATCCGTGCCACCCGAGGGTTGAGGTACTCGGTGATTCGCTTGATGGTGCTGCCCTTGCCGGCGGCGTCGCGACCCTCGAAGGCCACGACCAGCCGGACGCCCTCGGCGCGCACCCACTGCTGCATGTTGACCAGCTCGCCCTGCAGCCGGAACAGTTCGGCCTCGTACGCCTCTCGACGCAGCTTCTTTGCCATGCCGGGAATGGTGGCACGGCGACCGTCCCGGCGCTGAACACGTGTCCGCCGTGATGGTGCAGCCCGCCGGGCCAGCACCCCACGGTATCCTCCGGCCGCGATCACAAACCGGAGTTCGACCATGGCGGCAGTGCTGTACACGCTGACCCAACCCGGGCACGTCTCGGTCAACGAACTGTTCGTCCGTCCCACCGACCCGGTCTGGTGACCCGGCCGTGCACTTCGTGTTCAGCCCGCCGGCCGAGGCCACCACCGGCCTGCTCACGCTGCCGTGGCGCGAGCCGTTGGCGGACTGGGAGGACGACCGCCTGGTCGAGATCCGCCAGCGCGGCCTTTCCCGGCACGTGGTGCGGTTCCTTACCGACGGCGGCCAGGTGTTCGCCGTCAAGGAGCTGGACGAGCGGCTGGCCCGCCGCGAGTACCACTTGCTGCGCCGGCTGCGGCAGCTGGAGATCCCGGCCGTCGAGGTGCTCGGCGTCGTCGTCGAGCGGCCGGACGACCTGGACGCCGCGCTGGTCACCCGGTTCCTGGACCACTCCACGGCCTACCGCGCCCTGTTCGCCAACCCGCGCGGCTCGCACCTGACCGACCGGCTGCTCGACGCGCAGGTCGAGCTGCTGGTGCGGCTGCACCTGGCCGGCTTCATGTGGGGCGACTGCTCGCTGTCCAACACCCTGTTCCGGCCGGACGCGGGCGCCCTCGCCGCCTACCTGGTGGACGCCGAGACCGCCGAGCTGCACCCCTCGCTGTCCAACGGGCAGCGCCAGTACGACGTTGCCATCGCCCAGGAGCGGGTCGGCGGCGAGCTGTTCGACCTGCAGGCCGCCGGGCAGCTGCCCGAGGAGCTGGATCCGGTGGCCGTCGCCGACGAGGTGCTCCGCCGCTACGAGGCGCTGTGGGCCGAGCTGACCAGCGAGCAGGTGCTGGCGCCCGAGGAGCAGCGGTACCGCATCGCGGAACGGGTGCGACGGCTCAACGACCTTGGCTTCGACGTCGACGAGGTCGAGCTCCTCGACGCCGACGGCGGCAGCCGGCTGCGGTTGCGGACCAGGGTCGCCGAGCCCGGCCACCACCGCCGGCTGCTGTTCGGCCGTACCGGCCTGGACGTGCAGGAGAACCAGGCCCGGCGGCTGCTCAACGACATCGCCAGCTACCGTGGCTACCTCGAACAGATCGGCAGGCGGCCGGTGCCGGAGGCGGTGGCCGCCAACCGCTGGCTGGTCGAGGTCTACGAGCCGGTGCTGGCCGCCATCCCACCCGAGCTCCGCGACCGCCTGGACGACGCTGAGATCTTCCACGAGGTCCTGGAACACCGGTGGTTCCTTTCGGAGGCCGCCGGCCGGGACATCGGCACCACCGCGGCCACCGCCGACTACATCGCCCGCGTGCTGCCGCAGGTACCGGACGACCTCACCGGCGGCGTGATCTGACCGTTGTCCGTCAGCTCGGCGCAGAGTTCATTGGTCGAGGGTCTTGCGGATGGTTGCGGGGTGGCCGGCCACCACCGTGTACGGCGGCACGTCGTCGATCACCAGTGATCCGCCGGCGACGACGGCATGCTCGCCGATCGTGCATGGACCGAGCACCAGGGCGTGGCTGGCGATCCAGGCGCCCTCGCCGATGGTGACGTCGCGGCCGGTGCGGGGGATGTCGGTCTGCCGGTCGCGACCGAACTTGGTGATGTCGTGAGTGCCGGTGAGTACGGCCACGCCGTGTCCGAAGAAGGCGTGGCGCCCGACCCGGATCTCGCCGGAGGAGACGTTGAACAGGGCGTCATTGACCACCGCGGTGGGGTCGATGTGCAGCTTGGCGAGCTCGCCGTGCACCCGGTAGCGGTAGAGCGGGTTGGGGTCGTCGCCGTGGCTGTACCGGCCGAGTTCCTCGGTGACCAGCCGCCGGACCGGGTTGCGCAGCAACGACATGAGTATTCGATCGATGATCGGCACGGCGGCAAGCGTAGGCAGTCGGGGTCGGGTTCAGCCGGCCGGCCAGCTGCGCAGGGTGTCGAGGTAGAGCTGGCGCACCTCGTCGATGTGTTTGGGCAGGTCCTCCACCGTCCAGCCGGCGACCGAAATGGGCGCCAGCACCGCGATGTCGACCGTGCCCGGGTTGAGCGTCGACGCGTTGCGCCCGGCCACCGACTCCGCATTGCGGATCACGATCGGCACGATCGGGATCGAGGCCGCCAGGGCCATCCGGAACGGCCCCTTCTTGAACGGTCCCACCTCGGTGGTGTCCACCCTGGTGCCCTCGGGCGACACCACGATCGACAGGCCCCGGCGGGCGGCGTCCTCAACGGTCTTGAGCGACTCGATGGCCGCCTGGGTG
>DASXTS010000301.1:0-1846 GCA_036505275.1 Pseudonocardiaceae bacterium
CGTTCGGCACCCAGATGGCGGCCGGCGTCGTGGTGACGATCCCGCTCGTCATCGCGGTCCTGCTGTTCCAGCGGCGGATCGTCGAGGGCCTCACCGCGGGCGGGGTGAAGTAGCGGGCTACCCCCGGCGCCCCGGACGTAGCCGGCCTCGTAGGCGGCGATGATCGCCTGCGTAGGGTTCCGGAGCGCCGAGCTTTCCCCGCACGTTGGTCACGTGCGTCCTGACCGTCTCGGCGGTGACGTACAGCCGCGCCGCGATCTCCGCGTTGGACAGTCGTGGCCATCAGCCGCAGCACCTTGGCCTCGTGCTCGGTGAGGCTGGGCCAGGAGCCGGCCGCGCCGGGGCGCGTACGCGGCGGTCAGCCGCCGGATGACGGCAGGGGAAGACCAGCGAGCCGCGCGAGAGCGTACCCGGAGTTCGTAAATTGCCATGCGCCTGTCTGTCGATCGACATCCCCGTCCCGCGGGTGCAGACTGCGAGAAGTCGACCGATCGAGGGAGGCCGTCATGTCGCGATTCCGGCTGCTGGCGTCTGTCGTCGCCATGGCGGTGGTCGTTCCGCTCGGCATTACCGGCCTCGCCACGCCCGCCGTCGCGGCGGACGCGGGGTTGGCCCGGTCGCCGGAGGTGTCAACCACCACGCGGCTGGCCGATCGGCGCTCCATCATCGTGGGTGACCGGATGTACGAGGTCGGTGCAGAGGACGGCAGCTATCCGGCCTCCGGCTGGCATATCCACGGCGAGATGGGCGGCTTCTGGACGCAGCCGATCAAGGTCCTGGACGGCGTGTGGTTCAACGTCAACGACCAGTGGTTGACGGCTACGCGGTACAGCAACGGCTTCGGCTACGCACGGATGGACTTCGGCTCGGTCGGCGGGGTCACGGTCAGCCGCACCGACTTCGCCCCGGACGGCATCCGGGCCGGCCTGATCGGCCTGACGATCACCTCCCGCAACGCGCGCAGCGTCAGCGTCACGGTGGACGCGCACTCCGAGTTGATGCAGTCGTACCCGTGGGGTTGGACGACGCCGAGCGCATCGGTCTACAACCTGCCCGACACCGGCTCGTACGACGGGAGCAACCTGGTCTTCCGCGAAGTGGGCACCCCGCCGGTGGCCAATGCCGCGCCGCACGACTGGGCGGCGCTGGTCGGGTCGACGCTGCAGCCGGTCAACCACCAGCTCGGTCCCGACTTCCGTGGTCCCCAGGATCCGGCGGTCGTCTGCCCGGCCGATGGACCTGACCCCGGCCGTTGCGACGACACCCAAATCGGCAAGGGCACCGGCGGTCAGCTGCATTACGTGGTGCAGGTGCCGGCCGGCGGCACCACGGTGTGGTTCGCGGTCGCCGGCTCCGACCAGGGCATGGCGGCGGCCAGGTCGGCGCAGGCCGCCGCGCTGGCCAACCCGGCGGCCCTACTGTCCGGCAAGGTGGCGCGCCGTCTCGAGCTGGACAACAACACCAACGTGAGCCTGCCCGGTGATCCGCTGCTGCAGGCGAGCGTGGCGTGGAGCAAGCAGAACCTCGGCGACTCGGTCCAGGAGGCTCGCGATCTTCAGGTCCGCCTGGTCCGCGAAGGTCGGGAGTACCCACCGCCGGCCGGCACGGTCGCCAAGGCCCGGTGGGTCGGCGCCGGCTGGCCCGACTATCCGTGGCTGTTCGCGACCGATGGCGAGTACAGCGCCTTCGCCGCCGTGGCGGCCGGCCAGTTCGCGGCCATCAAGGATCACATGCGGGCCCTGCGGGACGTCAGCCTGGTCGCCAACGGAAACAGCGGCAAAGTGGTGCACGAGGTCGTGCCCGAGGGCTCGGTGTATTTCGGCGCCAACGCCGACGCGGGCAACAC
>DASXTS010000302.1:0-9391 GCA_036505275.1 Pseudonocardiaceae bacterium
TCATCCCGTAGTTGCCTGGCCGGATCACGTCGCCGTAGAAGCTCGCCACCCGTTGCTTGTAGTCGGGGGGCAGCGCGACGTTCTTGACCCCACCCCCCGCGCTGACGATCGTCTCGGGGTGGAAGTCGCCGTCCGCGATGCCTCGGGCGCGGGCTCGGTCACGGATCATGAGGTGCTGCGCCCAGAGCCCGGAGATGGCCAGCCTCTCGTGCCGCCGGTCTAGCAGCAGGTCGACGAACGCCTCGACGCCCTGGCTCAGCTCGTCGCCGCGGGCCCTCTGGTCCCGCTCGAAGGAAGCGATCTCACCAGGTGTCGCGCTTCCGTCCGCCATCCGGCGTCGCATCGCCGCCATAAGGCTGACATCGGTCAGGCGCAGCCGCTCGTCGGTGAGGAAGAAGCTCTCGTCCGGTGTCGACCACAGCCCGGCACCGATCTTCGCCGCGTCGGTCGCGCTGTTGACGCCCACGTGCGGCCCCAGCCAGAAGTAGCCGCGGGCCCGGTCCGCGCGGGTGTACGGCCAGCCGAGCAGCCGGTCGAACGTCCGCACCTTTCGCGCGCGATCCTCCACGCTGTGCGACAGGAACGAACACTTTCCACTGGTGCCGCTGGTGGCGAGGACGAAGTGCCCGTTCGCGCGCAACCGGTCCACCCATTCGTCCTCATCGGCGATGCCGTCGAAGTCGACCGTCGTGACATCGGCCGATGAGAGCGTGCTCAGCCAGCGGGCCAGGTCCTTCCAACGCTTCTTCTCGACGAAGGCGGCCGGGTAGGACTTGTATGTCGTGTGCGGAAACAGCAGCGGTACCAGATCGGCCTTCCGGGTGATCCGTTCGCGGCCGGCGTCCCGCACCCGCCGCTCCAGAAGCGGCACCTGTTGCCTACGCTCGGCCACTACCGCATCGGCCGCGTCGAGTTGTAGCGGCAACAACTCCTTCTGGCCGAACCCATAGGGGTCCTCGCCCTGCCCCATCTCGATCAGTGTGTGGCTTGCCTCGTCCATCGGGCGCCTCCCTGGATTGCGCACGCGGTTGTCGCGTCGACGTCCCGGGGCAGGCTCCCTCTCCGCTGGTTCCGAAACCATCGGCGGAGCGGACACGACCGTATATGGTTCGGACAGGAGGCGTCGACGAATGCCAGGAACGGCACCGGGGACACGCCAGCTGGTCGTCATCGTCGCATTCGAGGGCGTCCGGCTCGGGAGCCTCGGAATGGTCTCGGACGCGATGGCGTTGAGCGACCGGTTTCGCGGGCGTGTCTACGGCGGCCACGCGTTCTACCCGTCGAGCGGCGAGGTCCTCGGACTCCAGGTCCGCGTGCTGACCCCGACCGGTGAGCCGGTGCGCGCGGCGGCCGGGCCGCGGCTGATCGCCGACGGACGGGTCGGCGGCGACACGCCGGCCAAGGCCGTCGTCCTGCCTGCCTTCGGTACCAGCCTCGCTCCGGACGGCCTTGTGCCCCACCCGCCCGGCTGGGACGCGGTGCTGCCCTGGATCGCTCGTCAGCACGGCAGCGGTGCGCTGATCGCGGCGATGGGCGCCTCGGTGCTGGCCTTGGCGGAGGCCGGTCTGCTGGACGGGCGCGAGGCGGTCGCCGACCGTCGCATCGCCCGGCGCATCGAGACCCACCACCCGAGCGTCGCCCTGCTGCCCGGGCTGCCCATGCTCGCGACCCGCGACCTGATCATGGCCGCGACCGCGGCCGGTGAGGTGGAGACGGTGCGGGAACTGGTCCGTCGGATCAACTCGCCGAACTCGTTGGCGTGGCTGGACGCGGAGCTCGGGCGGGACGCGCCTGGCGACGGGATCGCCGACCCGGTGATCGTCCGTTTCCTGCATCTAGCGCGCGAGCGGTACGCCGAGCCGCAGTCCGTCGCGTCGATCGCCGCCCACCTCGGCACGACCGAGCGGACCCTGCGCCGGCGCTGCCAGATGGTCCTCGGCGCGAGCCCGAGCGACGTCATCCGCACGTTGCGCCTCGACGCCGCACGGGTGATGCTCGATCGCTCGTCGATCCCGGTGGAACGGGTCGGTCGCCTGGTCGGATACACCGACGCCGCGTCCTTCCGCGCTCAGTTCCGCAGGAGGTTCGGCCACCCGCCGTCGGCGGTCCGCCGCGACCGGACGTAGCTCTCGTAGATCTTCAGGCCGGATGCACCCAGGTGCCGGAATTCCACCGGGAATCCAGGTCGCGCTCAGCCGACCATCGGCTGGTACATGACGCAGCTCAGTCCGCTGTCGACGGGGATCGCCGCCCCGGTGATGGCGGCGGCCTCGTCGGAGGCCAGGAACGCGACCAGGTTGGCGATGTCGGCGGGCTCGACCATCCGCCGCAGCGGCAGTTGCTTCACGTACGCCTCGAATTTGTCGGCCCCACCGAGGTAGGCCTCGAACGACGGCGTGCGCACCGAACCGGGCACGACGGCGTTGACCCGGATCCCGAACGCACCGGCCTCGACCGCCGCCTCCCTGGTGAGCTGGATGACCGCGGCTTTCGCCACCCCGTAGTAGGGGATCGTTTCCGGCACCTTTCCCAGCCCTGCCAGCGACGACGTGTTGACGATCGCGCCGCGGCCACGCGGGGCCATCAGGCGTACTGCGGCGCGAACTCCGCGGAAGGTCGCGCCGAGGTTGCCGTCGATGCCCAGGGCCCACTCCTCGTCGGCGACGTCGACGAGGGACGAGCGCCGTCCGAAGCCGACGTTGTTGTGCACGATGTCGATCTGCCCACAGCGTGCCCAGACATCGTCGAACAGCCGGTCGACATACCCGTCGGCGGTCACGTCGCCCACCGCGGTGTCGGCCGATCCGCCCACCGCAACGATCGCGGCGCGGGTCTCATCGGCGCCGTCGCCGTTCACATCATTGACGACGACATGTGCGCCGTCCGCGGCCAGCCGCTTCGCGCTTGCGCGGCCGATGCCAGAACCGGCACCCGTCACGACCGCCACCTGCCCGCTGAACTGTCCCATCACGCACGCTCCTCGTGGACCCGATCTTCACGTGGCCGGAGACGACCTGGCCCGGACGGTAGGAGCGGGCCCGCGCGCACGTCCAGGCCCCTCACGGCCACGACCGGCGAACCGGGTTCCTGAGCCGTCCGTGGACGCCACCACCAAGATCGCAACTGAGGACGCTTCAGGGCCGTTTGGGTGCGGCGCCGAAGCCGGCGTCGCGTGCCTTGACGATGGCCGCGGCGCGGTCGGAAACCTGCAGCTTTCCGAAGATGTTGGAGACGTGGTTGCGCACCGTCTTGAGGGTGAGCAGAAGCTCGTGGGCGATGGCGGCGTTGCCCCTGCCGGCCGCGATGAGCTCGAGGACGTCGCGTTCCCGGTCGGTCAGCGTGGGAAAGGCCGCCCGCGCCGAACCACCGCCGTTCGCGAAATGCTCGATGACCCGCCGCGCCACGGACGGGCCGAAGATCGCCTCGCCGGCTCCGATCGCCCGCACCGCCCGCAGGATCTCCTCCTGCTCGGCGCCCTTGAGCAGGTAGCCGCGGGCGCCGGCGCGCATCGCGGCGAAGACCGACTCGTCGTCTTCGAACATGGTGAGCACGACGACACCGACGTCCGGGTTGGCGCGCAACAGCCGGCGGGTGGCCTCGATGCCGTCGAGTCCGGGCATGCGCAGATCCATGACGACGACGTCGGGGCGGCTCTGCCCGGCCAGTTCCAGGGCCCGCGTACCGCTGTCCGCTTCGCCCACCACCTCGAGGTCAGCCGCGGACGAGAGCATCATGCGCAGCCCGGCGCGATACGCCGGATGGTCGTCGGCGACGAGGACGCGCAGCACGTCGGTCATGAGCGCTCCGCTCTCGCGGTGTCCGCCCACGGTCTCGCCGGCGGTTCCGGCAACGGCGGTTCCCCCAGCGGCGGTTCCCCCAGCGGCGGTTCCGGCAGCGGCGGTTCCGGCAGCGGCAGCACGGCGCGGACCAATGTCCCGCCCTCCGGTCGGCGCGTGATGGTGCATGATCCGCCGAGTTCCGCGGCCCGCTCCCGCATCGACGTCCAGCCGACTCCGTGCCCCACGTGGTCGCCCGGGCCGCTGCCGTTGTCGGCCACGCTCACTTCGAGCGCGCCGTTCATCGTGACGGCGATCAGACACCGGGAGGCGCCGGCATGGCGCACCACGTTGGTCAGCGCCTCGCTGGCGATCCGGTACGCCGCGACCTCGACTGCCGCCGGCAACAACGGCGAGCCCTCCGGCCCCTCGATCTCGATGACCAGTGGGGGGCGACCGTCGCCCGAGCCGTACCTCGACAGGCTGGCCGCCTTCTGCCGCAGGGCGGCAACCAGCCCGACCTCGTCCAGCGCCGGCGGGCGCAGGTCGTCGACCAGCCTGCGGATCTCCGCGATCGCCGCCTTGGTCTCCTCCCGCAGCTCGCCGAGCAGCCGACCCGCGGCGGGATCGTCGACCAGGGCGCTGACGGCGTTGAGCTTGAGCACGATCGCGGCCAGCGACGGGCCTAGCCCGTCGTGCAGATCGCGGCGCAGCCGGCGGCGTTCCTCCTCCTGCGCGGTCACCAGCCGGGCGCGCGAGCGGCGCAGGTCTTCCGTCGTCTCGTCGAGCTGGTTGGAGAGCCGGCGCAGCGCGACGTACGGATCGCGCCGGTCGCCGTACACCCAGTGCTCGACCCGCCGGCGCAGCCGGGCATGCGCCGGCTGGATGGCGACCGCGACAACACCCACGCCGACCAGGCCGGCGGCGCTGCGGTCGTCGATCATCGCGCCGAGGCCGGCCAACACCACGGCGTAGCTGCCGATGACCAGCACGGTGAGCACGCCATAGGTCAGGGTGCGGCTGAGCACGAGCTCGATGTCGAGGACGCGGTACCGCAGGATGCCCACCCCGATGGCCAGCGGCAGCACGGAGCCGGCGACGGTGACGCCGATCACGGTCAACGTCCCGGCGCTGCCGGTCAACCAGTAGTCGAGCCAGCACACAACCAGGCCGACCGGCACGGCCAGGGCGGCCCAGGCGAACCAGAGCATCTGCAGGCGCTCATCGCCGGCGGCGCGACGCAGCCGAGCTCGGGCGGCGACGACGGCGCCGACGAGGCTGACCGCGACGCCGACCAGCGAGATCACGCCCAACGGCCCGGCGACATATCCGGGCAGCGCCGGCAGCACCGGGTCGAGCGTCGGATACTCCGCGCGGAACTCGGCCACGTCCGTGGCGGCGACCGCGATGAGAAGGACGTAGCAAGCCAGGCAGCCGATGACGAACCGGCGCCATCGGGTGTTGAGGAAGTGCCCGTCGGGGAAGACATACGCGATCAGCGCGAGGCACACGTACAGGAGCACCCAGACGCCGAGGCCGAGCTGATCGATCAGGGCCTCGGCTCTCGGCGGCAGGCCAAGGGTGTACCCGTCACCGCCGAGCACGACGGCGACGAACACACCGTGAGTCAGCAGCAGCCACCCCACGGCGTGCCGCGGATGCCGGCGCACGACGAGTAGGCCGACGGTCGCGGCCGTCACGGTCTCGAGCAGGATCAGCGCTGAGAGCGCTGAGAGCCGCACGGCATCCGTGGAGTCTCGTCTGAGCCAGAACGCCGATACGTCCGCCACCACGATCAGCGCGACGATGGCCGGCGCGAGCCAACGCGCGAGCCAACGCGCGAGCCAACGCGCACGGCGCTCGGCTCGAACGGGCGCGACGTCGGGGGTGACCGGGGTTTCCATGGTGTTGTCAGTGTGGCCTGGCGGCGCGGCCCGCGGGGAGGCGGTCGGGAACAGTTCCCGGCCGGGCCGGGACACATGGCCGATGTGCCCAGGTTCGCGGGATCGCAATGTCATCGGCGGCAGCGGTCATCCGGACCGCGCCAAACCCACGGGAGACCGCCATGCAGACCAGCCGATTCGAACGCTTCCTGCCCATCTCCGGCGTGATCGCCGGACTCCTGTTCGCCCTCCGCGATCCGATCCTGTCCTGGGGTGCGCCGAGCGTCGACGGCGACGCAGCCGGGTACGTCCGGTGGGTAACCGACCACGGCGTGGCGACGTCGATCTCGGGCTTCGCCGCCGGGTACTTCGCCGTGGCAATGCTGTTCTTCGCCGTGGCGCTGCGACAGGCGCTGCGCTCCGGTGAGCCGGGCGAGTCCACCTACTCCAGCGCCGCGTTCGCCGGCGGCCTGGCGGTGGCACTGTCGGTGGCCGTCATGGGCTGGGTCGGCCTGGCGGCCACCGAGGCGGCGACGGCCGGTAACGCCGCAGTCGTCACCACGCTCGGCTACATCAGCGACTTCGGCTGGATCCCCTGGGTGGCCGGATCGGCCGTGCTGTTCCTGTCGACCGGACTCGGCGGATGGCGCATGGCGGTGCTGCCCAAGCCGCTGGCCATCGCGACCGTGGTGCTGGGCATCCTCTGTCTGACCGGGCCGACCGGCATCGCGGTGTTTCTGCTCACGCCGGTGTGGCTCATCGTCACAGGCATCGTGCTGCACCGGCGGCTGAGCGCTTCGTCACCCGCCGCCGCACCCGGCGTCCGCGTCCGTGCAACGGCCTGAGCACGGAAGGAACACCCGCTAGTCGACGAGGGGCGTCCGAGGAAGGGGCTATTGCTCTTCTTCCTCGGACGCTCGTGTCGGTAGTGAACCTGTAGTCAACCGGGCCGGATTCTCGGGTCGAGCACCGCGGGTGCCTACAATCCGGCCAGTGAATGATCAGCTGGCCGGATTGACCGGCGAGTGGGCCCTATGGCGCGACTGTGCCGTGCGTAGCGCCGGGTTCCCGGTACGCGGCCTCGACGTCTTCGGATCCGACGAGAGCGCGGGCCTGCGGGCCGTCGCCGGCGATCCGGCCTTTCGTGAGGCGGTGACCTGGCAGAACCGCGAGGCCCTGCACAACGCGGTGGACAAGGTCGCCGCCGGTTCGCCGACCGGAGCGAGCACCCGGCGCCGGCGCGAGGAGGTGGTGGCGAACTACTGGCAGCGGTACTGCGCCAAGAACGAGACCATCGGCTTCTTCGGCCCGCTGGCGTGGGGGCGGCTGGCGGACTCCGGGCCCGCCGTCGCCTACCGCGCCGGACGGGTGGACGCGCAGCGCAGTGTGCATTTCGAGCAGTGGGCGATCGAGGCGCTGGCGCAGAGCCTCGGCCTGCCCGATCCGATCCCGCTGGGCCCGCACCCCGAGCGGGACCTGCGGATCCGGCTGCAGCGGTCACCCCACAGCGACGACGGCCTGGCGGCGCTCGACCTGTTGGAGAGCCGCCGCAGCGCGGTGGCCGAGGCCACCCGGGACAAGCTCGACGCCGCCCTGGCGCATCTCGACCGCACGTTCGTCGAGCTCACCCGGCAGGAGCCGTGGCGCAAGCCCGGGGAGGCCTACGGCGCCAGGACACCGGTGTACCTGGACTGCCTGCGGGATCTGCAGCTCTCCGTCGGACCGGGGATGCGCGACGAGATGGCCGGGGCACTTCCGGCGCTGCTGGCAAGCTCGCGCTGGTACTGCGACCGGATCTTCGACATCGGCCGCACGCTCATGCGGGACGCGATCGGCGAACGGATGGCGTCCGGCCCGACGATCGGGCGGATCCTCGGCGAGCTGATGCGGATACCGGCCCAGGTGCACGCCGTCACGGCCCAACTGCAAACGAAATGGGCGCAGCTGCTCCATGCCAACGAGCCGCAGACGCTGGTCGAGCGCGCTTCGCAGGTATTCGCCAGCGGCGGCCCCGGGTGGCCGTTGAGCGTCTACCACTCGCCCGACGTGCAGATCGCCGCGGCCAGCGCACTCGCCATCGAGGGCGGGGACTTCCTGTCGGTCGTCGGCGACTTCCACCCCGGCGCCAACCCGCTGTGCCAGGGCATGTTCGCCACCCGCCATCCCGACCGCGAGCAATTCGTCACCGCGATCCACACCGAGGTCGGGCGACCGATCGTGTTCCTCATCCCGCCGCGCAACGTCCCGCGGATGACCTCGCGGGTGATGCCAGCGTTCACCGAACCGACCGACATCCACGTGGCCGCCACACCCGGGGCCTGCATGCCCGACGGCTTCCCCACCATCGACGTCGGGCGGCTTCTCATCGACGGCGAGGACGTCGTCGAACCCACCCAGGGGATCCGGTTCCCACTGATCGAGCTGCTCAGCTCTCCCCTGTTTATGGCCGCGATCCGGACCTGGGACCCGTTCCCGACCGGCGGCCACGCGCCGCGGATCACAGTCGGGCGGACCGTGCTGCGGCGCGAAACCTGGAACGTGGTCGCCAGCAACGCCCCACAGCACCCGCAGGACCTGCCCGGCTGGGCCCGCGCGCTCGGCATGCCCAGGCGGGTGTTCGCCAAGTCGCCGCTGGAGGACAAACCCGTCTACATCGACTTCACCAGCCCGATCCTGATGCGAACCACCGGCCGCATGCTGCGCCACGCCGCGGCCGCCACCCCGCAACGCCCGGTCCGGTTCACCGAAATGCTCCCCACTCCAGATCAGTGCTGGCTGCGCGACGACGACGGTGACGCATTCACC
Source organism: Pseudonocardiaceae bacterium (assembly GCA_036505275.1). Taxonomy (GTDB): domain Bacteria; phylum Actinomycetota; class Actinomycetes; order Mycobacteriales; family Pseudonocardiaceae; genus DASXTS01. The sequence continues at coordinate 8,465 of DASXTS010000302.1, forward strand.
AGCGAGCTCCGGCTGGTATGCGTCGACCTCACCCGGCGGGCCGGCACCACCAGCTGACGGCCGCGGGTCGAGCTCTGTAGCCCGCCGCCGGTGACCAAGGCGGCGCCGCGCGTGGCACCCGATCCATCCGCGCGCAACGCCGGCCGGGGCTCACCCGCTGCCGCGGTCGAAGGCAAGCACCGACGCGGTGAAGCCGTGCAGGTGGTTGCGGCCGGCGACCGGACCGATCTCGCCGGCCGCGAAGAAGCCTGCTACGCCCGTGATGCCGAGGCCCTCGCGCACCGCCAGCACGTCGTGATCCGCTTGCGGGAACAGCCCAGCGCCGCGGCCGTTGCAGGAGAAAAGCAAGGCGCCGTCGACGGGTCCGTCGGCGCGGAACCGGGCCACCAGCTGCCGCAGGTCTTCGTGCGCCGCGGCGGCGTCCCCGACCTGGAAACGCACGGTCTGCCCTACCTCAATCGGGCTGCCGACGGCCACGGCGCCGCTGCGGGGATCCGCGCCCAGGACGGCACGGATCAGGAAGTCGCCCTGCTCGTGCTCCTCGGCGTACTCATCGATCGAGATGCCGATGTGCAGTCCGTGCATCGCCAGTGTCTGCTCGTCGGGTGGCAGTGCCCGCACGATCTCCTCGAGCTTGCGGTAGGCGTTCATGCCGGCCAGCTCGCGCAGCACGTTGCCATCGGACCTGGTCACCGTCATGGTCGGCCCGATCGGCCGGCAGCCCTGGCTGACCAGTGTGCGGACCGCAACGGGCCCACCGAGGAGCACCCCGACCGCGCCGCCGTCGACCACCCGCCCATCAACGAACAGCCGCGTCGAGCCGGGTCCGCCGAGCCCGCTCGCCAGCCCCCCGACGAGCGGCAACCCGTCCAGCACGTCGGTGGACTGCTCGACGAACGGGCTGATCGGGAAGGAGTGCGCGTCGGC
>DASXTS010000303.1:0-7341 GCA_036505275.1 Pseudonocardiaceae bacterium
GACTGTCGGTCTGCTGACGCCTCTATTGACTACCTGGAAGAAAGCCGATGGCATTACTGTCTGGACACCATCTCGGAGCACGGTGAAAGACAATGGCGCCGAACGAGGATAGTGGCGGATTCAATGAGCTGATCTCAACAACCTGCGGTAGGTATTTGTATTCGAAATGGGTCAAGTGCAGCGCGGCGGCAACGATGTCGCCGATCCGTCCGGGGCTGGCGGTGGTGTGACGTAGCGTTTTCCAGCGTCCGACCAGGATCGCGAAGCCGCGTTCGCCTTGCCAGCGTAGGCCGCGCAGCAGCCGGTTGTAGGCGCGATTGTCGACGGCGAGTCGGCTGCCGTCGGTGGGCTGCTTGACCGGGGTTTTAATGCCGTGGCCTGCGCTTTCGTAGCCGGAGTCGGCCAGCGCCGGCAGGTCGAGCTCGGCGGCGGACCAATTCAGCGCAGCGGTCACGCCCAGCTCGCGGGCGCAGCTGGTGTCGTGCAGATGCCCGGGCAGCGCCGCCGACGTCCAAATGGGTAGCCCGTCCGGGCGCATGACCGCTTGAACATTCGCGCCGAAGTCGCGGTGCTTTCCCGAATACCAGGCGTTGATGGTTTCGCCCTTGACGCTGAGCGTGGTCTCGGTGAGCCGGTCACAGTCGAACAGTTTCCCGTCCAGGATGACGTGGGACCAGCCGTCGGCGGCCACCCGCCGCAGGGCGGTGTGCAGATCCTGTGCCTGGGCCGCGAGGACGGCAATGCCCTCGTCGCGGTAGCGGTACGCGGTGGCCCGGGAGATGCCGAACCCGGCGCCCAGTAGGGTCAGATCCTCACCCTTGCGGAACCAGACCAGCACCAGTAGCGCCTGGTAGAAGCAGGTCAACGCGCGGGTACCGGTGCGGGTGCCCCGAGCCCGGCGTTCGGCGGCGAGGAGCCGACCGAGGTACTGCACCAGTTCCCTGGGGACGTCGACCATGGCACGATAGCCAATCACGTGGAGCCCTCTCGAAGACGTAGCTATTCACCGGGGACGGTTGGCTTCCCGCCGTGGTGGGAGCGCATGTTGATGGGCCAGCCGGTGTTCGCGGGCTGGTGGCGGGTGATTTTGGTGGCCGGAGCGGCCGGGTCAGCCGGGGGGTCGGGTCGGGTCGTAGCCACGGTCCGGTGGTGAACAGTTCGACCAGCACGTCGAGGTGATCGAGGCCGTGTTTCGCGGCGGTGGACAGATATGACCAGATGACCGTGAAGTCGGCGAGTCCGTCCAGTGTGCGCCAGCATCCGCCGGCGCGTTGTTTGACCTTGACCGGTCGGATCTCACGCTGCTGGCTCGCGCGGTAGGGCCGCGGCGCGCCCACCTCGCCCGCGACTTCAGCTATCTGCACCTGCCGCTCGTGGCAGGCGTCGTCTTCATCGCGGTGGGCCTGGAGAGCGTGATGAGCCATCCGCTGGAACACATGCACGGCGTCTACGCCGTTGCCCTGGGCGGCGGCGCGGCCCTGTTCCTGTTCGGTCTCAGCGCGGTCAGCGGCTGCCGCGGTCACCGCCCCCGGCTGGACCATCTCATCGGCGGCGTGGTCTGCCTATGCCTGATCCCGGCTTCGATCGCGCTGCCCGGCGTCGTCGCCCTGGTCCTGCTGGTGCTGGTGCTGGTCGTGGTGGCCGTGGTCGACCGCTCCCGCGGTCGCAGCGAGTCCGCGGCCCCGGACCGGCTCGCGGAGGCCACGACGGTCGAGGCCTGATTCTCCGAGGCTGACAGGTACCTCTCAGCGGCAAAGTCCGTCGCCCGACTCGCGCTGCGAGGTAGGGGCGCGCCGCCGATCAAACAGCGTCAACGTGGCGGCGTCGGATCACCGTCCCGGGGCAGCGGGATTTCCGCGTGTAGCCGATCGGGCGTGCTGGTCAGCCGGCCGCCGAGGGCGCCGACGCGGTCGGCGACATGCAGGTACGCGCCGGCTGGTGGGCCGGCCACATCGACGTCCAGGCGGTCGGCGCGGATCTGAAGTCGCACGTCCAGGCGGCCGGGGTCGCTCGGCCCGGATGCGGCGGCGGCCGCGTCCACTGCACCTGCGACCACCAGGTAGGCGGCGCGCTCGACCGGTGCGGGGAGCCGTTCCGCCGGCACCTCGGACAGTTCAACGGGCACGGCCGCCTGGTCGACCAGCGTCCACAGGGCAGGCTCCAGCCCGCCCTCCTCCAGCACGGCCGGGAAGATGCCGTGCGCCAGGTCGCGCAGCTCGCGCAGCGCGGTGCCGGCAGTCTCCAGCGCGCCGTCCAAGGCGGCCGCCAGGTCGTCTCCGGCGCTCTGCCGCGCGAGCCGCAGCTCGTAGACGACCGCCAGCAGGTGCTGCTGGGCCCCGTCGTGCAGGTCGCGTTCGAGGCCGCGACGCGCCGCGTCGGCGGCGGCCACCAGCCGGCGGCGGGACGAGGACAGCTCGTCGACCTGGGCGAGCAGCGCCGCGCGCAGCCGCTCATTGTCGATCGCCAGCCGGGCGGCGGAGCCGACGAGCTCGGACAGGTGGGCCGCCGGGTCGACGGCGCGGTCGTGCCGGAGCACCGCGATCAGGTCGCCGGCACGCCGGATCTCGGTGGTGGCGTGGCCCGGCGACGGCGGATCGACCGTCCGTCCGTCGGGGTCGACGAACCGGCCGGACGCGGAAAGCCAGTACGCGAGGTTCAGGTCCGGGTCGCCCAACGACCGAGCCAGCGCGGCGCGCAGCGCACCCGGCGCGGGCGCCACGCCGAGGTCCTGGGCCAGGCGGGACAGCGCCGCCCGGCGCCGCCGCCCCAGCACCGCGACGGCGGCGACGCCGGCCGCGAGGAGGATCAGCGCGGTGCCGCGGACGAGGTACGCGGCGGCGAACCAGGGGCGCGCCGGGTCCTCGGCAGGATCGTGCAGCAGCAGGACCGCATACGCCGCCTCGGTGAGGGCCGCCACCGCCGCCGGGACGAGAACGATCGCGTACGTCCGCCGGCCGGCCCGCGTCGCGCGGGCAAGCCGGGCCACGACGAGCGCGGCCGCGAGTAGGCCCAGTCCGATGGATGCCACCAGCCAGAGCACGTCCACGGCACGGGCCGCCGCCGGCTCGGCGCGGACGAGGAACAGGTTCACCGTGCAGTTGTTCCAGCAGTGCGGGTCCTGGAACGGGTCGTAGCTCGCCGCTCGGACCGCGCTCGCCGCGGCCGCCGCGACGTAGCCGGCGCCGACGAGCAGCCGCGCGCGGCCGGTGAGCCGTCCGGCCGGCGCGGCCAGCGCCACGTGCAGCAGGCACGGCACGAGGAACGGGAGAGCCAGCATCGAGGCGCTCCGGGCGGGTGGCGGTCCGCCCGACCAGCCGACCCAGATCGGCGCCAGCCAGGCGCAGACTAGGAGGAGCAGCGCGCCGACCGGGCCGGTCGGCTGCCCAGCGCCGAGCATCACCGCAGCGACGAGGCCCGCGGCGGCGGTCAGCGCGACGACCGCGGCGGTGGCCGTGGCCGTCGCGTATCCGACGACGGCGGGCCGGTCCTCGACGATCACCAGGACGGTGGCGAGGAGGTACCCGGTCGCGATGCCGCCGGCAGCCAGCCGATACCACTGGCGGTCGGGTCTGGTCCGGGTATCGGCCACGGCGCCATCGTCGAACGGGTTAGTGGCTGGCCACAATGTGGCTGGCCACAAGTCGGCCGGCCCGGATACCGGGGTTCACCGCGATGTGTTGGTCACCGCTACGACCGTACGTTCGGTCCCAACCGAAGGAGGGAACGACGATGAGAATCCCCATGATCCGCGGTCTGGTGGCCGTGGCCGGAGTGCTGGCGCTCACCGCCGGGTGCACCGAGCCCGGCTCGAAGTCGGGCGGCGACCTACCCCTGACGACGTTGAAGCTCGGGACCTCGGACCCGCAGGGGCCGCGTCCCGGGGCAAGGGCGGTCGAGGAGTTCGCCCGCCAGGTGAAGGCGCTCTCCGATGGCCGGCTGGCCATCGAACCGGTGTGGGACGCGAACCAGGACGGCCCCCGTGATTGGGACCAGCAGGTCGCGCGCCAGGTCGTCAAGGGCAACCTGGACCTGGCGATGGTTCCGGCCCGAGCCTGGGACACCGAGGGCGTCACCACGTTCCGGGCGCTACACGCTCCGCTGCTGGTGGACTCGGACCAGCTGTCCGAGGCGATCGTCGGCGGGCCGCTGGCCGGCGAGCTGACGGCCGGGCTGGACCAGGTCGGAGTCGTGCCGCTGGTGCTGATGCACGAGGGCCTGCGCCACCCGTTCGCCTTCGACGGGCGGCGGCTGACGGCGCCCAAGGACTATGCCGGCGGTGGCGTCCGGGTTCCGCGTTCCGACGTGAGCTATGCGCTGTTCCGCGCCCTCGGCGCGACCCCCGACGACTGGAACTCGGACGAGTTCGCCAACGGCGTGGCGAGCGGGTCGATCATCGGCACGGAGTCGTCGTTCTCCGTGGCGCCGTCGAGCCTCCCGGACCGCGCGGTCGTCACCGGCAACGTGACGTTCTACCCGAAGGTGAACGCGTTGGTCGGCAACCGGGCACGGCTGGACCGGCTCACCGAACGGCAACGGAAGATCCTGCGCGACGCCGCCACCCGGGTCCGGGACACGATGAGCCGGGATAGCAAGGACGACCCCGCGCTGGCGCGCGAGTACTGCGCCTCCGGCGGCGCGGCCGTCGACGCGAGCCAGGCCGACCTGCGCGCCCTGGAGGCGGCCGTTCAGCCGGTGTACGCCGAGCTCGCGCGGGACGCCGCGACCAAGTCACTCATCGACCGGATCCGGGCGGAGAAGCAGAAGCTCGGCCCGCCACCGGCCGTCGAGCCCTGCGGCACCCCGCAGGACGGTGACCCCGGCCAGGCCGGCGCCGCCGGCCCGCCGGAAGGCACATACCGCACCGCAACGCTGACCCGGGAGCAGCTGATCAAGGCCGGCATCACCGCCGGGATGACGCCGGCGCAGGCCGAGACCGTTGTGCGCGGCATCGCCTCGTTCCCGGTCGCGTACGTGATGAAATTCGAGGCGGGCCACTGGGTGCAGTCGGAGACGGCCGACGGACGCACCTCGTTGGGCAGCAACGGCACCTACACGGCCGACGCACACACGCTGAAGATCTCCGAGCCCTGTTGCGGGGAGACGGTGTTCGACTACACCCTGTACGGCGACGCCCTCACGCTCCGGTTCAAGGACGCCGATCCGCGGAACTGCCAAGCGGACGGCGACTGCCTCGGCGGCTTCCTGGTCTTCGAGAGCGCGCCGTTCGTCCGCGTCCGCGGGTGACCGGTCAGCCGGCTACCCCGCGGCCAGTCGGGCGGCCAGTCGGATTGTCGCCGCCGAGCGGAAGCTCGGCGGCGATCCGCGTGCCCGAGCCCGTGCCGGGCGCCGCGACCACGCTGAGCCGGCCGCCGAGCGCCTCCAGCCGGTCGGTCAGCCCGCGTAGTCCGGAGCCCCGGGCCGGGGCGGCGCCGCCACGGCCGTCATCGGTGACGATGACGACGAGCAAGTCGCCCTTGCGCACCACCTCGATCGTGACCGCTGTCGCCGCCGCGTGCTTGGCCACATTCGCCAGCGCCTCGGCGCACACGTAGTACGCGGCCAGCTCGACCGGCGGCGCGAACCGCTCGGCCAGCACCACGGACCGCACCGGCACCGCGCTGCGCTCCACCAGCGCCGCTACGCCGTCGGCGAGCCCCCCGGCCAGCTCCCGCGGATGCAACCCGCGGGCCAGGTCGTCCAGCTGTTCCAGCGTACGGTCGAGCTGCGCGGCGGCCCGCGACAGATGCGACCGGTCCCCCGCCCTGGCCGGCGCCGGGCCCAGGTCGTCTCGCAACCGCGCCAGGCGCCGCCGCGAGCCCTCGTGCAGCCGCCGCTCCAGCCGCTGCCGTTCCTCGTCGCCGGCGACCACCAGCCTGCGGCGAGAGGCCGCGAGCTCGGCCAGTTGGGCGCGCACCTCGGCCTGCAGCGCGGCGTGCGCCGCGGTCAGCCGGGTCGCCGCGGCGACGGCGTCCATCACGCCCGGGTCGGCCAGCGCCGACCGATCGTGGAGGATGACGGCGAACGGCGTCCCGTCCCGGTCGATCGCGGTCGCCACCCGCGAGCCGCTCCCGTCGGCCGGCACCTCGGCGCCGTCCGCGTCGACGTACCGGCCGGCCTCGCGCACCCAGTGCCCGACCCGAAGGTCCGGGTCGCCGAGTAGCCGCGCCAGCGCGTCGCGCAGCGTGCCGGACCGCGACTCCCCGAGCTCGACGACGAGGTCGGCAACGGCACGCGCCGGCAATCGCCGGCCGCGCGCCACGGCGCCGGCCACCGCGCACAGCACGACGGCGTATGCCAGTGACGTCGCCGTGTCGACGGCGTCGCTGGGCAGCGCGAGCCTTGCGGCGGCGCCGCCCACGACGACGGACACCCAGCCGATGCCCGGAACGAGGCGGCCGGCGCCATCCCAACCCGGGCGGACGGCACGGCCGGACCGCTCCGCCGCCAACACGGCGAGGAACAGTCCGCCGAGCACGATCGCTGCGGTCTCGCTGGCCCAGACGCCCGGCACCGCGGCCGAGACGTAGCCGCCCGCGACAGCAACCATGCCGAGCCGGGTGCGCGGCCGCCAGCCCGGGCTACACACCAGCAGGTGGATCAGCGGGCCCCGGTGCCACTGGGCTGCCACCGGCAGCAGGGTGCCGGCGAACCAGGCGCCGGCGGTCAGCGCAGCCAGGATCGCGACGGGCCGGTCCCGACCCAGCCGCGCCATCGCGGCACCGAAGAAGGCGAGCCCGACCAGCAGGTCCGGGATCCACAGCAGCGGCTCCCGGAGGTCGTGCGCGGCCCACTCCGCGTACCCACCGAGGACCACCGCGAGGATCGCCAGTGCGGTACGGGCGCCGCGCACCCCAGCCGGATTACGCACGCCGCTATCCGAGCACGAGGCGCAGCGCCGGCACGGTGAGGTCCGCCTTGGCGAGAAACCCGCGGGCGGCCGCGCGGTGCAGGCGGCTGCCGTACGTCCGCCCGCTGCGGCTGGAGATGAGCACGACGGCCGGCGGATCCGGGAGCTCGGCGAGCCGGTCGGCCACGGCGAACCCGTCCAGATCAGGCAGCCGTACGTCCAGCAGCACGATCCGCGGGCGCAGCCGCTCCGCGGCGCGGATGCCGTCGGCGCCGGTGCCCGCCTCGCCGACCACGTCGAAGCCGCCGGCCTCGAGCACGGCCCGCGCAGAGGCCCTGAAGTCGACGTGGTCGTCCACGACCAGGACGGTGTCCCGCACCGGGCGATGGTCCCACGTCGGCGCCGCCGGGGACATTGTGGCCAGCCCGTGGTCTGCGAGAATGGCGGCGTGGAAATCGCGCGGGCGCCTGGGCCCGACGAGCCGAAGCGGCTCG
>DASXTS010000304.1:0-4891 GCA_036505275.1 Pseudonocardiaceae bacterium
GATCAGGCCGGCGCGCTCCAGACGATGCAGCGCTGGATACACGGTGCCGGTGGGAAGGTCGAGGGCTCCTTGGCTGCCATAACGCAGCGCTTCGATGACCGCGTACCCGTGCCGTGGTCGGTCTTCGAGGACGGCCAGCAGTAGCGCGTCGAGGTGACCTTTGAGTAGCTCCGGTCGCATCGGCAGCACGGATACCCTCCTACGGAATGGTTCGCGGGTTGCCTGGCGGACTTCCTCAGTGTAGCAATACCATAGTTGGTGATGCTACATATGCGAGGTGGTTGGGCATGCCGAGGCGGCTGATCGGCCTGGCCGACGCGGGACACGCCCGCGAGCGGGTGGGCGGCAAGGCCGCCGTGCTCGGCGAGCTGGCCGCACAGGGGTGGCCGGTGCCGCCGGGGTTTGTGGTCACGGCGGACGCGGTGTCCGACCCCGACCTCGGTCAGGTGTTGGCCGAGGCCGCCGAGCGCTGTGGGGGTGACCGGTTCGCGGTGCGCTCGTCGGGGATTGCGGAGGACCTGCCGGATGCCTCGTACGCCGGGCTGTACGAGACGTTCCTCGATGTCGGCGCCGACGGCCTGGCTGACGCGGTGCACCGGTGCTTCGCGGCCGCCCGGGCCGAGCGAGTCCGCTCGTATCACGACCGGCGCCCGCCCGGCGGCGGGCCGTCCGGGATGGCGGTACTGGTGCAGGTGATGGTCGACGCCCGGGCTGCCGGGGTTGCGTTCACCGCGCATCCTGTGACCGGCGCTCGCGATCAGATCCTCGTAACAGCAGTGGCCGGTGTTGGGGAGTCTCTCGTTGCGGGCGAGCAGACCGGCGAGGAGTGGACGATCACCGGCGACCACCGGCCGCAACGCACGCGGCGGGCACCCGGCGGCGATGTGCTCGGCGAGGCGCAGGCCGGGCAGGTCGTCGCGATGGCCGCCCGGGTCGCCGCCCACTACGGCCAACCGCAGGACCTCGAGTGGGCCATCGACACCGGCGGCGAGCTGTGGCTGCTGCAAGCGCGGCCGATGACCGCCCTGCCCGAACCGGCGACGTTCACCGCGCCGGGACCGGGACTGTGGATGCGCAACTTCCGCCTCGGCGAATGGCTCCCCGAGGCGGTCACCCCGCTGTTCGGCAGCTGGCTGCTGCCCGAGCTGGAGGCGGGATATCTGGACGGGATGTACGCGTGCATCGGGCTGCGGGTGCCGTTTCGGTGGGCGCTGGTGCACGACTGGTACTACACCGCTACGCCGATCCCGTCACCGCGGCTGCTCGCCCGCGTGGTGGCACAGGGGCGTGGCCGGGCGGTCAAAACACTGTGGCACGCGCTGGTGCGCGTCGGCCGCAACCCGGTGGCCGCCGACCGGGCCGTCCTGGCGGATCTGTACCGACGCTGGCGCGAGGAGCTGTGGCCGCGCTATCGCGACCTGGTCGCTCGGGCCGAGGCCGAGTTGCCCGGCGCATCCCCGGCCCGGGTCATGCAGCTGGTCACCGCGGTTGCTCATGAAGCCGGGCAGTACATGTGGTTCCTGGCCATCGTCGGCGGCTCCGCCTGGAAGATCGAAGCTGGCCTCGCCCGGTTCTGCCGCGAACACCTGCCTGACACGATCCACCAGGTTGGCGGGGTGCAGGTGCTGTTGCGCGGCCTGCCCGCCACCCAACCCGTCCCGGCCGCGCCGCATGCGGTGCAGAGCCTGGACTGGTACCACCAGGTCGCCGCCGAGCTGCCCACCATCCCTACGGATCACAGCGCCGTCACTGCCCGGCATCGGCAGCTCGCCGCCGACCGCGAGGCCGCGCAGGCCGCCTGCCGTGCGGCACTCGCGCTGGGCCGCCGGGCCGAGTTCGACGCGCTGCTGGAGGTCGCGCAACGGTATGCCGCCATCCGGGAAGAGCAGTCCCGCGACCTCACCGTCGGCTGGCCTGTGCTGCGTGCTTGCGCCGTCCGCCTCGGCCAGCACCTGACCCGCCAGCATGTGCTCGCCACACCTGAGGATGTGCACCTCTGCACCCGGGCCGAGGTCGATGTCGCCGTGACCGGGCAAGCCAGGCCGCGCGACAGGACGGTCGCCGACCGGCGCGTGACCTGGGAGCAGCACCGAAGGTTGGCCGCGCCGATCACGATCGGCCAGCCGCCGCGCCTGGTCGGCGACGTGATCGACAAGGCGGTCAGGGCGGCCCGCAGCGGGCAGCCCGCCGAAGGGGCGATCGTGGGCCATCCCGCCTCCGCCGGACGCGCCACCGGCCCGGCACGGCTCATCCACGGACCCCAGGACTTCGAGCACTTCGCCGACGGCGAGGTGCTGGTCGCCAAGGCCACCTCCCCGGCCTGGACACCGCTGTTCGCCCGTGCTGCCGCTGTGGTCACCGACGGCGGCACCCTCGCCGCGCACGCCTCCCTGGTAGCCCGCGAGTACGGCATTCCTGCCGTGGTCGGCACCGGGAACGCGACCAGCTTCCTGCACACCGGACAGGTCGTCACCGTCGACGGCAATGCGGGCACCGTCACCCCGGCGCCGGCCGTGGAGCGTGCACATGCTCAGCCGTGACATCTTCGGCCTACCCATCCCAAGCGCGGGACCAGTCTTCGCTAGCGCGCTGGCCGTGCACATCGCGGCCGGGCTGACCGCCGTGATCGCTGGCGCCCTCGCCGCCACCGCGACCAAGCGCCCCGGCCGTCACCCGAAGGCGGGCCGGACCTACCTGGTCGCCCTCGGTTTCGTCTTCGCCACCGCGACCATCATGTCCACGATCCGCTGGCGCGAGGACGCCCACCTGTTCGCGATCGCCTGCGTCGCGGCCGGGCTGGGCCTGTTCGGCTGGCGGGCCCGGCGGCGGCAGCGGCCCGGCTGGCCCACCCGGCACGCGATCGGCATGGGCGGCTCCTACATTGCCTTGCTGACCGGCTTCTACGTCGACAACGGCCCGTTCCTGCCACTGTGGAACCGGCTGCCGCACCTTTCCTACTGGCTGCTGCCCAGCCTGGTCGGGGTGCCGCTGATCTGGTCGGCGCTGCGCCGCTTCCACGCCCGCGGAAGCGCGCCAGAACCGCGCCGCCGAGCGCATGCGTGACCTGTCCCGGGCCCGCTAGCCGAACCACTGCAGCCACAACTGCAGCAACGCCCGCAGACGATCTGAGACGACATGGGACGTCGAGACGCCATGACCAGGCTGTATCGGCGAAAGAGAACCTCGACGACCCAGCCTGCCCGGCTCTCTTAATCCGCGGGTGGGTGGCGCAAGGCTTCGGTCGGAGTGTGGGTCTCGTACATGCGCACGGCGACGATCAGTCCGGACGCCGCGGTGATCGCCGCGATCAGCCAGATCGCCGCACGCAGGCCGAGCAGGTCGGCGGTGACGCCGGCGATCAGGGCGCCGACGGCGTAGCCGGCGTCCCGCCAGAGCCGGTAGACGCCGACGGCCCGAGCGCGCCAGGTCGGGTGCGCTACGTCGCCGATCACGGCCAGCAGGGTCGGGTACACCATCGCGGTGCCGACACCCATGAGTACGGCGGCCACCGCCCAGGCTGAAAAGCTGTCCGCGGCGGCAACCAGGGCGATGCCGGCAGCCTGGGTCAACATGCCGGCGGCGATGAGCCATTTGCGTCCCCACCGGTCAGAGAGCGCGCCGGTGAGCGTCTGCCCGATGCCCCACACGAACGGGTAGGTGGCCACCAGCACGCCGATGCGGGTGATGCCGAGACCGGACATGGCGAACAGGATCGGGTAGAGGCCCCAGGCGACCCCGTCGTTGAGGTTGTTGACCATGCCGGCCTGGCTGGCGGCGGACAGCGCGCGTTCCTTGAAGCTGGTCAGGGTGAAGATGCGCCATCCAGTGATATCGCCGGGTTGGCTGCCGGCGTGGTTCGCGGCCTCGTGCCGCGCGTGGTCGTGGGTCTCGCGGACCGCCGCGGTCGACAGGCCGAGGCCGAGGGCTGCGACGGCCAGCCCGAGCAGGAACGGTGCCGGTCGCAGTCCGTGCTCGGCGGCGAGCCAGCCTGTCGCCCACGCCGTCGCGGCGAGGGCGGTGTAGCCGGCCGCCTCGTTCAGGCCCATCGCCAGGCCGCGCTGCTTCGGACCGACCAGGTCGATCTTCATGACGATGGTGGTGGACCAGGTCAGGCCCTGGTTGACGCCGAGCAGGACGTTCGCTGCGATGATCCATCCCCAGGTCGGAGCCCAGATCAGCAGCAGCGGCACCGGAACCCCGATGAGCCAGCCGGCCACCAGGACAGACCTGCGGCCGTACCGATCGGACAAGGCCCCTGCGGCCAGGTTGGTCAGCGCCTTGGTCAGGCCGAACGCGACGATGAAGGTGAGCGCCGCGGTGAACGCGGTGAGTCCGAACACCTGGTCGGCGAGCAGCGGCAGGATCGTTCGCTCCTGGCCGACCATGGCGCCGACCAGGGCGTTGATCGCGACTAGCAGGCTGAACTGGGCCAGGTTCGCGCGCAGGCCGAGCTGGATCGGGCGGGCTGGCGCCCGGCTACTCATCGGCCGGCCAGGACGCGCCCGGTAGCGGTCGACCAGTCGACGGCATCGCCGACCAGGATGGACAGCTCGGCGTGGCCGTCGCGTTCGAGCAGGCTCGCGGCGGTAGTGGCGCGGTCGCCGTGAGCGCACATCACGGTGGTCGGCGCGGCCGGTAGCTCGTCGAAGCGCGCGGGCAGGCTACCCAGCTCCACCAGGCGTGCGCCGGGTAGGTGCCCGGTGGCGTGCTCGGCGGCCTGTCGCACATCGACCACTACCGGTGTGTCGACCTCGCTCGGCCCGACCAGCGGGGTGGTGCGTAGTTCACCGCCGGCCGCGGTCCAGGCGGCGACGCCACCGGCGAGCTCGCCGACGATGTGGTCGTAGCCGATGTTGAGTGCCGGCCACAGGATGTCGGCCGGGTCCTGGTC
>DASXTS010000305.1:0-2439 GCA_036505275.1 Pseudonocardiaceae bacterium
GCCGACACCGGATTTCCAGCTGAGCCATTACCGCCGGCGGGAGTGGGTAGCCCCGTACCTGAAGGACTGCGCGCACCCGGCGCGGGCGTTCGCGAACTGGATGCGACGCGACATCCTGTTCGCCGAACACGTGCGGCAGCGTGCCGCCGAGCTCGGCGGCACGGTCATCGTCGTGGATGGCTCCCGTTCCGTGGAGGAGATCGCCGGCATGGTCGGCGACCACTTCCGGCTGCCGCCCGCCTGACCTTTGCGATGCGGCAGCTTTTCGCGGCCGACGTGCCGTTCGCCCGGCAGGTGTCCACGCAGCGGCGTGTCTTGCGGTCAGGCGACCCACGCTGGGCCGCTCGGTGGTTGTCCCTCCGCGACGGCGTGCAGAATCGGGACGTCTTCCTCGGGCAGCGGAGCAGCCCCCGCGCCGGCGATCGGCCGGGGCCGGCGTGGCTGGTTCCGACCTGAACTGCCGCCGCGGCCCGGGTAGATGAGCAGGCCGTTCACGGGATCGGGCACCGCGTCGAGGGCCGCCCGAACGGCCGGCAGATCCCGGAACACCTGCCAGCGCTCGTCGCTCGCGAAAGCGATCTCCAACAGCACGCCCCACGAGTGGGTGTGCCAGTGCCAGTCATAGGCTCCGTTGGTGATCGCAGCCTCGGTCAGCGCACCGACCTGCGCGTCCTTCCAGCCGCGTGCGGAGCCGGTCGGCCCGTCCAGGACCTCGATGGACCACCAGTACAGCTCCATGACCAGACACTAGACCGGACCCGCCACCGCCGGGATATCCCAACCGGAACGAGATCCGCGACTTCCTGACCTCCCGCCGAGCCAGGATCACCCCGGAGCAGGCCGGCCTACCCGCGTACGGCGGCAACCGGCGCGTCGCCGGACTCCGCCGGGAGAAGGTCGCGCTTCTCGCCGAGGTCAGCGTCGACTACAACACCCGCCTGGAACCGGGAAACCTCAGTGGCGCGTCCGAGAGCGTGACGATCAGCGCGTACAGCGCCGAGCCCGGCTCCCCATCGCTCGATGCGCCGAACCTCCTCGCCAGCTGGGCGGCCACGCCCGGCAGCTCACCGCACGCCCGGCCGGCTGGTCGCTCATGAGAACGCCGACGCTCGGATTCTCTGACCTCGTATACGGGCCCGCGGCGGTTGTCGCGGGCGTCTCCGGCTCGGCCGGGCCGGTACCGAGCAGCCGCACGGACAGCATGACGTACCCGCTGGGCGCACAGGCGAACACGAGACGGTGCCGCCCGTCCGGCAGGGCGTCCTGAACCAGCCGCTGCGGGCCGTCCCGGAACGTGGAGGTCGCTTGCGCGCCGGTGCCGACGCTGGCCACGGCGGTGTGCCGCAGGCGTAGCCGATCGGCCGTCGAGAGCGCGGCCGAGTACGCGTACGCGGCCCGCCAGACCGCGTCGGCATCCGGATCGATCTCCACCGTGACCACCGAATCGCGCGTTACCACAAGCGTGCGCTCCTGCACCGGCTCGTCCCGCCCGCAGGTCACCGTGCTCGTCAGCTCACTGGTTGCCGGATCGCCGACGGTAAACGTGAAGGTGACCTTGCCGGGGCCGACGCAGGACAGGCCGACGGAGTACGTGCCGGGATGCAGCACGAAGGGCACGGCGTATCCGGGCACCGCTGGTCCGTGCCCACCGAGCGGGTCGCTTTGGGCGGGATCGAGGCCGACTGCCATGGCTGCGCGGGTTTCCCGCTCCGCCAGTGTGAGTCCGTCGCCCGAGCCGCCGAACGGCCAGATCAGAAAGCCGGCCAGCGCGCCGAGGGCGACCGCCGCTGCGCCGGACCGGATAGCGCGGCGCCGCCTGACGGTGCGCCGGACCGCGCTTTCGCCCGGCGGCTGCACCTCGGGGGATCGTCCGTGCGCGCAGATCGTCGAACCGGGAACGCAGGTCGTCAGTCACGGCGCACCTCCTCGGCTGGAATCCCATCCGGGGTTGAGCTGGGCGGCCACCGCAGCCCGGCGGTAGAGCCACGATTTGACGGTGTTCACCGGCACGGCCTCCCGATCGGCGATTTCGGACACCGTGAAGTCGCCGAGATAATGCAGGACCAGCGACCGGCGCTGTACCGCCGGCAACGTGGCCAGGGCTGCGATCAAGGCCACCCGCGTCGGGTCGGGTCCCTCGATCACTTCTTCCGCGGGACGGCGCCGGCGGAACAGGGTCGCCGCGGTCCGGGCCCGGCGCCATCGGCTCATGCTTCTGGGACAGGTCCAAGCTCGAATCGTTGCTGTTGCTCGGGGGGCACCAGGTCTAGGTACACGGGGTGTCGTTGGATGAAGTCACGCACGAACGGGCACACCGGCAGCACGGACCGCCCCTCGGCGCCGACCGCGTCCAGGGCCTTGCGGACCAGCACCAGGCCCAAGCCCTGTCCGGCCCGGCGCAGATCGGTCGTCAGCTCGGTGAAGGACACGATCTCGCCG
>DASXTS010000306.1:0-5319 GCA_036505275.1 Pseudonocardiaceae bacterium
CTTCCGGGGTGTCGCGGTTCGGGTGGTTCGGGGTGGCCCGGGACGTCGAAGTTGGTGGCTCTCCGGCGTCCCGGGCCTTGCCGGGCCCTTGGGGGATCGGGCCCGGCTCGGGATCGGCGACCAGGGAGGCAAGCCGCCGAGCACCGAGTCAGGAGGGTGTTCGGCCGGTTTCGTGGTGTCCCTCGACCCATGACGGAAGTAGGCCCGGTTCGTCGTCGAGTTCACGGCCGGACGCGTCGGGGTCTTCCGGAATCTCCTCCGGCACGGCCATGGGCACCCGCAGTTTGCCGTCGTACCGGTCCACCTCAGGCTGCAGGTAGTACGGGTCGCGGTACACGACCAGCACGCGCTCACGGCCACGCTCGATGTACGGCTCGGCGTAAAGGACCTTCGCCACATGCCACATGGCCGTCCAGTCGCCGCGTTTCAGGTCCCGCGCCTGTTTCTCTTCTCGTTCGACCACGGCTATCGTCTCCATCAGGTCGACTCCCTTCTGTCCTTTCGGCGTGCTGGGTGGGGTCGTCCGCGGCTCGCCCGAGCAACCGGGCGAGCCGCAACTACGTCGGTGGTGCTGTCACGTTTGCGCCTGCTCGGACGGCTTGGGGCGCGTCCGTGCTTTCGCGCGCCGGGGGCGAGCCGGCGGCAGGGCCCGGCGGCAGGCCCCTCACCCGGGCGTCCGGACCCGGGTGGTCTTGGAACATCACACGGTCGGCGGCATTCCCGACGGCGAGGCGACCCACCTCGGTCAGCCCGCGCCGCACTTGGAGGACGTCGGAGCGGAGCATCGCTAGCTTCACGTGGACCAGGGGCTCACCCGCGAACGCCTCTGCACTGGATGCGGTCCGCGGGTCGAAGTCGCGGCCGAGGGCGTTGATGAGTTGCTCGGCGAGGATCCTGGCGGACAGGACGACCTCGGCGAGCGGCGGCAGGTCGGGCAGCTCGTGGCCGTTGCCGTGCGGCGGCCCGGACGGGCTCGGATGGGTGGGGCCGCTGGGCTTGGGTCCGGGGCCGGCGGGCTTCGGCGGCGCGGGCTTGCTGGTCATGCCACGACCTCCCCGAAGAGGTCGAATTGGCCATCCGTTTCCTTGGGCGGCTTAGCGACCCCGAGGGCCTTCGCGATCTGCGCACGGTCTGAGGTCCGCCACTTCGCGAGGCGGCAGTAGTCGGCGGACATGTCGACGCTGATCCCGCGGCGGCCGAGCGCTTCGGCGACCAGCGCTGTCGTGCCGGTCCCGCCAAATGGATCGGCGACTGTCCCGCCGGGCGGTGACCAGCCGAGAATGATGCGGCGTGGCCATTCGGTTGCGAACGCGGCGAAGTGGTCGACGCCGAGGTGATCGGGCACGGTCAGCGGCTCGGCGGCGATGGTCCAGACGGAACCCGGCAACTTCCCAAGCGGGTTTTCGCTGCGCCGCCAGTCGATTACCTTGTCGGCTTGGCCGGTATCTCCACGGCTTGCGTCTGTCCGGCCCAGCGTGCGCGTGCCCCACGGCTTGTTTTCGCTGTAGGGCTCGCGGATCTCGTCGACGGCGCCGTAATACCGCGGGTTCAGGGTCAGGTGAAACCACTGCTCATGGCTGCGCCGCACCCGGTCGGTGACCGACTCGGGCAGGCCGTTGGGCTTCGACCAGATCACCTCGGCGCGCAGGATCAGCCCGAGGTCGTCGATGCAGCGGAGCGCGTACCGCCACGGCAGCCCGATCAGCGACTTGGGCGGCATACCCGGCACTCGCTTAGTGGCCGTGCGCGCTTTCGCCGAGGTGTGGCCGCCGCCCGCATACCGCTCGGCGGACATCTCGGCGAGGTTGCCGCCGCCACCGGCTCCGGTCGAGTACTTGTCACCGAGGTTGACCCAGAGCGACCCTGCCGGCTTCAGCACGCGCATGCACTCGCGGGTGCACTCGATCAGGCTGTCCACGTAGGCGGCCGGGGTCGGCTCGGAGCCGATCTGCCCGTCATAGTGGGCGCCGCCGTCGGTGTAGGAGCGCAGCGCCCAGTACGGCGGCGAGGTGCAGATCAGGTCCACGGACTGGTCGGCGAGTGGCAGCGAACGGGCATCGGCGCGCAGAAGGGCGGCGGTCAACGATTCACCCCTCGTCCTTGCCGACGCGCGGACCGAAGATCCGGGTCAGCACCTCGTACACCTGAACAGCGCGGTTGATGGTGTCGGTGCACGTGTTGCCCTCGTTGGCGGCGGCAGCCTCGACCGCTTCCCATGCCTTGACGGTGAAGTTGACGCTGACCTCGACCAGGCCAACGGGGACGTCCAGCTCGGCGTTCGGCTTCACGTCGGTCATGCGACACCCGCCACGGACTCAGTCGCGGCGGGAAGGAACTGCGTCATCGGCACGCCGAGCAGGTCGGCGACCTTGGACAGCTCCGACACGTCGAACGGAACTTCACCCTTCAACCGCCGCCAGGCCGCTCCCTGGGATAGCCCGAGCACGCGGCCGAGCTCGCGTTGCGGCACGTTTTGTCGGGCCATTTCGGCACGTACCTCTGCCGCCACGCTGGCGGTGATAGTCTCGCTCACACCGCTAGTTCTACACGGTCACCGTGACGCTCGTCAACACGCTGACAGTGATGATCTTTCGCTGTTCGTGCCATTGTCTGGTTACCCATTGCGTTCTACACGGTGAGCGTGTAAGACTCTCCCCATGACTGAGGCGATGGGGGTCGCCACCCAGACGGCATTGAGCGCCGCCGTGGCGGATGAGATCCGAGTGGCCTTGGCTCGGAAGCGAATGAGCGCAGCCGGACTGGCACGCGCTCTCGGCGTCAGCCAGACCTACGTCTGGCGGCGGCTCGAAGGACAGACGAGTTTCGACCTAAACGACCTAGAGAAGATCTCCGACATCGTCGGAGTGCCCATCGTCCAATTGCTGACGGCGGCCACCGATTCGGTCAGCCGTGACCTCAATCCTCGTTTAAGTCGGCCTGGCCGTAAGGACGACCCGAAGCCCGTCCGGCACGTCGCACCTCGCCGGTTCGGCCCACCGCGGCGTGACCCCAACGGGCCGCCATCGGCCACACCGCTGAGCAGCCGCCGGCCGCGCGACACCAGGCCGGTCAAGCGGCCGATGGCCGTAGCATCCTGACACCCGCAAGCATCGACACCCGAGAGCAAAGGATCAACATGGCACTGACCAACGGCCGTCACGAAGATGACGATGAAGTGGTCCTCACCTACTCAGCATTCAGCAATATCAGTTTCCACGGCGTTCTTGCTACCGGCGTCACCTGGAAAGAGTGGCGCGAACTGAGTGGGGACGAGCAGGACGAAGTGATCCGCGAGACCACAGCCGACCTGCTGGACATTGGTATCCAGGACGACGAGGCCTGACATAACAGAAGACGGCCCCCGGCGGCGCGTGAACGCCAACCGAGGGCCTTGATCGCCAGCTAGGAGGCGACCCAAGAATGACAGTAACCAGTGCAGCGGCCGCGCAGCGCTCCCTCGACGAGGTCGAGCGGATGGCGGCACAGATGACCCGCTTCCCCGACTTGGCGCAGCAGCGCCGGTGGGCGATCGAGCGAGTCAGGGTCATCGCCGATGACGAATACCTCGACCCCACCGCCGCGCGTCGGCAGATCCGCAACGTCCTCGCCGGCCTCGACCTGGCCGAGCAGCGCCGGCGGGCCGACCGATGAACGACCTGATCACCTGGCTGCGCGCACAGCTGGACGACGACGAGCGGGTGACGCAGGCGTGCGCCGAGGTCTACCCGGCGCCTTGGGACATGTCCGATCGAGGGCATACCGCCCTGGTCAGAGCCGACGAGCCCGACTTCCGGATCGTGGCCGAACTGGAGCAGAGTTCCGCGATTGACGGCTGGCTCGGTGAGCGGCTCGAGCACATCGCCCGCTGGGATCCGGCGCGCGTGCTGGCCGAGGTCGACGCCAAGCGGCGGATCCTGGACATGTGGGCGGATGCGCAGTCTGCCGAGTTCCCGGACTACTGGGGCGGCTACGCAACTGCACTCGATGACGTGGTGCGTCAGCTTGCTCTGCCGTACGCCGACCGGCCCGGGTTCCGCGCCGAGTGGCGGCCGAGATGACCGGCCATCTCGCCGCGTACCGGCGGCACCTGCGCGACCTCGGCCGCGCCGACTCCACCGTCGAGGGCTACCTCGAGCTGCTCACCCGCATGGACCGGGAACTACCGCAAGGCCTGACATCCGCCTGTGAGGACGAGCTCCGGGACTGGATCAACACCGACGGGCACGGCCGGGCCACCCGCAACTGGTACCGCACCGTCGTCTGCGGATTCTTCGCCTGGGCGTGTGACCCGGACGAGCCGCGCCTGGACTTCAACCCGGCGCGTCGGCTGCCCCGGCTGAGCATGCCGGACCGGGCCACCCAGCGGATCCCCACCGACCAGGTGCAGGCGGTGCTCGCCGGCGCCGTCCAGCCGTATCTGGTGTGGTTCCTACTGGCGTCGCACGCCGGGCTGCGCTGCATCGAGATCGCGCAACTCGACCGCGGGGATGTCACCGCCGACGAGTTGTGGGTGCAGGGCAAGGGTGGCAAGGCCCGGATCGTGCCCACCCACGAACGGGTGTGGCAGGCGATCCGGGACCTGCCGCCCGGGCTGATCGCCGGCGGCCTGACCCGGCAGCAGATCTCGCACCAGGGCAACTACCAACTGCAGAAGGTGCTGGGGCAGCCGCTGAGCATGCACGATTTGCGCCTCTGGTTCGGGACCGCCGCGTACGAGGCGTCCGGCGAGGACATGCGGGTGGTGCAGGAGCTGCTGGGTCACGCGTCGGTCGCCACGACGCAGCGGTACGTGGCGACCAGGACGACGCGTAAGCGCACCGCGGTGGCCGGTCTGCCGGCGGTGGCGTGATGTCAGTAGAGCGGCGGCGTGAGGGAGGCTGTGAACATGGACTATCTAGCAATTGTGCTGGTGATCCTGGCGGCCGTCGCCGCCGTGACACTGTGGTCGCTTCTGCTCCACTGGATATTCACCATGGCGAAGCCGCGGTTCGAGCGATGGCTGTGGCGCCGTCTCGGCGGCGAGGGCGACCCGCCGGACTAGCCGATCTGGTTGGGGCGGCGGCGTCGCAGCATCGACCTGGACACCTCCTGCACGTCCGGCTGCAGCGTCGGCAGGTCCGGTGTGGCCCGTTCGATGCGGGGCTTGCGGTGCGGGTCGAGGTGTTCGTCCCGGGCGTACAGCAGGACGTCGGCGAGGCCGGCCTGGAGGATCTCGGCTGCCTGGCGCCAGTTGCCCATGACGAAGCTTTCAACGTCGTAGTGCCTCGCGGCGGCGTGCTCGTAGCACTGGTCGGCGTACATGAACATGTGGGCGACGGG
>DASXTS010000307.1:0-8976 GCA_036505275.1 Pseudonocardiaceae bacterium
AGACCGGCGCACCCCTGCCTGATCTCCTCCTGCGCGAGTCCTTCGGATGGGAGCTGGCGGCAGCGCGCAACATGCTCGTCGGCGGCTGGTACCTGGCCGTCGGCGACGTGGACGAGGCTCGCCGGCGCTTCGCGCTGTCCCCGTCGGTGGATCGTGTCCCGGCGTTCGTCCGACTGACCAGGCTGTGCGGCAAGATCGAAGTAGCCGCTGCCCTGGACGACCACGCGGAGGTGCGCGACGCCTACGACCGGCTCCTGCCCTTCGGCCCACTGTTCGCGTGCGGCGGCGCAGGCGCGGTGGCCGTGTCGGGGTGCGTGCACGGCTGGCTCGGTGTCGGCGCCGCGGTGCTCAAACGGTGGGACGACGCGGAACGCCACCTGCGCACGGCCATCGCCGCGAACGAACAGGCCGGTACGCCACCGTTCACCGCCCGCGCGCAGTATGACCTCGCCCGGGTCCTGGTCGCCCGGGTCATGGTCGCCCGCGACCGCCGCGGCGACGCGGACGAGGCCGGTGCGTTCCTGGCCCTCGCGACCGCGACGGCCGGGCAACTCGGCATGGCCCCGCTGCTGCGCCGCTGCACCGAACTCGCGACGGCGGCCGGCGGTGGCACGCTCACGCGCCGCGAACGCGAGATCGCCGAGCTGATCGCACAAGGCCTGACCAACCGGCAGATCGCGGCCAAGACCCACACGTCCGAACGCACCGTCGAGACACACGTGCGGCACTGCCTCGCCAAGCTCGGCCTCACCTCCCGGACCGAGCTCGGCGGGTGGGTGCGCGAAATACGTACCCGATCTACGTAGCAACGCCGATGCCGCGGCCGCCCGCAGAGCCGACGCTGGCCGTCATGACCACCCTCACCGAGCGGACCCGCCGCACCGCCATCCGCGCGGCCCGCCTGTTCGACGGCGTCTCCGGCAGCATGACGCGCGACCCGCTGCTCGTCCTCGACGGCCCGCGCATCGTCGCCGTCGACCACCACGAGCAGCCGCCACCGGACGCCGATGTCATCGACCTCGGCGACGTCACGCTGCTGCCCGGCCTGATCGACACGCACGTACACCTCGCCTTCGACGCCTCGACCGACCCCGTCGGCGCGCTCGCTGTCCGCAGCGACACCGAAGCCCTCGCCGCGATGGCCGTGGCGGCCCGTGCCGCGGCCATCGGAGGCGTCACGACCGTCCGTGACCTCGGCGACCGCGGCTACCTGTCGCTACTCCTGCGCGGAACCGAAGGGCTCCCGACGGTCGTCGCCGCCGGGCCGCCGATCACCACCCCGGGCGGGCACTGCCACTACCTGGGCGGCCCGACGACCGATCCGCGCCGGGCCGTGCGCGAGCACGCCGACCGCGGGGTCGACGTCATCAAGATCATGGCCAGCGGCGGCACGCTGACCCCAGGCTCCCGGCAGGAGTGCGCGCAGTTCACCCCCGACGAACTGCACGCAGCGGTCGAGGAGGCCCATCGCCACGGCCTGCCGGTGACCGCGCACGCCCACGGCACACAGGCAATCATCGACGCGCTCGCCGCCGGTGTCGACGGCATGGAACACGTCTCGTTCTGGACGGCCGACGGCATCGACGACCGGCCCGACGTCATCCAGCAACTAGCGAACCGGCGGATCGTGGTGGGAGCGACCATGGGGCTGCGACCGATGCCGGGCGCCGCCCCGCCGCCACCGGTCGCGGCGCGGCTGCCGAAGATCATCGCCAACACCCGCCGCCTGGTCGAGACGGGTGCGCCGGTGGTCGCCGGAACCGACGCCGGTATCGGCCCCGTCAAGCCGCACGACGTCGCCCGCTACACCCTGCCGTTCTTCGCCCAACTCGGGATCGGCCCCCTCGAAGCCCTCCGCACTCTGACCTCGACCGCCGCCGCCGTCTGCGGCCTGGCCGACCGCAAGGGACGCCTCGCCACCGGCTACGACGCCGACATCCTCGCCGTGCACGGCGACCCGACCGCCGACCCCGACGCGATGCACCGCATCGCCGCCGTCTACCTCGCCGGCACACCCCTGGAGGCCAACCAATGAATGCGGGGCGGGACACACCTGGCCATCGGATACGACCCCGAGCACGTGTCCGCCCCGGCAGCGTGGGATCTCATGGTGGACAACCTCGACGCCACCCACGACACGTGGCGGGCGGATGGCCTGCCCGTGACCCCGATCAGGGACGGGCCACCCCACCGCTGCTTTGAGGTGACGGACCCAGACGGCCACGTCCTCGCCGTTCGCGACAGCCACGTGATCGGTCCGGTTTAGGTTTAGGTTGAGGGCCTGCCTGACCGGCAGGGGCGATCAGCGCACCCGGTCCAGGACGGTGGCCAGCTCCGCCCTGCGGGTCACGCCGAGCTTGGCGTAGGCGCTCTGCAGGTGGTTGTCGACTGTCCTGGCGGACAGGTGCAATGCGCCGGCGATCTCCTTGCTGGTGGCGCCGCGGGCGGCGAGCATCACCACCTCGGACTCGCGCCTGGTCAGCGGCACGGCGGCGGCGGGCCGCAGCAGGCCAGGGGTTTGGGCGTCCTCGCACTTCTGAATCAGATAAGCGGCCCGGCCGTCCAGCCTGGCCGCATCCCGTGGCCGGCCGGACCGGCGGTACGCGCGGACGCCGGACAGCGCCACCTCGGCGGCGTACAGCGAGGCACCGAGCGCCTCGAACCGGTTGGCGGCGCCGGCCAGCAACTCTGGGTCGTCGGCGACCGCCGCTCGGGCATGCAGGGCATAACAGTCAACGAGATCGCTCTCGCCCTGCGCGGCAAGGTCCACCAGCCGATCACACACGGCGGCGGGGTCGCCCAGGCGTACCACGTCGTGCCGCAGCCACGCCTCTGAGCAGTAGTGCGCGGTGTCGGCAGCCCGATCGGCCGCGGCCAGCAGGAGTTGCCGCGCACCGGCCAGGTCGCCGCTGGCGGCCGCCGTCCAGGCCCAGCCGAGCTGCTGTTCGCAGGCCAGGTAGCCGATGTCGCCCAGGGCGGCCGCCTCGGCCAGCGCATTGCGCGCCGAACCGACCTGACCTCTCACCGCGGCCGCGGTGGCCAGCGCGGAGAGCACCAGGCGCCGTGGCCACGGGTAGTTCTTGTCCCGGCACAACGCGACCGACTCCGCGAACCAGCGGTATGCCGTCGCCGGCCGCCCACTCAGCAACGCGCAACGGCCGTGGTGGTAGGCGAACCAGATCCGGCCGATGGCCGACCGGTCGCGCACCGCCAACTCGCTACCCTCGATCGCCCGTTCGGTGGCGTCGGCCAGCCGACCAGCTTCAGAAAGTGCCAGCACCTCGTTGATCAGGTGTGTGCTCGGATGCACCATCGCAAACTGCTTGCCCAGCCGGCGGTGGTCGTCGAAGCCCTGCCGGGCCACCGCGAGCCCACGCTCGCACTGGCCGGTCAGAACCAGGCCCGCGGCGAGCGGCACCGCCCGGAGCACCGCCGTTCGCAGGTCGACGGCGTCCTGCGCGGCGAGGGTCTTCAGCGCCTCGGCCGGGTGCCCGGAGTGCAGCTGCACCCTGGCCTCCACGGCCAACAGTTCGTTGCGCCCGGCTGCGCCGCTGACCCTGGCTCGGCCCTCATGGCTGACCTGCAGCGCGCGCTCCGGCGCCAGCATGCCCCACGTCAGGTTGCGCACCCTGGTGGCGATCACCGCCACCAGGTCGGACTCGTCTACGGCGTCGTGCTGAGCGATCGCCAGCTCGGCCTCGGCCTCGGCGAACCGGCCGAGCTCGTAGAGCGCCTCGCCGAGCAGCAGCCGGGTCTCGACCCCAGCACGGTTAGCCAGCGTCGCCAGCGCCAGCCGGCGAACGGTGGCGAAGTCATGCCCGTAGCGGGCCATCCGGGTGGCGGCCAGCAACAGCTCCGGGTCAGCCGTGCCGTCGGCGTCCAGGCGCCAGGTCGCCACCCGTAGCGGATCGCCGGCACGGCGCGCTCCCGTGCGTTCCACCCGATCGGCGTGCTGCAACAGCAACCGGCGGCGGGTCAGCAGCGGCAGCCGGCCGCGCAGCACCTCGGCGTAGAGCGGGTGCGCCAGACTCACCTCGTGCCGCCGGCCCTCGACCATCACCGTCACCAGACCGCCGCGCTCCAGCTGCTCCAGCAGCTCCATCGCGGCCACCTCGGCTAGCTCGGTGAGCCCGACCGGGCCGACGGTGGCGAGCAGGTCCAGCACCGCCCGGCCAGCCGGCTCCACCGCCCCCACGTGCGT
The DNA here is from genome assembly GCA_036505275.1 of Pseudonocardiaceae bacterium. Lineage (GTDB taxonomy): Bacteria > Actinomycetota > Actinomycetes > Mycobacteriales > Pseudonocardiaceae > DASXTS01. Next base: position 4,202 of record DASXTS010000307.1, read on the forward strand.
CTCGACCAGCTCGACCAGGGGCGCGGTGCTCACCAGCGGGCCAGTCAGCCGCCACACCCCCTGCTCCGCGACCAGCCGACCGCTTGTCAGCGCGCCGCGCACCAGCTCTCGAACGAACAGCAGGTTCCCCCGGCTGACCGCGTAGACGTCGGCCACGGTGCCGGCCTCCACCGGGCCACCGAGCACCGCACACAACAGCTGATGGATTTGCGGCCCGGACAGCTCGGCGAGATCGACACGCACGCCGCGGTCGCCGCGCCACAGCGCGGACACCGCATCCGGGATCGGTTCGCCGGTTCGCACCGTGCCGACCAGGAACACCGCGGTGGCGTCGACCAGTTGGGTGAGCAGCGTCAGCGAGGTTCGGTCCAGCATGTGGATGTCGTCGGCGAGCAGCACGAACGGCTCGGGGCTGGCCGCTCGGAACGCGGCGAGCACGCCGTCGAACAGCGCGACCACGTCCGATCGGTTCCGGCCGACCGCCGGCGGCAGTAGGTGGGCCAGCGCGCCGAGCGGGATCTGGGTGGCCGCGGCGCTTGCGCTCACCCGGCCACAAGCCCGGCGAGCGGCCGCGGCGATGGCGAGGAACTCGTCGGCCAACCTGGTCTTGCCGACCCCGGCCGGGCCGCAGATCAGCACGCCGTGCCGGGTCCCGTCGGTGAGGACCGCCGCCAGATCGGCCAGCTCGCCGTCCCGGCCGACCAACGGCCATCGCGCCGACCGTTCGGCCATGCGGTCACCGTACGTCCCTCACCGGGCACACACCATGAATTACCTACCTACGCCCGCCCGGAATTTGAGTAACCGCAACTCAGGTGTCGGCCGCTCGGACTTGCGAGGTTGGCATCACCCAAAAACACGTCTCTCGAAACATAAAGGTGGAACAGTGTTTTCTCGTCATCCCCTGCCCAGGCGATCTTCCCGGCTCCGCTGGACCGCGGCGGCCGGTGCCGTGGCCGTGGCGGCCCTCCTGGCGCTGGACGGCTCGGCCACCGCGGACACGGCCGCCAGCGAGCCGGCGAGGCGGTTGACCGACCAGCCGCTGCAGATCAACGACCCGGTGCCGGCCGGGTTCACATCCTGGAACGAGCTGCACGCCACGCAGGAGCGGCTCAGTTCGGTGTCCGACCGGCTCCACGAGTCCGCCCAGGCCCCCGACGGTACCGGCTTCGGCTCGATCGTCGCCGAACCGGCGGCCAACCAGCTCCGGCTGTACTGGAAGGGTGCACTGCCGGCGTCGGTCCGGGCCCTGATTGCCGGCGATACCGGCGTAGACATCGTCGTGCGACCGGCGGCCCACTCCGAGGCCGAGCTGCTCGGTGAGGTCGACCGGCTGGTCGCCAGCCAGCCGAAGGCATCCGTGGCGCCCGCCACCAAGATCACCGGAGTTGCCCCCCGGCAGGACGCCAGCGGCCTGACGGTGTACGTCGACGGGTCCGCCGCCGAGGGCCGCGAACTGCCGGCAGTGCGTGCACTCGGCGTGCCGGTAACGGTCAAGGGTGGCGTGTCGCCCCAAGCGGTCAGCCGCGCCAACGACTCCAGCCCGTACTGGGGTGGCGCGAACTGGACCGGCAGCGGCGGCTGCACGACCGGGTTCGCCGTGAACCATGACGGCAGGACGAAGATGCTCAGCGCGGCCCACTGCGCCACGAACGGCATCAATGCCTACGACGGTGGCGGCACGATCGACGACCTGATGGGTCAGGTCACCACGTCGACCGACACCAAGCTGGACGCACTGCTGATCGACGCGAGGTCGGCCGGCCGGGTCTTCAACGGCGGTCCCGGTACCGGAGAGTTCACCAACCCGGTGCTCGGCCGGCACTTCAACAACGTCGGCGACTACATCTGCACCAGCGGCGCCTACTCGGGCACCCGGTGCAACATCAAGATCGTCGAGAGCGGTGTCACGCAGACGTTCACCAAGTCCGACGGCACCAAGGTGACGTTCAGCCGGCTTGCGCTGGCCGAGCAGCAGGACGATCTGAACGCCGGTGGCAATGGCGACAGCGGCGGCCCGGTGCTCGAGGTCGGCTCCGACCCCACCACCGTATGGGCCAAGGGCATCTTGACCGGCAACGACCCCACGAACGCCGCCGCGACCTGCACGGGCGTGCCGGCCAGCTCGACCCGCAAGTGCTCGTGGCGGATCTGGTACACGTCCGTGGCCCAGTCGCTGAACAACTTCGGCGCGACCATCGTCACCGGCTGAGATCTACTCAGCGACACTCGGCGACACTCGGCGACACCAAAGGCCTTCCAGTTGGACCATCCGGCTGGAAGGCCTTTCGCTGTCTGGCGATGGATGTCACATCGTCGCCGAACGGACCGTCCTGCTGGGAGACGGCGGGATGGGATGACGGAGTTGAGCACCTTGCCCGTTTCGATGTCAGATCAAGCCGCACCGGGCCGAAACGTTCAAGCCGTCGAACGATCCGTTGTTCGTGGACAAGGCCTTCGACGTCGTCGGCCTGTACGCCAACCCGCCGGAGGGAGCGATCGTGCTCTGTGTCGATGAGAAGTCCCAATGCCAGGCGCCGGCCCGCTCGCAGCCGACGTTCCCGATGATGCCGGGCATGCCGAGAAGCGAACCCACGACTACGTGCGGCACGGCACGACCAGCCTGTTCGCCGCGTTCAACACCGCCGTCGGCACGGTGATCAGTTCGCTGCACCGCCGGCATCGCACGATCGAGTTCAAGAAGTTCCTCGCCAAGATCGACGCCCAGGTGCCCGCACACCTGGATGTGCACCTGGTCTGCGACAACTACGGCACGCACAAGACCCCGGCGATCGCGACGTGGCTCGCCACGCACCCGCGCTTCCACATGCACTACACGCCCACGTACTCCAGTTGGATCAACCAAGTAGAACGCTGGTTCGGCTACCTCACCGACGACCTGCTGCGCCGTAGCGACCACCGCAGCGTCCAGGCACTGGAGAAAGACATCCGCGACTGGGTCCAGGCCTGGAACGAGAACCCCAAGCCGTTCGTGTGGACCAAGACCGCCGAACAGATCCTCGACTCACTCGGCCGACTTATTCAACGAATCAACGGCGCAGGACACTAGGAGCGCGCTGATTTACTCAGACGCTCTGCCGTGCGACGGCAAATTCGTCGTTCAGTCTGGGTTGATTCGATACGTCGTTCCGAGTTCTCGCCCTCACGGCAGTCTCAGCCCCTCGCGAAATGTCCAACTCGTCATCGCCCCAGAAAGTAGCCACTAAATCTGCAAACTCCTAGGGCTGGTCTGCGGGTGTGCAGACTTCGAGTTCCATTCCGTCGGGGTCGCGGAAGAACAGTGACCAGGTGTCGCCGAGGCGTTGGATGTGCCCGACGTCGCGGCCGGCGGCGGTGAGTCGGTTTCGGATGTCGTCGAGGTCGGTTCGGGTGGCGACGGCGATGCCGAAGTGGTCGATGGGTCCGCGGGCTCCGTGCCGGGTGCGCTCGCCGACGATGGTGTCTGCGGGCTGTTCGGTGATGTTTAGGTCGCCGCCGCCGCCGAGGTCGAGGATGATCATCCGTGGATGGTCGTCGGTGGCTGCCATCTCGAGGGTGATCTGTGCGTTGAAGACCTCCTGGTAGAAGGCGGCGATGCGGTCGAGGTCGGCGGTGACGGTGGCGACGTGATCGAATCCGGTGGTGCGGGCCATGGTGGTCAGGGTAGCGCTGCTCGGCGCGGGTGCTGTGTAGCGCGGTGGCCCACCAGGCGAGTTGATCGAGCAGGGTCTTGGCGTAGCCGGCGGCTTCGGGGTCGGTGGGCTGTCCGTCGGTCCAGGTGGAGAAGTAGTTGGGGAATGCCAGTCCGTCGCGGATGGTGACGGCGTGCAGTTCGGTGAGCACGTTCTCCAGGTGCAGCACGGCGTGGCGGCCGCCGGCCGCTCCGCCGTAGCTTACGAACGCGACCGGTTTGGCGGTCCAGCTCGCTGGCGGCCTCGTGCGGGTTCCGGGCTACCAGAATGGCTCTCCTCAGCGGGTACTTGAGGCGGGGGCGTTGACCGGCGAATGAGACTGGAAATGAGGCTAGAGCGCCAGAACGCCGCTTGCCTGCGCGGCCAACCGGCATTTCGCCAGGTCAGGAGCGGTAGCGGTGGGATTTGAACCCACGGAGGGCTTGCACCCTCACGCGCTTTCGAGGTCTGCGACCGATCGGTCGCCTATGTTCGCTACGATCCCTGACCTCGGCGAACGCAGCGATGCGACCTAGGGTGACGGCTGGCGAGCGTCAGCAACCGCAACCACAACTGCAACCATGCATCACCCCGTCCGGTCGCTTGGCGGTGCGCCTCCCCTTAGCGCGACCACTTCGGATGGGCGCATCCCCGCGTAATACATGCACGCGAAGAAGGCGACCAAGTGATCGCCTCGGCGCACTTTCATCCGGAGGCCGGCCAGGAGCCGACGAACCTGGTCCGCATTAGCCACGACGCGCCGATCAATAGCTTCTGCAACTTCTGGAGCCTTCCACTGCACCTGCTCGATTGGATTCCCTGGCAGGAGACCCCGCTCCACCGCATAGCCGAGCGCGTTGTAGAAGACTGCCCTCTTGCGATAGATCGTGGTTGCAGCCGCAGGCCGGCCATCCAGTCGCACCGCTAAGGCATCCAAGACCCGGCGCACCATGTCCAGCTGCCGCAATGCGGAGACAGGCAGGGACGCTGTCGACAGCCAGGTCAGCGCCTCTCGAACGTCCACTGGCACGTCTTGAGCACGACGCGGAGGGTTGTACGCCCATCCGCAGAGTGGCTGCCTCAGCACCCCGTATCGCTGGGCCG
>DASXTS010000308.1:0-9219 GCA_036505275.1 Pseudonocardiaceae bacterium
ACGCTGTTCGGGCTGCACTCGCCGGCCCGGCTGTTCCCGCCCGGCGAGCATGCCGCCGCCAGGGACCGTGCGGTGGCCGCGGCCCTGGCCTCCCTGCAGGCCCATCTGGCCGAGCCGCTGGAGGACGTGCTGGCGCGGGACGTGCACGGGCGTCCCTGCTTGGACGCGGCCACCCCGTACGACCTGGAGTGTTCGCTTCGGATGCCAGGCGGCCACATCTTCCATGCGGATCTGGACTGGCCGTGGCTGGAGGACGAGGAGTCGGCGGACAGCCCGAGCCAGCGGGTCGGCGTCGCGATCCACGGGTGCCACCGGGTGCTGCTGGCCGGCGCGGGCAGCAGGCGCGGTGGCGGGGTGAGTGGGCTCGGCGGGCTGCACGCGGCCCGTGCCGTGCTGGAAACGCCGCCCTAGCCGGCCCGGCCCACGGCCTGCAGTCGCGGCCGGGGGGCCCGCTCGACGACCGCGGCCCGGTGGACGGGTGTGGCGCCGGCCGATCCGGCCATCAGCGCACGCGGTGTCACTGGCTGCGAGACTGTCCGCGACACTGTCCGCGACACCGCATCAGGCCGCGCCGGCAGCTGCCGGGGCTTGACGATGGTCGGGTTGCGCTTGCCGAATGGGCTGGGCGACGGCTTCGGGCGCGGCTTGTGCCAAAGACTGTCGCCGATCAGGTGGTGGTGTGCGGACAGCCAGACCGGGCACGGCCAGCGCCGCCGCCGAAACCATCCCGAGCACTGCGGGCAGCGCCCGTCGTCGTCGGGCTGGTGGCTGGTGAGCAGCTCGCGCCAGCCGTCGGTCATCCGGCGGATCTCGGTGCGGGCGAGCCTGACGAGGCTGCTTGGCTCGGCGCAGCTCGCCTCCTCGCTCACCAGTTCCAGTCTGTCGAACAAGGCGCTCCGGAGCCGCTGCTCCATCGCCGCTCACCTCCTAGGTAGCCGGATGTGCTATCGGCCAGCCGGAGCGACTGTCGTAGGCCTGGTGGCCAGGTTCATCCCGAGGTGGGAAATCGCCGGCCGGCGGCTCACGCTGCGGTTGTCCTCGGCCGGCGGCGCGCTCACCGGTTCGGCCCAGGCGATGCCCGAAATGCCGGACGGCCGAGCCGGCATTTGCCACCGGCCCGGCCGTCGCTCGATTCAGCTATCTCGTGACCCTGCGGCTGGTGATCATCCGGTACCCGGCGAGCAGGATCAGTGACCCGAGTAGGGCCAATAGCCATGTGCGGAGGTCGAAGAAGTCGCCGAGCCCACCGCCGAAGATTGCGGAGCCGATCACGCCCCCGAGCAGCGCGCCGAGAGTGCCGATCCCCATTGTGATGAGAATCCCACCGGGGTCGCTGCCTGGCATGATCAGCTTCGCAAGGGCTCCAACGACCAGCCCCAGAACGATGAAGCCGAGGATGCCCATTCCTACCTCCGAGCCATTGCCGGTTGATGCGTTCAGCGTGCGCTCACCACGGGAAACCCGCGACTCGAGCGGATGTTTGCCGCCGTTCTGCCCAATGCGTGCTGCGCCGACCGGGTGGGCGAGTTGCAGCCTTCGGGTTGACGGCCGGTTGCGCTGGGTAGGTGTCGGGTAGGTGTCGGGTAGGTGTCATAGCCACCAGCCGATCGAGTGCCTTACGGCCAGCCATCTCGGTGTCCACAGTGGACGAATCTGGCAGCGATGCTCGCGGCCGGCCGCCCGGCCGGTTTACCCTGGGCGGGCAACCTACAAGGAGGCGAGGAGGATGGCAGCTGCCCCGTCAACGCAGCTCACCACCCCGAACGTCAGCGTGGACGTAGGGCTAGCCCCACCCGAGATCATCCGATTCCGTCGCCGGGGGTTCTCCGGCGACTACTACCAGGCGCTCGGCGCCGCCGCGCAGGTTCGGCTCCGGTTGCTCGCCACGCTGCACGCTCGCAGCGAATTGAGCGGCTCGGAGTCCCGCGAGTCGGCACGTCAGCGCCTGGTGGCACAGCAGCACCAGGTCTGGCAGCAGCTCCAGTGGCTGGTCGACGAGATGCGCAGGCTGGACGAGGCGGGTAACGCCGAGCGCTAACCGGCTGTCACCTGCACCGGGATGCCGTTGAGCACGGCGTTGCCGGACAGCGGATCGAGCTGGTTGCCGTCGGCGAGAACATTGGTGTTCACCCCGGGGTGTTCGGCGGCAACGGCCATCCGGGCGCCCTTTGCGCTGTGGCCCCAGCCGTGCGGGATGGAGACCACGCCGGTCATGATGTCGTCGGTGACCTCAACCGGCACCCGGACCGAGCCTGCGGTCGAGCTGACCACTGCTTGCCCGCCGTCGGCGAGGCCCAGTCGCTCGGCGTCCCGTGGGTGCACCAGCATCGTGCAGCGGTCGCGGCCCTTGACCAACGGCTGTAGGTTGTGCATCCACGAGTTGTTGGACCGCAGCTGGCGGCGTCCGATCAGCACCATGCCACCGTTGGCGCCGCGGTTGAGCGCGGCCTGCAGCCGGGGCACGTCGGTGATGATGGCCTGCGGCGCGAGTTCGATGCGGCCGGACGGTGTGCGGAGCACCTCGGGAATGCGCGGGCGAAGCGGGCCGAGGTCCACGCCGTGCGGGGTGCGCTCCAGCACGCTGAGGGTCAGGCCGTCCGGCCGGGCGCCGAAGTGGTCACCGTACGGCCCGGCCCGCAGCAGCAGGTCGAGCAGCCGCTCCGGGCCGGTGCGCGGCGCCAGCGCGGCGAGCAGCTCGTCGGCGTCGCGTCCGGCGAGTGGGGACCCCGCGACGGACTGGTCCATGCCGAGCAGAGTTCTGGCGGCGAGCTCGTCCAGCGCGGCGGTGTCGGATGCCGCTCCCTGACCAGCGACGATCGCGGTCAGCCGCAGCAGGATCTGCCACTCGTCGAGCATGCCGCCGGCGATCGGGAAGATCGGTGGTGAGTAGTTGGCCACGTTGCGCACCGCGAGCTGGCCGAACGCCACGTCGTAGTGCGACCGCTGGGTCGGAGGCGGCACCGGCAGCACTACATCGGCGTGCCTGCTGGTCTCGTTGACGTAGACGTCTACGGAGACGACGAGGTCGAGCCCGTCCAGCGCGCGGTCCAGTCGCCCGGCGTCCGGGGTCGACAGCACGGGGTTGCCGGCGATGGTGAGCAGCGCCCGGATCTGGCCGTCGCCAGGGGTCTCGATCTCCTCGGCGAGGCAGGCTACCGGCAGCTCGCCGAAGGTCTCCGGCGCGCCGCGGACCCGGCTGCGCCAGCGGCCGAACCTGACCCCCTTGCCGCGGCCGCCCGACCCCTGGGCGTTGCGCTGCGCGGCGGCGGCCAGCGGGAACATCGCGCCGCCCTCGCGGTCCAGGTTGCCGGTCAACACATTGAGCACGTCGACCAACCAGCTCGCCAGGGTCCCGAACTCCTGAGTACAGCTGCCGATCCTGGCGTACACCGCGGCGCGCGGCGCCGCGGCCAGCTCGCGGGCCAGCCGGCGGATCGTGGCGGCGTCGATGCCGCACACCGGTGCCACCGCCTCCGGGGCAAAGTCGGCGGCCAACGCGGCCACCTCGGCGACCCCACTGGTGTGCTCGGCTAGCCGGCCAAGGTCGATCAGTCCGTCCGAGACCAGCACGTTGACCAGCGCAAACAGCAGGAGCGCGTCGGTGCCTGGCCGGATGTAGTGGTGCTCGTCGGCGGCTTGGGCGGTCCTGGTGCGCACCGGGTCCACGACGACGAGCTTGCCGCCGCGCTCGCGCAGCGCCCGCAGCCGGCCACGCATGTCCGGCGCCGTGAGCAGGCTTCCGTTGGAGACCAGCGGGTTGGCGCCGAGCATGAGCAGCAGGTCGGTGCGGTCGACGTCCGGGATGGGCACCGAGAGCATGGTGCCGAACATCAGACCCGCGCTGACCTGCTTGGGCATCTGATCGACCGTGCTCGCCGAATAGACATTGTGGCTGCCCAGAGCGCGCACCAGGACCGCGTTGTACAGCGTGCCGGACAGGTTGTGCACGTTGGGGTTGCCCAGGTACACCGCGACGGCGTCGCGGCCGTGCTCGGCGATGATCGGCGGCAGCCGCCGGTCGATCTCGGCGAACGCGTCCTCCCAGGTCGCTTCGGCCAGCTCGCCGCCGCGGCGCACCAGCGGGGTGTGCAGCCGGTCGGGATCATCGTCGAGGTGCTTGAGCCCGGTGGCCTTCGGGCAGATGTAGCCGTGGCTGAACACGTCCTGCGCGTCGCCGCGCACGGATACCACCTCTCGGCCGCTCGTCTCCACCTCCAGACCGCAGGTGGCCTCGCAGAACGGGCAGGTCCGGTAATGCAGCGCGGTCACCAATGCAGTCACGCCCTGAGGCTAACCTCCCCGCGTGTCCGCGTCTTCAGACACATGAATTGGACGTTTCGGCACATCGGTCGGCGACCCGACCGGCGGACACGCGCGACCCGACCGGCGAACACGCGCGACCCAACCGGCGGACACGCGCGACCCGACCGGCGAACACGGGCGGCCACGCCGGGGCGGTTATGCGTCACACATCGAGGACGAGCTTGCCGACGGTGGCCCGCGAGCGCAGATCCTGGTGCGCCCGGCGGGCGTCGGCGAGGGGGTAGCGACCGCCGACGATCACGCGCAGCTCGCCGCGCTGCACCATGCCGAGCAGCTCGGCCATCGGCTCGTGCAGCATCGGCGGCCTGGTGAGCAGGTGCACCAACCAGAAGCCCATGACCGTCAGCGACCTGGCCATGAGCGCCCCCGGCTCGATCGGCTTCGGCGGCTGCCCGGACGCCTGGCCGTATGCGATCAACCGGCCAAGCGGCGCGAGCGCGGCCAGGCTCGCGTCGAACGTGGGCCCGCCGGTCATCTCCAGCACGATGTCGACCTTCTTGCCGCTGTTGGCCTCCTGCAGAGCGGCCTTCAGGTCCTCGGCCCGCGAGTCCACCGCAACGTCGGCGCCCAGCTCGACGGCCAGCGTCCGCTTCTCCACGGTGGACGCCACAGCAATGATCCGGCCGGCGCCGAAGATCCTGGCGAGCTGCACGGCGAGGGTGCCGACGCCACCGGCCGCGGCATGCACCACTACGGACTCGCCGCGCTGCATCCGTGCGCAGGTGCGCAGCAGGTGCCACGCGGTCAGGCCCTGCGCGAGCAGCGCGAGCGCCACACCGCCGTCCAGGTCCTCCGGGATCTCGAAAATCGCCGCCGGGTGGGCCAGCGCCTTCTCCGCGTAGCCACCGGAGGCGACGAATGCGGCCACCCTCGTGCCGTCGGCGCGCCGACCGACCACCTCGCCGCCGGGGATCATCGGCAGCTTTTGCTGGGCCAGGTAGGAGTCCTCGGTCTGATGGGTGTCCGCGTAGTTCACCCCGGCCGACTCGACTGTGATCAGCTCGAGCCCGCCAGTGGGCTGCGGCTCGGGCACGTCGGTCAGGGTGAGAACCTCGGGGCCGCCGAACTCGGTGATCTGGATCGCCCGCACGGCATGGCACACTACGCCGGCGCGCAGCACCGCGGCCCAGCTCTCTCGCCGGATCCCTTGCCGGGCGTTAGGTGAGCTCCTCCAGCGGCGTGTCCGGGTCGGCCAGGCGGTCGGGGTCGACCGTGGCCCGTGAGCGGATGAGGGCCTTGATGGGGTCGGTGACGTCCCACACGTTGACGTTCATGCCGGCCAGCACGCGCCCGCCGGCCAGCCAGAACGCGATGAACTCGCGGGTCTCGGCGTCGCCGCGGACCACCACGCGGTCATAGCCGTCCGGCTCGACGTAGCCGACATACTCCATGCCGAGGTCGTACTGGTCGGTGTAGAAGTACGGCAGCTCGTCGTAGGCGGCGTCGTCCCGGCCGAGCATTGCGGCCGCGGCCGTTGCGGGCTGCTTCAACGCGTTGGCCCAGTGCTCGACGCGGATGTGCTTGCCCAGGAAGGGGTGCTGCGCGTTGGCCACGTCGCCGGCGGCGAAGATATCGGGGTCGCTGCTGCGCAGTGCGGCGTCGACGAGCACGCCATTGTGGACGGCCAGGCCGGAGTCCGCGGCCAGCCCGGTGTTCGGCGTGATGCCGACGCCGACCACCACCGCGTCGGCGGCCAGCTCGGTGCCATCACCCAACGCCACGCCGTCCGGTCGCACCTGCCGCACCTGCGCGCCGAACCGCAGGTCGACGCCGTTTGCCCGGTGCAGGTCGCCGAACACGGTGGCGATCTCCCGGCCGAGCACGCGCAGCAGGGGCAGCTCAAGCACCTCGACCACGGTGACGTCGGTGCCGGCCTGGCGCGCCGCGGCGGCCACCTCCAGGCCGATCCACCCCGCGCCGATCACCACCAGCCGCCGGCCGCTGCCGAACGTCGCCTTGATCGCCTCGGAGTCCTCCACCCGCCGCAGGTAGAGCGCGGTGTCGCCGCCCGGCACCGGCAGCCGGCGCGGGCTGGACCCGGTGGCCAGCAGCAGCTTTTCGTACGCCACCGAGCCGCCGTCGGCCAGCCGCACGGTGTGCCCGGGCCGGTCGATCGCCGTCGCTGCGGCGCCCAGCCGCAGGTCCACGCCGTGCTCCGGGTACCAGTCCGCGGGGTGCACGAACACGCTGTCCCGGTCGGCCTTGCCGGCCAGGTAGTCCTTGGACAGCGGCGGACGCTCGTACGGGCGGTGCCGTTCCTCGCCGATCAGCACCAGGTCGCCCTGGTAGCCATGGTCGCGAAGCGCCTCCGCCGCCTTCGCCCCGGCCAGTCCACCACCGACAATCACGAAAGCGGTCATGGCGATCAGCCCCGCACCGGCTACAGCACGACGGCGAGGATGCCGACCACCAGCGCAGCCAGCGCCACGATCGCGGTCACGACCACCAATGTGCTCGGGCGCCGCCCGGTCGGCGCGTCGTCCGCGTGGCGATCCGCGCTGAACGCGCGGAACGCTCCGGTGCTCGCGATCGGGTCAACCCTGTCATCAGCCATGGCGGGCACCCTAGCGCTCACCGGAATGCGCCGTACGCGGACGTATGCGGTGGCGCTAGGGGGCGGTTCGCTCGCTCGTGATCGCCCGCTCGGTGGTGACCTCCCGCTCCGTGACCTCACCCGCGTCGCCGCCGGGGTCCTGGTCGGCTGGCCGGGCCTCGTCGACGTCGGCAGGGTGATCTACCTCGGTGCGGAGGACATCGCCGGCCTGGTCGATGTCGCCGCGTTCGCCGGGGCCGTCGTGATCGCTGATGTCGAAGAGGTCGCTGAGGTCCGCGGTCTCGGTGAGGTCGTCGTCGCCGCCGATGTCTGCGGCGTCGCCGAGGTCCGTGGTGTCGTCGAGGTCGTCCGGGGGGATGGGTCCGTCGGCGGCCAACGGTTCGGTGGCGGGGTACACGGTGAGCTGCGCGAGCCCGAGGGCGGCGGCGGTACAGCAGAGGATCACCGCGATCTCCGCGGCCACCGTGGGCGGCACCAGGCGCAGCAGCGAGAGGGCCACCACGGCGGACAGGCCGGCGCCGAACCCGGTCGGCAGGAAGCGGGCGGCACGGCGCCACCGGTCGACCGGCAGCCGCTGCCTGGTCAGCGCGGCCAGCAGGTCGGCAACCGCGACCAGCGTGGCGATCACGATGGCGAGGCCGAACATGCCGTAGACCGACCACACCGAGCCCCGCACGTCGGCGGTCGCATCCGCCTCGGCGAGCACGGCACGCTCCGGGTCGAGTAACCGCAGCGACGCCGGCAGCAGGCCGGTCGCCTGCCGTTCCAGGCCGGCGAGGTCCAGCGGAAAGCTGCGAGTGACGGTCTGGCCGGCGGGCACGTCGAAGGCCACCACGGTGTCGTAGCCGAAGAAGGTCAGGCCGAGCGCCGTGCCGGAGAGCTGGACCGTCTTCACCCGCTGGGCCGACGCGCCGTCGTTACTCACGGTGATAACCACGTTGGCCGTGCGAGCCGGGTCGATGGCCAGCCGGCCGTCGCCGAACGACCGGCCGTCGATCCGCGCCTGCATCAGCAGTACCCCGGATGACTGCGCCACCGACTGCGCCACCGACTGCGCCGCGGCCGGCAGCATTGGACCGGCGAGCAGACCACCGATCACGGCCGCGGCCGCCACCGCACGTCTCACGGGCAACCCCTGTTCACGCGGCCTAAGTGCAGCACGCGGATGGTACAGTCCGCCCCCGATCGCCGGTGGGCACGCGGCCGGCGAGCACGGTATGGGAGCGCGGGCATGCGGTTGGCTCGGACGGCCCGGGCGCTGGCGGCCACCGGCGCCATCGCCGCCATCGTGACGGTGGTTGCCACGGTGGCTGCCGCGGTGAGCGCGATGGTGCTCACCGGCCCGGCGCTGTCGGCGGCACCGGCGGCCGCCCGGTCCAGCATCTCGCTGTCACCGCCCAGAGGGACGCCGGGAAGCGGTTTCGTCATCACGTTCAGTGGCTTCGACAGCAGCGCGCGGTGCACCATCGTGTTCTTCTGGGACGGCCAGCGGCTGGCCGCCCACCAGGCGGCCACGAGCGGCTCGGTGGCGGCGGCCGTGCCCGGCGCGGCGGCGCCCGGCCCGCACCTGGTGAGCGCGTCCAACGGCTGCAGGAGCAGTGCGTCGGCAGCCTTCTGGGTGCTGGCCGGACCAACCGTCACCAAGCCGCCACCCGTCACCACCACGCCGCCGCAGCCCACCTCGACCGTGCCGACCAGCCCATCGACCACCACGATCAGCACCACGACCAGCACCACGACCGCCACCAACACCGAGCCGGCGACCACTGCACCGCCTACGAGCACCATTTCGAGCGGCCCACCGCGGCTGATCTTCGACCGGCCCAGCATCCAGGCCGGCGAGCCGCTCACGGCCAGTGGAACGGGCTGCGACCCTGGCGTCGCCGTCACGCTCACCTCGGCCGGCGAGCGGGTCGGTGGCACGATCGCGGACGCCGATGGCCGGTTCAGCACTCCGGTCGAGTTCGCCAACGTCGAGCCGGGCCGCCACGACGTCACGGCGACCTGCGGCGCCGTGCTCACCGGGTCCATCGACATCGTGCTCACGAGCTCGACCAGCGGAAACACCGGCACACTCGTGGTACTCGTGATCGTCGCGCTGGCCGCGGTAGCCCTGCTCGTGCGCACCCGCGGCGCGGCCCTGCATCAGCCCGGAGGCGGCGGGCAGTGAGGAAGGCCGCTCAGCCGACCAGCACGGTGGCCCAGCCGAGCAGATGCACCCCGCCGGTCTGCCTGGTCGCCTGCAGCTCCAGATCCAGCTCATCGCCCCGGCGCGCCACCACCCGGCCGCCATAGGTGAGCACATCGCCGGGCCAGGACTGCTCCCGGAACTGGACCTTGAA
>DASXTS010000309.1:0-2532 GCA_036505275.1 Pseudonocardiaceae bacterium
GGCGAGCTGGACGCCGCTCCGCCGCCGGGGGGCCCCCGGTTCGCCGAGTTCCTGGCGTCCCGCCCGCCCACGGTTGAGGACACCGCGGTGGGTCGGCTGGCCGAGCTGGCGGCTGCCGTGCTTGGCGCCCGGGTGCACATCGTGCACCTGTCCTCGGCGGGCGCGCTGCCGATCGTCGCCTCGACGCCGCTGTCCGCGGAGACCTGCCCGCACTACCTCGCGCTGGCCGCCGAGGACGTGCCGGACGGCGCGACCGCGTTCAAGTGCTGCCCGCCGATCCGCGAGCGGGCCAATGCCGACGCGCTGTGGCGAGCGCTGGCCGACGGCACGCTGTGCTGCGTGGTGAGCGACCACTCGCCGTGCCCACCGGAGCTCAAGCGCGGCGACTTCGCGCAGGCCTGGGGCGGCATCGCGGCGGTCCAGCTCGGGCTGCCGGTGGTGTGGACGCACGCCGTCGAGCGCGGCCTCGACCTGGCCGACGTGGCGCGGTGGATGGCGGCCGGGCCGGCGCGGCTGGTCGGGCTGGACGGCCGCAAGGGCGCCATCGCGCCCGGCCACGACGCCGACCTGGTGGCGTTCGACCCGGCTGCCGAGTTCATGGTGGACGCCGCCGAACTGCGGCAACGCCACCCGGTGACGCCGTATGCGGGGATGCGGCTGCGCGGCGTGGTGCGCCGGACCTGGGTGCGTGGCCGACAGGTGCACCCCGACGGCGGCGAACCGGCCGGCGAGCTGCTGCACCGGCCGGCGTCGGTGGGGCCCGCGCGGTGAGCACCGACCTGCCGGATCTCGCGCTGCGCACCCTGGGCGGCGCGGTGATCGCCGCCAGTGACGAGTTCTTCGCCGACAAGGAGAACCTGATCAAGCCGGCGGCGCCGGAGTTCATGCCGCGGACGTGGAGCGCCAAGGGGCAGGTGTACGACGGCTGGGAGACCCGCCGCCGGCGGGAGCCTGGCCACGACTGGGCGCTGGTCCGGCTGGGCATGCCGGGGATCCCGCGCACCGTCGTGGTGGACACCGCGCACTTCACCGGCAACTACCCGCCGCACTGCTCGGTGGAGGCAGCTTCCGTGGACGGCTACCCGTCGCCCGCCGAGCTGCTTGACACCGCGGACTGGTTGCAGCTCGTGCCCCGCAGCCCGCTGAGCGGGAACAGCCGACACGAGTTCGCGGTAGCTGGCGGCCAGTGGTTCACGCACGTGCGCCTGTCCATCTACCCGGACGGCGGGGTGGCCCGGCTGCGCGTGCTCGGCGAGCCGCTGCCGGATCCTCGGGAGCTGCCCGGCCTGCCGCTGGACCTCGCCGCGCTGCGCACCGGCGGCCGCACCGTGGCGTGCAGCGACAGCTTCTTCTCCGGCCCGGACAGCATGCTGCAGCCCGGCGAGTCCCGGTTCATGGGCGACGGCTGGGAGACCGCACGGCGCCGCGACGGCGGCAACGACTGGGCGGTCGTGGCGCTCGCCGGCCGGGGGGTGCCGTCAGTGGTCGAGCTGGCAACCACGCACTACAAGGGCAACTCGCCGGACCGCGCGGCGCTCTTCGGAGTCGACGCCCGGACCGCGGCCGAGCTGGATGACGCCGGCGCCTGGTTCCCAGTGCTGCCAGCGACCCGGTTGCAGCCGGACACCACGCATTGTTTCCGGCTGGCCGGCGCGTCAGGCGGGCGGCCGGTCACCCACGTGCGGCTGGACATCCACCCAGACGGCGGGGTGGCCCGGTTACGCGTGTATGGCCAGCTGACCCCGGACGGTTACCACGATCTCGCACTGCGCTGGTTCAACGCCCTGCCGCCGGCCCACGCCCGGTCCGTCCTGGCCGAAGCCGGCCTGGACGCTCACCTGGCCGCCTCGCGCCCGTTGACCGCGCTGCCGCCGCCCGTCCTCGCCGCCTGTGGATAAGTCGTGAGTGGTAAATGGTGCTGGAACACCATTTGCCACTCACGAGCAGCCGTAGGCTGCCCCCATGCCCAGCGTTCTCGTGGTGGAGGACGACGCTCGGCTGGCGGCGTCGGTGCGGCGTGCGCTGGAGTACGAGTCGCTGGACGTGACGGTGGCGCACGACGGCCCCACCGGGCTGGTGGTCGCCACCAGGGACCGGCCCGACCTGGTGATCCTGGACCTCATGCTGCCGGGGCTGGACGGCCTTGGCGTGTGCCGGGCGCTGCGCGCGACGCTCGACGCGGAGCAGCCGATGGTGCTGATGCTCACCGCGCGCGACGCCACCGTGGACCGGGTCTCCGGGCTGGACGCAGGCGCGGACGACTACCTGGTCAAGCCGTTCGAGTACGACGAGCTGCTGGCCAGGGTGCGGGCCCTGCTGCGCCGCCGCGGCGCGCCGGCGGACCGGTGCGAGATCATGACGCTGGCCGACCTGACGCTGGACCCGGCCACCAGGCAGGTGCGTCGTGGCGGCCGCGAGGTCGAGCTGACCGCGCTGCAGTTCGACCTGCTGGCGCACCTGCTGCGGCACCGGCGGCAGGTCCTCGGCCGGCAGCAGCTGCTGGACGCGGTGTGGGGCGGCGGCAGCGCGGCG
>DASXTS010000310.1:0-11330 GCA_036505275.1 Pseudonocardiaceae bacterium
GCACGACCTGTCCGTCGTGCGGCACATCTCCGACCGGGTCGCCGTCATGTACCTCGGCAAGATCGTGGAGATGGGCACCCGAGACGAGGTGTACGAGAAGCCCAGCCATCCGTACACCCAGGCGCTGCTCTCCGCTGTGCCGGTGCCCGACCCCAAGCTCGAGCGCGGGCGCGAGCGGATCGTGCTCAAGGGCGACGTGCCGAGCCCGGTGAACCCGCCGTCCGGCTGCCGGTTCCGCACCCGCTGCTGGAAGGCTCAGGACATCTGCGCGACGGAGGAGCCGCCGCTGATCGTCCGGGAGAGCTCCGGCAGCACCTCGCTGTCGGCCTGCCACTTCGCCAGCGTCCGCGACGTCATGTAGCCGCTGGCGCGGCTACCTGTGAGCTATCTGTGAGTGGTAAAGGGGGCTATAGCGCCATTTGCCACTCACAGGGCTCCGGCAGGAGCCTCTTGCTCGTTCATGCCCATCCGGATGACGAGACGCTGTGGACCGGGGGCACCATTGCGCGGTATTCAAGCGCTGGCGTGCGGGTGACCCTGGTGACCTGCACGCTGGGCGAGGAGGGCGAGGTGATCCCGGCGGAGCTGCGCGGACTGGCCGCGTCGTCGGCCGACCAGCTCGGCGGGTACCGGGTCGGCGAGCTGCGCGCCGCGTGCACCGCACTTGGCGTCGCCGACCAGCGCTTTCTCGGTGGCATCGGGCGGTGGCGGGACAGCGGCATGGCCGGCACGCCGGCCAACGAGCGCCCGAGAGCGTTCGTCAACGGCTCGCTCGAGGAGCAGGCCGCGGCGCTGGCCGAGATCCTCGCCGAGGTTCGGCCGCAGGTGGTGGTGAGCTACGACCCCAACGGCGGGTACGGGCATCCCGACCACATCAGGGCGCACCAGGTGACCATGGCCGCGGTTGGCGCCCGCGCCGATGTCGAGGCCGTGTACTGGACGGCGGTCTCCAGGTCCACCGTGCGAGACGGGCTGGCGGCGCTGGCTCCGCTCGACGGGCTCCCATTCGCGCTGCCGTCGGAGGGCGAGCTGCCGCACGTGCCGGACGAGGCGGTGACCACCACGGTGGACATCGCCGCGCACCTGCCGGCCAAGCTGGCCGCGATGCGGGCGCACGCCACCCAGGTCTCGGTCTGGGAAGGGCCCGCCGGCGCGCGGGCGTATGCGCTGTCCAACGGGCTGGCCCACCCGGTGGCCACGGTCGAGGAGTACACGCTGGCCGGCGGGCGGTTGGCTGCCGAGGAGGTGGCCACCGACCTTTTCGGCGCTGGGTTCGGCGCTGGGCTCGGCGCGGAACCGGGCCGGCCGTGAGCCGGGTCGGCCGGTTGCTGCTGGCATTGCTCGCGGTGGACGCCGCCGTGCTGGCCCTCATCGAGCTGTTCTACCTGCCGCTGCGGCTGGGGCCGCGCTACCACGGCGCGATGCTGCCGCTGAGCGTGCTGCTCGCCGCCATCACCACGCCGTGGCTGGTGCGCGCCGCCGGCCGGCTCACCCCGCGGCTGCCGCTGGCCGGCGCCCCGCTGGGGGCCTGGGTGCTTACCGTGCTCGCATTCGGGGTAGCCGGACCTGGCGGGGACGTGCTGCTGCCGGCCGACCTGCGCTCGCTGTTGCTGCTAGTGGCCGGGGTGCTGCCGTCCGGCGTGCTGCTCGGACGACAGGCCGCCGGTGGCCGCACTGCGGCGGCGGCCGCGACCAGGACGGCGGCCGCGACCAGGACGGCGGCTGGCGGGCGGTTGGAGGACAGCGATGGTGCGTAGCGTGACCGGCGGCGCGATCACCGACGAGCACGTGGTGAGCGTGCTGCGGCCGTTCGTCCGCGGCACAAGGCCCATGCTGGACGCCCTGCGGGAGTCGGACCCGTTCGGGCTGCGGCGGCGCATGCTGGCCGTCACCAGTCGCACGACCGGCCATGGCACTGCCACCGACACTGCCACCGACACCGACACTGCCACCGACACTGCCACCGACACCGACACTGTCACCCCCGACGAGGACGAGCGCGGCCTGCTCGCCGGTGCCAGGGACCGGGTGCTCGACTGGATCTCCGCGGTGCAGGTACCGGGCACCCCGGCCTGGGCGGCGATGGACACCCAGCAGCGCACCGACTGGTGGATCGGCCGCGTCGGCCGGTTCACCGCGCTGCTGGCCGCCGTGCCAGGGATCGGCGGGGCGCTCGCCGACCGGCTGCCGGTGCAGGACGCGATCGGCGCCGCGGGACAGGGCCTCCTGCTCTGCGCCATCGCCGGCGAGCACGGCATCCGCGACGAGGACAGCCAGGTCCGGCTGCTGGCCGCGGTGCTGTTCGACCGCGACGTGGACGCGGCGCTGGAGCGCGATGTGCGGCGCGGAGCCGACCGCGTCGCCGATCGACCCGAGGTCCGGCGGCGCACCGCGGAGCTCACCACCGAGCTCACCACCGAGCTCACCACCGAGCTGGCCGAGTCGCAGCGCAAGCACGGCCGCTTCACGCTCCGGGCCATCGCCGGGACCGTGTGGCGGATGGGCCGGCTGCTCTGGGGCCTCGGTGACGAGCTGGGCAAACGCCCGCAGGGTCGCTGGTATCACAGGCTGCTGGGCATGCTGCCGGTGGTCGGGATGCTCGGCGACTACCTCGGCGAACGGTCGGCGCTGCGCCGGGTCGCGACGGCGGCCCGCCGCTGGATCGCGGAGAATCGGGCCACCACGCGGCTGTGATAGAGACCGCAGATGTTGCTGCTCTTGCCACCCAGTGCGTGGATTGGGCCGATCGCGAGACATACTGGAGGACGTTCGCGCCCGAGCGGCACGCGACAGGGTAAGACAAGAGCAGGAGAGCCGCAGTGACGTACGTGATCGCCGAGCCTTGTGTCGACTTGCTCGACAAGGCCTGCATCGAGGAATGCCCCGTGGACTGCATCTACGAGGGCGAGCGGATGCTCTATATCCACCCGGACGAGTGCGTCGACTGCGGAGCGTGTGAGCCGGTCTGCCCGGTCGAGGCCATCTTCTATGAGGACGATGTCCCCGAGCAGTGGCGCGAGTACACCAAGGCCAACGTCGACTACTTCAACGAGCTCGGCTCGCCCGGTGGCGCCGCCAAGGTGGGCAAGGTGCCCGCCGACCCGCAGTGGATCAAGGACCTGCCCCCGCAGGAGCATGACGAGTAGCCGGGTGCTGCCCGAGTTCTACTGGGACACCATCGCCGACCAGGCGGCGCTGGCCAGGGCACATCCCGACGGCGTCGTCGACCTGTCGGTCGGCACCCCGGTTGACGAGGTGCCCGCGGTGATCCGGGCTGCGCTGTCCGCCGTGGCCGACCAGCCCGGCTACCCGTCGGCGGCCGGAACCCCCGAGCTGCGCGCCGCGGCGGCCGATGCGCTCAAGCGCCGGTACGGCGTGGAGGGCGTGGCCGAGCACGCCGTGGTGCCGACCATCGGGTCGAAGGAGCTGGTCGCCCTGCTGCCGACGCTGCTCGGCCTGGGAAACGGCGACGTCGTGGCCATTCCCGACCTGGCGTACCCGACCTACGAGGTCGGCGCCGTACTGGCCGGAGCGCGCACGGTCCGGTTGGCGCCGGGGGAGCCAGTGCCGGCCGGGACCCGGCTGATCTGGCTGAACTCCCCGTCCAACCCGACGGGCCGGGTCCTGGCCGTGGCCGAGCTACGGGCGGCCATCGCCACCGCACGCGCGGTCGGCGCGGTGGTCGCCTCCGACGAGTGCTACCTCCCGCTGCACTACCCGCCGGCCGGCGCACCGCTGTCGGTGTTGGACCCTGCCGTCTGCCACGGCCGGCTGGACGGCCTGCTGGCGGTGCACTCGCTGTCCAAGTCGTCCAACCTCGCCGGCTACCGGGCCGGTTTCATTGCAGGGGACCCAGCGCTGGTGGCCCGGCTGCTGTCGGTACGCCGGCACGCCGGCATGCTGGTGCCCCAGCCGGTGCAGGCCGCCATGACAGCGGCCCTCTCCGACGACTCGCACGTCGCCGAGCAGCGCGAACGCTACGCCGCGCGGCGCGCCGTGCTGCTGGCCGCCGTTGTCGCGGCCGGCTTCACCGTCGACCATTCGCAGGCCGGCCTGTACCTGTGGATCACCCGTGGCGAGCCGTGCCGGGCGACTCTGGCCTGGTTCGCCGGGCGCGGCATCCTCGTCGCCCCAGGCGACTTCTACGGTCCGCGCGGCGACCAACACGTCCGGCTTGCCCTGACCGCCACCGACGAGCGCATCGCCACCGCGGCCGCCCGCCTCAGCTGACCCTGGCCAGTCGCGCGGGCTCAGTCACCCCACGGCCGCCGGAACGGCCGTCAACCATCGAGTCGGCCGGCAGCGTCCTCGACCGCCCGCCAGGCGGGCGGCCAGGCGGCGCGGGCGCCGGTGCGGCGCACCTCCTCGCGTTCCACCAGCCGGCCGGCCGCGAACACGGTGTCCCGTCCGGCGGCGTCGCCCAGCTCGTCGAGCAGCGTTCGCACCCGCAGCTGCGCGACGCAGGCGTCCTGGTGCTCGCCGAGCACGTCCTGCATGGCGGTCACGACTTTGATCAGCTCGCGGGCCGGGGCGCCCATGGCCGGCGCAGCCAGCTCAGCTGTGTAGCGCACCCGCTTGCCATAGATTCGCAGCGCGTGCAGTTCGCTGTCGGCGGGGTAGGCGCCGGCCGACCGCACCGCCTTGCGCAGCCGCCGGAACTCTTTCCTAACGAGGCCGGACAGCTTGGGCGGCTTGGGCGGCTCGCCGCCATCCAGCGTCGCGGGCCTCGGCAGCGGTTGCGCGACCGCGTCGGCCAGCCGCCCGAGCAACGCCGCGAACCGGTCGCTGCCGAGGGCGTCCAGCATCGTCTCGCGGGCCGCCACCCGCTCCGCGGCTATCGCGTCCAGCAGCGGCGCAACGGCCTTGGCGTCCCGTTCGCCCAACTCGGCCGCCTCGCCGCGCAACCGCTCCAGCAGCACGTCCAGGTCCCGCACCGGGCCGAGCCCGCGCCCGAGCCAGCCCAGCTCGGCCCGCAGCCCGTCTGCCCACGCCCGGTCGAGCAATGGCCGCGCCGCTCTGAGCACCGCCCGCATCCGCCGTACTGCCACCCGCATCTGATGCAGGTCCTCCGGGTCCTTGCCGACGCGGGTGCCGGGCTCGTGCTCCAGCAGCGCACGCAACCTGGTGTCCAGCGCGACCCGGACGTGATGCTCGGGCGGACTGTTCGTGGTCGCCACCAGCCGGTCGCCAAGATTCGGCCGTCCAACCGGGAGCGCAGCGGTCATGATCGCATGATAGGCGTGGCTAGCCGGCGCGGTCGGCGGTGTCCCCGAACCGCCGCGTCGGCACGCTAGCGGCTGGCACCGACAAATCGGCCGCGGCTACTGGTTCGCGTGCAGGGCGGCGTTGAGGGCGATACCGATCTTGCCACCTTGGGGAAGGACGCGTACCGCGCCGGTGACGGAGTCGCGGAGGAACAGCAGGCTGTCACCGCCTGACAAGGAGCGCGCCTTGACCACCTGCCCGTCCGGAAGGGTGATCTTCGTGCCGGCCGTCACGTAGAGCCCGGCCTCGACGACGCAATCGTCGCCGAGGGAGATGCCGATGCCGGCGTTCGCGCCGATCAGGCACCGCTCGCCGACCGAGATGATCTCGCGGCCGCCGCCGGAGAGGGTGCCCATGATGGACGCGCCGCCGCCGACGTCCGAGCCGTCGCCGACCACGACGCCGCCGGAGATCCGGCCCTCGACCATGGACCTGCCGAGGGTGCCGGCGTTGAAGTTCACGAAACCCTCATGCATGACCGTGGTGCCGGCGGCCAGATGCGCACCGAGCCGGACGCGGTCGGCGTCGGCGATGCGGACGCCGCTGGGCATCACGTAGTCGACCATCCGCGGGAACTTGTCCACGGCGTACACCGTCACCGGCCCGCGGCTGGCCAGCAGGCGCAGCCGGGTGGCCTCGAACCCGTCGACGGAGCACGGCCCGTGGTTGGTCCACACCACGTTCGAGAGCAACCCGAACACGCCGTCGAGGTTGCAGCCGTGCGGCCGCAGCAGCCGGTGGGAGATGAGGTGCAGCCGCAGGTACACGTCATGCGGGTCCACCGGCGGGTCGTCCAGCGAGGTGATGGACGTCCGCACCGCGACCGCCGAGACGCAACGGGCCTCGTCCGAACCGAGCAGCGAACCGACGGCGTCGCCGAGCGACTCCACCGCCTCGTCGCGCGGCAGACGCACCGTGCCAGCCGCCGCGGGACCGGTCCCGAGCGACGGGGACGGGAACCACGTGTCCAGCACGCTGCCGTCGGCGGCCACGGTGGCCACGCCGACGCCATGGGCGCCGCGATCGGTCATGGCCCGACGCTACCGTGGGCCGGTGCACAGCCTGGACCTGGCCGGCGACCCGATCGAGCTGACCGCGGCGCTGGTCGACGTGCCCAGCGTGTCCGGCGACGAATCGAGGCTGGCCGACGAGGTCGAGGCGGCGTTGCGCCGCCAAGCCGACCACCTCACGATCGTCCGCAACGGCAACGCCGTGCTGGCGCGGACCGAGCTGGGCCGTCCGAGCCGGGTGCTGCTCGCCGGTCACCTGGACACCGTGCCGATCGCCGGCAATCTGCCGTCTCGCCGTGACGGCGCGCTGCTCTACGGCTGCGGCAGCTGCGACATGAAGGCCGGCGACGCGGTCATCCTGCACATCGCCGCGTCGGTCCGCGCGCCGAGCCACGATCTCACCGTGGTGCTGTACGACTGCGAAGAGGTCGAGGCGGACCGCAACGGCCTCGGTCGAATCGAGCGCGAGCTGCCCGAGTGGCTACGCGCCGACCTGGCGATTCTCGGCGAGCCGACGGCGGCCGCGATCGAAGCCGGCTGCCAGGGCACGCTGCGTGCCGAGGTGCGGACCACGGGCCGGCGGGCGCACAGCGCACGCTCCTGGCTCGGCGTCAATGCGATCCACGCCGCCGGCCCGGTCCTCGACCGGCTGGCCGGCTACGACGCCCGCACGGTTGAGATCGACGGCTGCGGGTACCGCGAGGGGCTGCAGGCCGTCGGCGTCCGCGGCGGCGTGGCCGGCAACGTGGTGCCTGACGAGTGCATCGTCACGGTCAACTTCCGGTTCGCGCCCGACCGCGACCTTGCCGCCGCCCGGCAGCACGTGTGCGGGGTGTTCGACGACTTCGACGTGGTGTTCACCGACGGCGCAGCCGGTGCGCTCCCTGGCCTGACCGCGCCGGCCGCGCAGGCGTTCCTGGCCGCCGCGCAGACCCGGCCGGTGGGCAAGTACGGCTGGACGGACGTCGCCCGGTTCGCTGCCCTCGGTATCCCCGCGCTCAACTTCGGCCCCGGCGACCCCAATCTCGCGCACACCCGTGAGGAGCACGTGGATACCGCCAACGTCACCCGGTGCGCGCTGGTGCTGCGGCAGTTCCTCAGCGTGCCAGGATAGGGCCGGATTATGGTGGCCGCCATGACGGCCGAGCTCGACGAGGAACACCCCAGGGAGAAGCAGCGGGGCCCCGTGGTGCTGCGCCGCTCCCGGCGCGAGGAGCTAACTACCACCGACCAGCGCCTGCTGGACTCACGTGGCCCGAGCGACTGGGTGCACACCGACCCGTGGCGGGTGATGCGCATCCAGGCGGAGTTCGTCGAGGGCTTCGGCGCGCTCGCCGAGCTGCCCAGGGCGGTCACCGTGTTCGGCTCGGCGCGCACCCAGCGCGACCATCCGGAGTACCAGCTCGGTCGCGAGATCGGCGCGGCGCTCGCGGCCGCCGGCTTTGCCGTGATCACCGGCGGTGGCCCCGGCAGCATGGAGGCGGTCAACCGGGGCGCATCGGAAGCCGGCGGGCTCTCCGTCGGCCTCGGCATCGAGCTGCCGTTCGAGCAGGGCCTGAACCCATGGGTGGATCTCGGCGTCAACTTCCGCTACTTCTTCACCCGCAAGACCATGTTCATCAAGTACGCCCAGGCGTTCCTCTGCCTGCCCGGCGGCTTCGGCACAATGGACGAGCTGTTCGAGGCGCTGTGCCTGGTGCAGACCAAGAAGGTCACCAAGTTCCCCGTGGTGCTCTTCGGCCGGTCGTACTGGGGCGGGCTGCACGAGTGGCTGGCCAACACGGTGCTGGCCGCCGGCAAGATCAACGAGCGGGACATGGCGCTGCTGCACATCACCGACGACATCGACGAGGCGGTCGGCTATGTCGAGAGCGCCTACCGGGCGTGGGAGGAGACGCACTGAGCCCGTTGCGCTTCGGCGGCCGCACGATGCGTGAGGACCGCGCGCCTGGTGATGGCGATCGTCAACCGGACGCGGGACTCGTTCTACGACCGTGGCGCCGCCTTCGCTGTCGACCGCGCGATGGCCGCTGTCGACCGCGCCGCGGCCGAGGGCGCCGACCTGGTGGACATTGGCGGCGTGCGGGCCGGTGCGGCCGGTGACTGGGTCTCGACCGCCGAGCGAGAACCTCGGCGTCGGCGTCGACGACCGCGAGGACAGCACCCTCGCCGCCACCGCCACCGCCACCGCCATCGCCATCGCCGCGCACGCCGGCGCCCGGGTCTTCCGCGCCCATCAGGTCCGCCGCATCCGCAGCGTGCTCGACATGGTCGCCTCGATCGCCGGCACCCGGCCCCCGTCCCGCTGCATCCGCGCGCTCTCGCCTGACACGCATCGAACCGCCCGACTGGCCGCCCGAACCGCCCAAGACGCACGCCCGAACCGGCGAACACGCGGAGCCGAACCGGCGAACACGCGGGTGTGGCGGTGAGTGTCGGGGTGACGTGCCACCATCAGGGGCGTGTTGACCGCTTTGCTGTACCTGGTGGTGATGGTCGCGGTGGCGGCCGTGGTGTACCTGTCCGCCGCTCTCGTGTTCGGGCGCGGCGAGGAGCTCGCGCCGCTGCCGCCGGGCGCCACCCCGACCTGCCTGCCGGAGTCCGGTATCACCGGCCGGGACGTGCGGGTACTGCGATTCCAGCAGGCCGTGCGGGGATACAAGATGTCCGAGGTGGACTGGGCGCTGCGGCGGCTGGCCGGCGAGCTGGACGCCTTACACGAGCGGTTGGCCGAGCTGGAGGGTGACCGGGACGTGGCCAGGTGAGCGTCACGTTCGAGGTCAGGGTGCCGGTGGCCGCTCCGGCGGAGCTGGTGTGGGCTGCGATCACCGACTGGCCGGCGCAGGGGGAGTGGATGCCGGGCACGGTAGTCGTGGTGGCGGACGGCGACGGCCGCACGGTGGGCACGCGGCTGTTCGCCTTCACCGGGCTGGCCGATGTCGGGTTCCTGGATGTCCTCGAGATCGTCGACTGGCAGCCGCCGCACCGGTGCCGGATGCGGCACCTCGGCCGGCTGCTGCACGGATATGGCGAGTTCACCGTCGAGGCCGGCGGCGACGGCGGTTCGACGTTCGTCTGGACCGAGGTGCTGCGGCCGCCGCTGGGACCGCTCGGCCACCTGGCGCTGTTGCTGCTGCGCGCCCCTTCCGAGGCGCTCATGCGCCGTGGCGGCCGCGCGCTGGCGGCCATGTGCGTCCGCCGCGCGGCTGATTCCGGCCAGTCGCAGACCCGCCGATGACCGCCGTCGTCGGGTCGGACGGCCGGGCCCGCTGCCCATGGGGTCTGTCCGCCGCCGAGTTTCTCGCCTACCACGACGAGGAATGGGGCCGACCGCTGTACCGCGACGCCGAGTTGTTCGAGCGGCTGAGCCTCGAGGCGTTCCAGTCGGGGCTGTCCTGGCTGACCATCCTGCGCAAGCGCGACGGCTTCCGCGGCGCGTTCGCCGGGTTCGACCCGGCCGCCGTAGCGGCGTTCGACGAGTCCGACGTGCATCGGCTGCTGGCCGACACCGCGATCGTGCGTAACCGCGCGAAGATCGAGGCGACCATCCGCAATGCGCGCGCCGTACTCGATCTCGAACTCCCGCTCGGCACGCTGCTGTGGTCGTTCGCACCTCTGGCCGGCGCACGACCCAGACCGTCCACTATGGACGACGTGCCGGCGACCACCCCGGAGGCGGTGGCAATGGCGCGCGAACTCAAGCGCCGTGGGTTCGCCTTCGTCGGCCCGACGACGTGCTACGCGATGATGCAGGCCGTCGGCATTGTGGACGACCACGTGGTGGGCTGCTGGCGGGCCGCCGAGGACGTCGCAGCCGGCTGAGCCTCATCGTCCGCTGAACGAGGGCGGCCGCTTGGCGACGAACGCCTGCACGGCCTCGCGGTGGTCGGCCGTCTGGGCCAATTCGGCCTGGCTGCGGCTCTCGATGGCGAGGGCCTGCTCGAGCTCGGCACCAGCGGCGGCGAGCATGGCCTCCTTGATCCGCGCGTACGCCGTGGTCGGCCCGGCCGCCAACGACACGGCCAGCTCGGACGCCGCGGCGAGCGCTGTGCCGTCCGGCACCACCCGGTTGACCATGCCGATGCGCAGCGCCTCGGGCGCCGTCACCGGCTGCCCGAGCAGCATCATCTCCATGGCCCGGCCGTAGCCGACCAGCCGTGGCAGCGTCCAGGACGCTCCGGTGTCCGCCGACAGGCCGACGCCGGCAAATGCCAGCAGGAACTTCGCCGACTCGGCCGCGATGCGCAGGTCGCAGGCGAAGGCGAGCGAGGCGCCGGCGCCTGCGGCCGTGCCGTTCACCGCGGCGATCACCGGCTTGGGCATGGTGGTGAGCGCGCGGACCAGCGGGTTGTAGTGCTCGTCCACGGTGCGCATCGGCGCGTCGCCGTCGGCGTTGAGCACCTCGACGTGCTCGCGAAGATCCTGGCCGGCGCTGAACGCCCGGCCGGCACCAGTGATCACCACGGCGCGCACGGTCGGCTCGCCGGCCGCCCAGCGCAGCTCGGCGAGCAGCGTCTCCTTGAGCTCCGCGGTGAACGAGTTGTACGCGTCCGGCCGGTTGAGGGTCAGGGTGCGGACGCCACCGGCGTCGTCGACGAGGAGCACTGGCTGATCGGGCACGGTGGTGAGTGTTCCAGGCCGGCGGGGCCGCCACCACCGCGCCGACAACGCGCCGACAACGCGCCGACAACGCGCCGCCATGGTGGGCGTCGGCGGTGGCCGAAATGATCGGTTCCGATATCCTGCTGTCCGGCGGATGCGCGAGAATGGGCACGTCACGTCGGTGCTCGGGCCTCGGCCGGGCGACGGCGCACCGGCGGGTGAAACCAGCGGAGGGAGCACGCTATGGCGGCCATGAAGCCCCGGACCGGCGACGGTCCCCTCGAGGTCACCAAGGAAGGACGCGGCATCGTGATGCGCGTTCCGCTCGAGGGTGGTGGGCGCCTCGTCGTCGAGATGTCGGCGGAGGAGGCCAACGCCCTGGGCGATGCCTTGAAGGCGGCCGCTGGCTGATCCAGCCTCGAGAAGTACTGAAGCCCCGGTTTCCACTGTGGA